>NZ_CP022415.1:3247677-3572445 GCF_002222635.1 Pseudosulfitobacter pseudonitzschiae | reverse complement strand
TCCAAACGGCATGGGCCGCCCCCTCTGGTGGGAAATCCGGGCGCGCGGTCCAATAGAAAAAGAATCCGAATACAATGCTGGCAAATGCGGTTGCGTCCCCTAGCATGGTAATCCACATGCCCCACCAGCCAACTGCGTCCGGCCCAGAAGTATAAGTCGGCAGGCGCAGGCCCAGACCGGCATCGCGCATCTCGTCTTTGGGCGGGCGCGCCGTACTGGTCCAAAGCCAATAGAGCACGCAGACAATGGCAAAAGCCCCCGAGATGATCGCGGGCGTGTATATGTGGAATGTCGGAAAGATAAACGCGCCACCTGTAAAGAACGCCGCCCAAATGGTGATCCAAGCAGGGCCGGTAACGCGCTGAACATAAATAGGTTTGGCGTCGATCACTGAGGTCACGATCGTCTCGCGCTGGTGATCGGGCGCATCGGGCAGATAGAACCGCCCCGCGTCCATCCGCTCGACGATCTTCGGTTGCTCCCACAGCGGATACCGCGTTGTCACATGCGGAAGCGAACGCACACCCCATGCTTCCTCGGGAATATTGTGGGCAAACTCCAGCGTTCCGGCCCCCCAAGGATTGCGCGGGATCTGACCTTGACGCGACTTGGGGCGCAACAGATCATAGACAAATACCGCAAATCCGACGGCAATCACAAATGCCCCCAGCGTCGAAATCAGGTTCAGCGTCCCCCAACCCGAGCTTTCAGGATAGGTGTACACACGCCGTGGCATACCCATCAGCCCAGTCAAATGCATCGGCAGGAACGTTACGTTGAAGCCGGTAAAGATCAGCCAGAATGCCCAGCGACCCAACCTGTCTGACAGTAATTTCTTGGCGATGAACGGATAAAAGTAATAGACCCCCGCGATCACGGGAAAAACCATGCCGCCGAACAATGTGTAGTGCAGGTGCGCCACGATAAAATAGGTATCATGCGCCTGCCAGTTGAACGGCACGATGGCCAGCATCACGCCGGTCAGACCACCTGCTACAAAAATCGCCAACGCCCCCGCGATCCACAGCATCGGCAAGGTCATTTTCACCCGCCCCACCATCAGCGTGGCGATAAAGGCAAACAGCTGGATGCCGGTGGGGATTACCACCGCCTCGGATGCCGCCGAGAAAAATCCCAGCGAAATTTGCGGCAGACCGGTGGTGAACATATGGTGGACCCACAGCCCAAAGCTGAGAAATCCGGTGCCCACAGCCGACAACACGATCCAAGAATAGCCCACGATGGGCCGCCGCGCGACGGTCGGCACGATCATAGCGGCGATGGCGATGGACGGCAGGAAAACGATGTAGACCTCGGGGTGGCCAAAAATCCAGAACAAGTGCTGCCACAAGATCGGATCGCCGCCGCGTTCGGGGTCAAAAAACGGCCAGTCAAAGGATCGCTGCAATTCAAACAGAAAATCGCCCGCGATCAGCGGCGGAAAGGCAAACAGGATCATCCCTCCGACAACCATCACATACCAAGCGTAGAGCGGCATGACGTTCACCCGCATCCCCGGCGGGCGGCATTTCAACGCCCCCACGATCAACTCGACCGCAGCGGCGATGCTGGCCACCTCGATGAACGACAGACCCAACAGCCATATGTCGGGGCCAATGCCTTCTTCATTGGTGGCCAGTGGCGGGTACATGAACCACCCCGCCTTGGGCCCTGCGTCAAACAGAAGTGACCCCATGACAAAACAACCGCCAATGACAAAGCACCAGAAGCCATAGGCCGACAGACGTGGAAACGGCATGTCGCGCGCGCCTAGAAAGGCAGGTAACAGTAGAATGCTGATCGCCTCGAACATCGGTACGGCAAACAAAAACATCATGGCCGAACCGTGCATGGTAAAGAACTGGTTGAACCGGTCCGCATCCAGAAACGTATTGTCAGGGAACGCCAGTTGGACCCGCATTGCCAACGCCAAAAGCCCCGCAATCAGCATAAAGCCAAAGGCGGTCAATGCGTACCAAACCCCGACTTCGGTGTTGTTCACCGCCGAAATATAGCGCCACCCTTGCGGCGTTTTCCATGCGGCCCGTAACTGCTCCTTGCCGCGCTCTTGAGCTTCAAAGGAAACCGGCTCGTCCAGCATCTGCTCGGTCGGGGGATAGTGACCTTCGGCAACGGGCAAGGGGTTTGATCGGGTCATCTCAAACCCCCAAGGTAGGCAGCAAGTGCTTGCAAATCATCGCGCGACAGGTGGTCATAGCTGGGCATGGCAACCTCGGGTTTGAGTGTCTCGGTATGGGCAATCCAATTGGCAAAATCCGGAGCCTCGACGCCAAGGATACCTGCCCCCAGCGATTTTCGACTGCCAACATGGGTCAAATCCGGTCCGACCCGGCCCACAGCCGGCGTGCCGCGCACCGTGTGGCAACTACCACAACCTTCGCGGGCAAAGACCTGCGCACCCCGCGTGGCCTGTTCCCCCTGCGGCAAGGCGGCATCCTGCGCTTCGGCGGTCAGCCATGCGTTGAATGCGTCCGGCTGCATGGCCACGGTTTCGAAGGCCATCAAAGCGTGGGATGCCCCGCAAAATTCCGCACATTGCCCGCGATAGGTGCCCACCGCTTCGGGCAACAGCGACAGATACGTCTCGCGGCCCGGTATCATATCAGCCTTGCCGCCAAGGGCTGGCACCCAGAACGCATGGATCACTTTGTGCGCGTTCAGAACCAGCCCGGTGCGTCTGCCCACGGGCAGGCGCAATTCGTTGGCAGAGGTGACGCGGCTGCCATCAGGCAATTCATAGTCCACCCGCCACCACCATTGCTCGGCTGTGATATGTACCCGCATCCCGGAATCGGCATCGCGCGGGGCCTGCATCAGCGGCAAGCTGTACACCAGTAACCCGCCCAGCAAAACGACGGGGAACAACACGCCGCCGCCCACAATCAGCCCCTCTGCCAAACGGCGCGACATCTCGTACGGGTTCACCCGTGTCACATAGACAAACAACGCCCCCACCAGCAGCCACAGCAACAAGGCACCGACAAACATTATCTTTGCGAGATCGAACAGCAGTTGCGCGTCGCGCCCTGACGGGTTCAGCACGGATTGCCGCCCCTCGTTACAGGCAGACAGCAACAGGACGCCGGTCAAAACAGCCAGCGTGCGTACCGCGACAGGCCCCGTACGACAGGTCAAGACCGGCCCCACATCATTGCGCCAACTTACTCATATCATCGCCTCCGGGCTTTTGCCCCTTGGAATTCATGTAAAGAACGGTGACGCCCCAAAGGACCACGCCGATCCCTAGCAGAATGCCCGCAATTATATACTGCGCTGGATCCCGACCCGTCCAAGGCCCAACAAAGAACGCACAACTCGCAGCCCCGAGATAGGGCAGACCAAACGGCGCAGTAAAATAGTCATGATCAACCTTGTCGTTGCGCAGCATCAGGACCGCGACATTCACCACCGCAAAAACCGCCAGCAACAGTAGCGCTGTGGTGCCCCCCAGTTCTGGTACCGCACCAACAAATGTGATCAGTCCGGCAGCCAGCGCTGTGGTAAAAAGGATCGCAATCCACGGCGTATGACGCTTTGGCAGCACATGGCCCAACACCACCGGAAGCACTTTTTCCTTGGCCATGCCGTATAGCAACCGTGACGCCATCAGCATGTTGATCAGCGCCGAATTGGCCACCGCGCACATGGTGATCACCCCGAATATTCCCAACGGAAACCACGGTGCGCCCACCTCGACCACCTTCAGCAAGGGGGTCGCGCCTTTGCTCAGTTCTTCGGCGTCCACCAATGCAATCGCGGTCACCGACACCAGCAAATAAATCACGCCCGTAATCAGCAGCCCCAACAGCAAAACCTTGGGAAAGATCCGCGACGGGTCTTTGGACTCTTCAGCCATGTTGACCGAATCCTCGAACCCCACCATCGCGAAAAAGGCCAGCGTCGTGGCCGCAATCACTGGCCAGAACACACCCCTGTCACCTTCGATGCTGCCAAAATCAAAGGCGCGTCCAAAATCCCCCTGCCCGCCTGCCAGCGCCCATGCCCCAATCAGGATGATAATCAACAGGCCAGTCAATTCGACACAAGTAAGCACCACGTTCATCTTTACGCTTTCGCCTACACCGCGCACGTTAATGGCCCCGACAAGCGCCATGAACACCAGACTGATCGCTGTCACGCCAAACGCCCCGTCCGCAAGTCCGACTGTCTGCGCGAAGTTTTCGGCAAAGGCACGCGCCGCGGTCGAGGCCGATGTGATACCCGACGACATCACCGCAAACGCCACCAGAAAGGTAATGAAATGCACGCCAAACGCTTTGTGCGTATAAAGGGCAGCGCCCGCCGCGCGAGGGTACTTTGTCACTAGCTCAAGATAGCTGCATGCTGTCACCGTCGCCAAAACAAAGGCCACAAGGAAGGGAACCCAAACAATGCCGCCAACTTCTCCGGCCACCTTGCCCGTTAGCGCATAAATCCCTGTGCCCAGCACATCGCCTACGATGAACAACAGCAAAAGCCCCGGCCCCATCACGCGCTTTAGTTTGGTTTCGCTCCCAGCCGCATCCGATGACCGCGTGTCCGACATCCCGGACCCTCCTCCACTAAGACTGTACCAGTGTTCAACACGCCGCCCAACGGCGGCGGGAAGCAAGTATTATTCTTTCGGAAGGGCATAGGCGATGACCTGATCGCCCACTTTGGTTTCCATGAAATGGTGCCCACCGGGATAGATCACGACATACTGGCGCCCGTTTACCTCATAGGTCATCGGGGTCGTCTGACCACCGGCGGGCAAATCCACTTGCCAAAGCTCTTCACCTGTTTCAGTCGCAAAGGCCCGCAATTTGTTGTCGGTGGTCGCCGCCACAAATGTCAGCCCACCTGCAGTTGTGATCGGCCCGCCATTGTTCGGCGTCCCGATCTTCAGGGGCAGCATCGAAGGAATGCCAAACGGCCCGTTGTTCTCGGCAGAACCGAACGGCTGGTCCCAAATGGTTTCGCCAGTGACCAGATCAATACCTCTAATCCAGCCATAGGGCGGCTCGGAACACAACAAGCCGGTGAATGGCACGCGCCAACCGGCGTTCACCTCAATCGCATAGGGCACACCGGCCATCGGGCCGGCCTCACCGCCTTCATCGCTAAAAGGCTCGACTCCGCGTGCATCCGCAACGTCGCGGGGGATCAATTTGTTATAGTTCGGCATATCATTGTAATTGGCGATCAGGATTCCGCGTTCGGGATCAACCGACACGCTGCCCCAATCCGACCCACCGTTATAGCCGGGATATTGAATGAACGGCTTGTCCACCGATGGCGGTGTGAACTGCCCTGCATAATTGGCGCGGTGGAACTGGATACGGCACCACAGCTGGTCAATCGGGCTCATCCCCCACATATCCATTTCGGTCAGCGGTGGCTGGTTCAGGTCCGCATACCCGGAATAGGGCTGCGTATCCGAAATATAATCCGGCTCGACACTTCCAAGCTTGGGCGCTTCACGCTCTTCGACCGGGAACAGGCTTTCGCCGGTTTCACGGTTCAGCACATAAATCTGCCCCTGTTTCGATGGCAGGATCAATGCAGGAACATCGCCCCCTTCGACGGGGAAATTCACCAGCGTCACCTGACTGCCAAGATCGTAGTCCCAAACGTCATTGTGTACCGTCTGGAAATGCCAGACCTCTTCGCCCGTAGTGGCATCAAGCGCCACCAATGAGGTTGCAAATTCGTTCTCTGCTGCACTGCGGTCACTGCCGTAATAGTCACTCGAAGAGTTGCCCAGCGGTAAATAGACATAGCCAAGCTCCTGGTCTCCGGACGCCATCGTCCACATATTTGGCGTGCCACGGGTATAGGTCTCGCCTTCGGCGGGTTCACCGACCACGCCGCCTTGTCCCAGATCCCAGGCCCAAAGCATCTCGCCCGTAACCACATCATAGCCGCGCACAACGCCCGACGGCGCATCGTTGGCTTCGTTGTCACTGACCTGCGCACCAATAACGGCCACCCCGCGCACAATCGTTGGCGGCGCTGTCACGGCGTACCAGCCGGGGACTGTCTCACCCAGACCATTGTTCAGATCGACCATACCTCTATTGCCAAATTCGGAGCACAGCTGACCGGTGGACGCATCCACCGCAATCAAACGTGCATCAAGCGTTCCGACCAGAATGCGCGCCGCGCACAGCGCGTCAGGATCCACATTGGATTGCACATGATATGCCAACCCGCGACAGGTCGCACCGTAAGGGATCGCGTCCTCGGACACGCCCGGATCGTGGCGCCATTCCTCCCGCCCGGTGGATGCATCCAGTGCCAAAACCTGATTCATCGGCGTGCAGACGAACAGCGTATCGCCAACCTTTAACGGTGTGTTTTCAGGAGAGTATTTTCCACCTGCAGCCTCGGTGGGCATATCTCCGGTGTGAATTGCCCAAACCTGTTCCAGATTTGCGACGTTATCGGTGGTGATCTGCGCCAACGGTGAGTGTCGCTCCCCCTGAATTGTCCCGCCGTATACGGGCCAATCCTTGCTAGCCTTCAATGGTGTAGATGGCGCAAGCCGTGTTGTCTCATCCTCTAAATCCGTAGTTTGCGCTGGCGCACTTTGCAGGTCTGCTGCACTCGGTGACATATCTTGCTGCGCATGCAGCGGAACGGCACCGCCCATGCCCAAAGATACCCCCAACGCAGTCGCGCCGACGATCGCAGACACGCGGCCCATCTGGTGGCGCAATCCGGGCAAGGCAATCAGAACCAGTATCAGCATTACCGTAGGCGCGAAGAGTCGAGGCTCCAACGCCCACCAATCTGATACCGGCTCCCATCCGTCCAACGTCACTTCCCAAATCGCCCAAACCAACGTTCCCAGCCAGATAGCGACATACAAATATGCGCCGCTGCGCCGACGTTTGAACAGCAGCCCGCCCGAGACGAGCATCAGCAATCCGGTAATTGCGTAATACCATGAGCCGCCCAGTGAAATCAGCCAAATACCCCCACCCCCCAGAACCAGACCAATCGCAAGGACAACAATGCCCATAATCGAAGCATACCAAGCATATCCTGAACCAGATTTCGGTTTGGGGGCATCAGACATAGCAAGGCTCCTGCAACAAAAAGGTCCAGCCCGAAACGGGCCCTCTGTTTAGTCTGAACGCCCCGCTTCCAAATCCGGTTCCGCCATACCGAGCTGTGAACACCATTACGGACACGCAATAAGTCCTGTCACGGCTTCATGCGAGGGGAGGCCTTACGCGCTCTGACTGAGTGGATTGTTCTGGTGCCCTCGCTGGAAACGAGCAGCATGGGAGCGCAACAATCACGCACCGTCAGAGCTGCGATACAGCGATCGCAAGTTTCGCACGCGCAGTTGGGCAAAGCGCTTGGTACACCGATTTCGATGATCTAACCTGATTGCCCAAAGGCTCTAGCAACTGTGTCTATGTGGACGGCTGAGCTACGGGCCTTCCTCATCACCGTAGTCCTTATGAGAACGCGGCAAAACGTAGGGGACCGCTGCCAGGATAGTCAGGACGACCACCACCGACAGCACTGCAGTCGCCTCCAAACCCAGGCCCACGACTATACCAATCGCCGCCGTCACCCAGATGTTTGCGGCTGTGGTCAAGCCTTGGATTTTCCCCTGACGCGCGCGCACAAGAATGGCGCCAGCTCCCAGAAAACCAATGCCCTGAACGATCCCCTGTAAGACCCGCGACATATCTGCCATCGGCATGCCGCTTTGCAGTGGCCCAATCACAAAGAGCGCGGCACCGACGGCCACCAGCATATGAGTCCGCATGCCAGCGCTGCGCGCCTTCAGCTCACGTTCATAGCCAAGCATACCGCCCAGAACAGCTGCGAGCACAAGACGAAGCGTGATGCTGGTAATGGTGGACAAATCAGGAATGTCAGAAAATTCTTGGCTAATGGTCGACCAGATTTCTTGCACACTCAATTATCCTTTTCGGGTTCAAATAGTGCTGGCTGCAGGGCCGCGACTGAAATGACAACCTGAGAGCGCCAGATCGAAAACGCGAAACCCAGTTGTTTTATGAAACTATGCAATCGTGAAATAAGTTCCCCTTGGGGTTTCTGTTTCCAGTTTCACGATGTGGATCGATGAATTAAAATCAAAACCGCATAGACGAATGGTGCGGCTCGGCCCCGTTGTGATTATACACGTCCCCGCGTCCAGGGCTCTGCCCCGCCTACATCGACGAAAACCCGATAGACACAACTGGTTGCCGTGATGAACATCCTGTGGCCATCGCGTCCGCCAAAGCACAGGTTCGACACGACTTGCGGCACCAGGATTTTGCCCAGAAGCACGCCTTCCGGATCAAAGCAATGCACCCCGTCCGCCGCCGAAGACCAAAGGTTTCCCATAACGTCACAGCGCATTCCGTCGGGCAGACCTTGGTCGATCTCAACGAACACACCAGCGTCGCGCAGGCTGTCACCCTCGACTGCGAACCGGCGGATCACGGACGGAACGGAAGCGTCGTGGCTCGATCCGCTTTCAGCAATGTAGAGCGTCTTTTCGTCAGGTGAAAAACATAGGCCGTTGGGCTGGACGAAATCGGTCATGACCGCGCTGAGGTCGCCATCGGCGGAGAGACGAAAGACATTTCGGGCGGGTTGTTCGGGATCGCGGCGATGGCCCTCGAAATTTGAAATGATGCCATATGTCGGATCAGTGAACCAGACTGCCCCGTCGGAACTGACGACAACATCGTTGGGCGAATTCAGCCGCTTACCCTGATAGCGGTCTGCCAGAACGGTCAGCGATCCGTCGACTTCAGTCCGCACCACATCCCGCGCTCCGTGGCGGCAACCGACAAGCCGTCCTTGGCCGTCCCTTGTGTTGCCGTTGTTAAAACCCGATCCGCTGCGATAGACCGACACCCCTGTGGCCTCGGACCAGCGCATGATGCGTTGACTGGGAATGTCCGAAAACAGCAAACAATCGTGGTCTCCAAACCAGACCGGCCCTTCGGTCCATGTAAAACCCTCGGCAATCACATCCAGCGTCGAGACAGGATGAACCAGACCGGCAAAACGGTCGTCGTGGATTTCCAGATGCGGCGGCATGGACGTCATGCACGGGCCCTCCTTGTGCTGGCGGCAATGACGATCGCGATGATGATGGTGCCCGTCAGCACGTTGCGCACGCCCGCCCCTGCGCCATAGCTGTTCAACATCGAAACCACGAGAAACATGAACAACGCCGCCCCCCAGACGCCCGGAACGTTGGAATTGCCGCCTGCGATCGAACTGCCACCGATGACGACAACGGCGATAGACATCAGCAGATACTCGGCCCCCATATTCAGCGCAGCACCCCCCGAAAAACTGGCCAGAAGATACCCCGCAAGCGCCGCAAAAACCGCTACCGCAACATAGGTGGTGGCGCGGATCAGCTCGACCGGCACCCCGGCGAGACGGGCAACACGCAGGTTCTGCCCCGTGGCCAGCAGCATCCGGCCCCAAACCGTCCGCTCCAGTATCACCCAGGCGATAATACCAAGCGCCAGTCCGACCCACGCCACATTCGGAAGACCCAAAAACCGCCCCGTGGCGAATTCGGCCAGTCCGGCGGGCGGTTTGATCCTAAGACCACGGTTCGACCAGATGGCAACCGACTGATACACCAGCGAAGCGGCAAGCGTTGCGATGATCGGCGGCAGGCGCAGCAAAAAAATCAGGGCGTAATTGGCCAGCCCTGCCCCCGCCCCCACGCCAAGCGCAATGGCCAGACCCAGAAGCGCCGTGCCTTGGTCCGAACTCATCGCCTTGAGCGCCAGTGTGGCCGCCAGCGTCATAGTAGCCGGTATTGACAGATCCACATTGCCCGGCCCCAGCGTTATCACCAGCATCTGCCCCAGTCCCACGATGGCTGCAAAGGCCCCGAAAGACAGCGCGGCATAGGCCAACTCTCCGGCGCCGCGCCCCTGCGTCAACCCAAGGGTCAGACCAAAGGCCGCAGCAGCAGCCAGCCACGACCAGATCCACGGTTTTGCCAGCACATTCATCGGGTTCATGTCACGGCACCCTTACGGCTGAAGATCAGGCGGGCCGTCAGAACAAGGATCAGGATCGCGCCCTGCGCGCCGATCTGCCAGTCCGGCGACAGCCGCATGAACGACAGGAACGACGCCGCCAAAGTCAGGGTCAACGCCCCGATCACAGCCCCCGTGGGACTTACCTTGCCGCCGGTAAATTCGCCCCCGCCCAGTATCACGCCTGCGATGGACAACAGCGTATAGCGCAAGGCTATGTTGGCATCGGCGGATGTTGCCAGCCCCACCAGCGCCATGCCTGCCAGCACGCCGAACAGACCCGCCAGACCATAAGCCAGCGCCTTGAGCCAGATCACCGACCACCCCGCACGTGCGACCGACCGCGCATTGCCACCGACACCGCGCAACACCGTTCCGATACCCGAACGGACAATAAACAGATGGGTGACAATGGAAATGATGACCGCAGCAACCACCGCCATCGGTGCAAACGGCGGCTTGACCGTCATCAACGCCCGCAACCAGCCCGGACTTTCGCCCCCCGGTGATGGCAGGATAAACAGCGCCAGCCCGCCCCAGACAAAGGACATGCCCAGCGTCACCACAATCGCGGGCAGGTCCAGTGCATGGATCACCGCACCCAGTGCGGCATAGGACAAGACAAGCGCCAGCAGGATCAGAAGGCCCAGCATCGGCGTATCATTGAGAAAGGTTGCCGTCACGCAGGCCGTCAGACTGACAAACGCCCCAAGCGAAAGGTCGATGTCGTTGACCATGATAATCATCATCTGCGCAACCGTCGCCAGCGCGATCGGCACTGCCAGATTGAACAACAGGTTCAAACCGAAATAACTCATGGTACGGGGCTGCATGTAAAAGGTCGCGGCCAGCAGAATGGCCAGCGACACCACAGGCAGGATGATCCTGTGGCGGGCAAGAAAATTCATGATGCCTCCTGCATTTCAAAAGACGCACCAAGGATTTTCTCCTCGGTGATGTCGGCGCCGGTAAGTTCGGCGCTGATCTCGTGATTGCGAAAAACAAACACGCGGTCGCATTGGCACACCTCTTCGGTTTCGGTCGAATACCACAGAAAAGTGCGGCCTTTCGCGGCCTCGGCGCGGACCATGGCATAGACATCCTGCTTGGTGCCCACATCGACGCCGCGCATGGGGTCATCCATAATCACCAATGGCGCGTGTGATGCCAGCGCGCGGGCAAACAGCACCTTCTGCTGGTTGCCCCCCGACAACGACAAGATCGGGTTTGCCACATCATCGGTGCGGATGCCGATGCGGCTTTTCCACTCTGCCGCAATCGCGGTTTCAGCCTGCCGGTTCACAAAACCGCGCTTTGCCGTTTGGTGCAGGACCGAAATCGAAATATTGCGCAGGATCGACCAAAGCGGCAGAATCCCGTCGCGCGGCCTGTCGCCCGCGACAAAGACGACCTCGGGTGATTTTCCGGACTTCCAAGCGGACGACCGCGACAGATACAGGTGCGCCAGCGCCTCGGCCTGTCCGTGTCCGGCCAGTCCTGACAGCCCGACAATCTCGCCTTGGCGCGCGGTCAGCCCTTGTGGCGTGCGCAAAACCTCTGGGCCATATGCGCCCTTTGGTCCGGTTTCTTGCGCAGCTTCGGGCGCGACGTGCCCCATCGCATCAACCAGACCTTGACGGGTGAACGCGCCGGATGCACGTTCGTCAACAATCCTGCCGTCTTTCAACACGATGATACGGTTCGCCACTTTGAAAACCTCACCCAGCATGTGCGAAATAAAGATCACCGCACCGCCCGATGCACAGAACCGTTGGATATGTGTCAGCAGTTGACCGGCAATGCCCTCGTCCAGCGATGACGTCGGTTCATCCAGAATGACCAGCCGCGCTTGCGTTCCGCGTGGTGCGAAACCGATGGCAATCTCGACCATCTGGCGTTCTGCGATTGACAGCGTATCGACCTGCGCATTGGCGCTGATGCCGTGATCAGGGAAAATCCGGTCAAGGGTAGCGCGTATCTCGGCCCGCGCCGGTCGTCGCCAGCCCGCACCTTTTAATGCGCTGTGGGAAATCTTCAGGTTCTCGGCCACGGTCAGGTTGGGACATAAGGACAGTTCCTGAAAGACCGAGCGCACTCCGGCTGCAAGCGCCGAGGCGCCTGCGGAAAACGCGACGCTTCCCGAAGATGACGTAAGCCCCCCGTTTATCAAGTTCACCAGCGTTGACTTGCCCGCGCCGTTGTGGCCGACAAGCCCGATACAATCGCCCGGGGCGACCGACATACTAACCCCGTCTAGCGCGCGTACCGGGCCAAAATGCTTGGCCGCGTCGACGAGCGTCACGATCGGGGCGCTCTCATGATCAGGCATGAGCGCTCCATTCTTCGAATGATGAGGGCGGGCCGCCCCGAAGGGCGACCCAAGGAAATATCACTTGGCGTCCGCGATGACCTGCTTGGCGTCTCCCAATTCATAGGTCACGTTGGCAACAGAGCCTTCGGACGTATTGGCCAGCGCGTCGTCCAGTGTGTCCTGCGTGATCTTCAGGAACGGCACGGTCAGATCCTTAGGCACGTCTTCGCCTGCAAGAACCTGCTGTGCAACCCAGAACGCCAGCGACGCAACACCTGGTGCGATGGACAGCGACAGCGTTTCATAGCCGGTCGCATCACGTTGATCGGCCCACCACTGCAATTCGTCCTGACGGTTGCCCAGAACAATCAGCGGCGTGTCACGGCCCGCCGCTGCAAAGGCTTGTGCCGCTCCATAGCCGTCACCGCCTTGGGTCACCACACCGACAACCTGCGGCAGCGATGGCAAAATGCCCGCCACAGCCTTTTGCGCCACATCCTGCGCCCAATCGCCATGAACCGACCCGACGACTTCGAACTGTTCGTGCTCTGCTACGCCTTCGTGGATTCCCTTGGAAATCTCGTCGTCCACAAAAACGCCGGCTAAACCGCGAATTTCCAGCAGATTGCCACCGTCGGGCATGCGTGTGGCCAGATAGTCGACCTGCTCTTTGCCCATCGCGGCAAAGTCCACTGCAATGCGCCATGCGCAGGGTTCGGTCACAATACCGTCAAAGCTTACCACTGTCAGACCTGCGTCACATGCCTCCTTCACAGCGCCGTTCAGTGCCGTGGGCGACGCGGCGTTCAGCACGATCGCGTCATAGCCCTGCAAAATCATGTTCTGGATCTGCGCCGCTTGCTCGGTCGCCTGATTTTCGGACGTAGTATAGGCGTCGGCTGCTGCAACCACCCCATCGGTCACCGCTTGCTCTCCGGTTTCCTTGAAAGTTTGCAGCATCGCCTGTCGCCACGAATTACCCGCATAATTGTTCGAAAGCGCGATCCGCTTGTCGGATGTCTCGGACATGTGGGATTCTGCTTGCGCGGCCCCCGTAGCCAAGACAAGGCTTGCCGCCCCCAGCAGCATTTTTGAAATCGTCATAAATGTTCCTCCCTATCGCGCATTGATCCTGCGCTGATATCCGGTCCGGCAAGGACGCAGATGACCGGATGATGTGGTGAACGTCCCGTATCTGTAAAGGCATCCCCCCGCAGAGATGTTGCGGCTTCCCGCAACGACTTTGCGGCTAGGGGTGTTCCCTTTCGGGCATTTGGAGGCCAAAGTTGCGGGGACGCGCACCGCGCGACGGGAGGAAACAATGAACAACGCGCTGCAAGCCCCTGCCAAGGGTGACGTATTCCTGCGCATCTCGACGCATCTGGCAGAACGCACTGACATCGCCTCGGCGCTCGAGGCGGTGGCGGATGAAATCGCCGAGGTCATTCCATTTTCGCACGCCGATCTGTGTCTGTATGACCGTCCCGGTTGGATGGCCAGTTACGAAGTCGGCATCCAGACACGCTGGTCGCGGGCCCGCACGCGCGTCGACAGATCGCCCATCCGCGACCTGATTACCGGCAAATGTGATTTCATGCTGTGCAGCGACGCCATGCAAGATCCCCGCCAGACCTTTGCAGGTGCCTGTTCCGAGCCGATCTTTAATCATTCGCTGCGGTCGCGCGTGCATGTGCTAATGAAAGTTATGGGCCAACCCATCGGCACGTTGAACATCTCGCATGCCACGCCCGCGCTTTACACATCCGAAACCGTGCAGCGCGCCCAACATATCGCGGACGTTCTGTCGCCCTATTTTCATGCCATGCACACCGCCGAACAGGCGCAACGGGCCACCCAAGTCGGCCAGCAGGCGCGCGAACGCGAAGAAGGATTGCGGCGCGGCGCGCTTGAACTGACCCAAACGCTTGAACAAGAACGCCAGCGCATCGGCATGGACCTGCACGACCAGACATTGGCCGACCTGACCCGCCTTCTGCGCGAGGTCACAGGCGACACGCCGCTGCCGCGCAATGCCCTGTCCCAGCGGATCACCGACATGATCAGCGACTTGCGGCAAATCATCGACACCGCCGTGCCGACCTTGCTTGAACTGTTCGGGTTCACTCATGCGGTGCGGGTCCATCTTGAACGTGCAGTCGGGGTCAACCCCGTGGAAATCGACGTCACCGACAACACCGGCGGCGCGCCCGACCGGCTGGACCAGACAACACGCACTGCCCTTTTCCGCATTGCCCAAGAGGCGATCAACAATGCCGCGCGTCATTCTGGCGCAAGCCGCATCAAGGTGACGATCGAGCCTTTGGCCCAGTACGGTCTTGTCATGACGGTAAGCGACGATGGTCGCGGTATTCCGGCTGGCGTACATAGAAGTTCCGGTCTTGCGCATATGCGCACCCGATCACGCCTCATTTCGGCCGAATTGGATATCCTGAATGAATACGGCTGCACCGTCCGCGTCATGCTGGCTAGCCGGCCATGAAGGTGCTTATCGTCGAAGACGACCAATTTCATGGAGCCTATCTTCAAGATGCGCTGGTCGAAGCTCTGCCCGAGGTTACGGAGATCATCCAATCTTCCGACGGAGAGGCGGGTGAGGAAGAGGCCAGACGGGGCGGAATCGAAGCCATTGTGATGGACCTGCAGATGGACCGCCGCAACGGCATCGAAGCGGCGCGCGCAATCTGGTCCGAGCGGCCACAAGCCCGCATCCTGTTCTGGTCGAATTATGCTGACGAAGCCTATTTGCGGGGCATCGCACAGATCGTACCCGAAGATAGCGCCTATGGTTACATCTTGAAGACGGCCTCGCGCGAGCGGCTTAAACTGGCGCTTCGCGCTGTACTGATCGAAGGGCAGATCATGTTGGACCGCGAAATCCACCGCCTTCAGAAAAGCGGAGCCTCGCCGCGCACGCGCATTGATGAGAGCGAGTTCGCCGTTCTGGTCGATCTGGCGCTGGGTCTACAGGATAAACTGATTGCGGAAAGACGAGGCATGTCGCTCAGGACGGTGCAAAACCGGCTGTTGTCGCTCTATGAAAAACTAGGAGTCGTTTCTGAACTGGACGAACAGCTCGCGCTGAACAAGCGTGTGCGTGCACTGAACCGCGCTTTGTTCACGCGCACGATCAACATCGAGATTCTTGATGCCGCGCAACGCGATCTGGAGAAATGGCTGGCCGAACGCAGGTGATGTGCAACACCCAGGACGCACCGGCTTTTCCGGCTGCGCTGCCAAGAACGGCTCGCGCACGGTGGATCAGCAAAGGGGGTAGATATCGATCATCTCTTTTGCGGATGCCAGACACCGGCTGCTGCAACCCATGCCCAGTTTTCCCGATTTCGCGGTGCTGAACGATCGGCTGGAACAGCAATGTGTCGCGTTATGGGGCGAGATCTTGTGTGAGCATATGCGGGTGATCCAACGCAGCAACCAACTCCCACCATGCAAGATTTACGATTGGCGGCATTACCTAAGAGGTTTCTTCCCAAATCTGAAACGCGGGGTTTCCCCCGCGATTCAATTTCTGGGCAGGATGCTATAGCAGACCTTTGGCAATGCCAGTTTTCCGCCCACCATTGATGAAGTCTTGGAAATACCTCTTTTGCTTCGGAACCGGCTTACTGTTCGCGCAAGTTTTCCAGCCGTGAGAATGCCCCGACAAAACCGCCAAGCGAGACTGACAGTGTTGCGGTCTGGCCCGAGTCTGTCGTCAGCAACACGTCGACCGCTTCGCTTGTGCCAAGCTGTGCAAGCGCCGCATCGTCAAGCTGTGTGCTTGCGATACAGCCTTGGGGCAGACAGGTGCGAAAGGCGATCTTTGCCACCGGCCCGGCTTCGACCGCAAGCGTTACACCGTTGGACAGCCGGAGGCCGAAGGGTGTGACAATACTAAGCTCAGCACCGCTCTCGGTGGCTTGCAGGGCCAGCCCAAGAAGCCGCTGACCGGTTTCAGCCTGACTGATGTCCTGCGTCATCTCGCATATCCGCGTGTCTTGCGCTGCATCCGGCGTTGCACAGCGAACGACCCAGTCGCGATAGGTTTCCTGTACCAGATCAGGGCCTTGTGCTGTCTGGGCGTGGACGGGCGCGCTGGCAGAACAAATCGACCCCGCCAGAAAAGCTACCGTGAAAATGCGGTTTACCATGTGACACGCAGCCCCAAACCACCTGAAACGCCCGAGAAATCGCCACCCGAAACGGAACGGGATGCCGAGATTTCACCATAGACCGAGGATTTGCTTCCACCAGTGTCCCAATCGTAAGATCCGCCAATTCCGATCTCTGCTGCCCAGTCGGTGGCCGCGCCGTTCAGTGCAGTTGTGTCGACAAACACCTGTGTGTCACCACGGAATTCGTGGCTGACGTTGGCGATACCATAGATCTGCGCTGTGGCCCCCGCATCTGTGGTCCACGACCGTTCCGCCGCAACGCCCAGACGCAACTGCAAGCTGTCGGAATCACGGGCGTCGATTGTTGTACCGGCAGGCGTTGTAAAGCTGTCCATGCTGACCTCGGCCCAGCTCAGCTGCGCCTGCGGGATCAGCGTAAAACCGGATTGCAATGCCAGCGACTGCCCGAACTCGATCGAGGCCATGTGCCCCTCGCCATCCAGCCCTGTGACCAGCGAACCGGCGTTGGCCGATGCTACGTCTGTATTGAACGCGCTGTATTCCAGTTGGAGGTCGGCATAAAATCCTGTGTCTCCCTGCCATGTGGCCGTCAGAGCGACGCCCCGCGCATCGCTCGCGACAGAACCTGCACCAAGCGCCGAGGTGGCATCGAGATTGCCACCACCGTAGAAAACGCTAGCGCCGCCAGACCAGACACCACCCGCGCCCTCGTGCAGCACCACGTCAAGGCCGGTTTGCAGCCGCCATGTGTCCTGTTCGTAGGACAGACCGGTGCTGGAACCTTGGGGGGTCACGTCGAAATGCGCGCCACGCACCGTGAGCCATGCGCCGGGAAGCGGGCTGTTCCGGGTTAGGTCGCGCCACGCGAATGTGGCGTTACCGTTTTTCGAACCCGTGCCACGGCTCAGCATCTGGCGTCCGGCCATCCGTCGGGAAAGGCTTTGCGCCTGCACCTGTCCAGCCAACGCGGCGGACAGTGACTCGACCACCACTGTGGTCGGTTCCAGCTGCGATTGCAGGACCCAGTCGCCCGCCACCTGACGAAGCGCGTAAACATAGGTGCCCGCGGACAATCCGGTTTCGCCGCCCGGAAGGACGACATCGCCGTTGGCCAACACAAAGCTGCCACCCGAAGTGCCACCAACATCGACGAGCAGAATGCCTGTTGTCGTCTGGCCCCCTGTCCCGCCCTGATTGATTGCAAAAACGTTCGTCGTACCCGAGGTATCACCCTCAATCACCAGACGGTCACTGGCCGAGGCGTCATCCCCAAGAACCACATCCATTATCAGATCGGATGCCGCATCGTAATTGCCCGATACGGTCAGCACTGTGCCGGTCACGCCGCTTGGTGCGGACAGGTTCACGATACCACGGTTTGTCAGGCTGCCCACTCGCTCGCTTTCAAGAAGCTGTAGAATGGCGTCCAGTTCCACCGTCACGGCGCTGGTATCAGCCAAAGCGGTGCCGCCAGACAAAACCAGCGTACCTTGGCTTACCAAAGTCGCCCCTGTGTAGCTGTTGGTATCCGACAACAGAAAACTTCCGCTGCCCGCTTTGGTCAGGCCGCCAGTGCCGCCCAGCCCGCCCGAAAATTCGGTCGATCCCGCGCCTGCCACGGTCAGCGTATTGGTGTTCAACGCCACCGACCCTGCACCTGTCAACGTGCCGATTGTCTCGTCGGCTAGCAGTTCAAACGTGCCCGATGAAACCTCGACCGCGCCGGTATCGGCAATCGCCACACCGTTGTCGACGCGCAGAGTGCCGCCGTTGATGGAGGTCGTGCCGGTGTAATCGTTGGTGCCCGACAATGTCAGCGTGCCGCTGCCCGATTTGCTCAGGCCACCTGTCCCGCCGGCGCTGCCCGAAAATCCGGTCGATCCTGCGCCCGCTACCGTCAGGGTGTTGGCGTTCAGCGCCACCGACCCTGCGCCCGCCAAGGTGCCGATTGTCTCGTTGGCAAGCAGTTCAAACGTGCCAGCCACGACATCAACCGCGCCGGTATCGATAATCGCCACACCGTTGTCGACGCGCAGGGTGCCGCCGTTGATGGAGGTCGTGCCGGTGTAATCGTTGGTGCCCGACAATGTCAGCGTGCCGCTGCCCGATTTGTTCAGGCCACCTGTCCCGCCGACGCTGCCCGAAAATCCGGTCGATCCCGCGCCCGCTACGGCCAGGGTGTTGGCGTTCAGCGCCACCGACCCTGCGCCCGCCAAGGTGCCGATTGTCTCGTTGGCAAGCAGTTCAAACGTGCCAGCCACGACATCAACCGCGCCGGTATCGACAATGGCCGCGCCGTTGTCGACACGCAGGATGCCGCCGCCGGTGATCGTGGTCGCGCCGGTGTAGTCATTGGCGCCGGACAGCGTGATGTTTGCGCTTGTTCCGGAAGCGGTGATGCCGCCTGTACCGGTCACCGACCCTGCAAGTGTCGGATTGGCGATCATTGTGACCGTCCCGCCGTCAAGATCCAGTATGGTGCCCGCCGCAGTGGCGATCCCATAAACCGTTTCATCTCCGGTTAGGCGCGCTGTGGTGCCCGCACCGTTCACCAGCATAATGGTTCCAGAGTTCAGCGCGCCCCCGTCGGTCAGAAACGTAGCGCCGCCGTTCAGCTGTATCAAATTACTGGCAAGCGTACCCCCCCCTGTGACGGCAAGTGTGCCGCCGGCGACATCGGTCAGTCCGGTATAGCCGTTAGAACCTGTCAGTGTCAGCGTGCCGCTGCCCGATTTGCTCAGGCCGCCAGTGCCGCCCATCGCACCAGAAAATTCAGTCGATCCCACGCCCGCCACGGTCAGCCTGTTGGCGTTCAGAGATACCGGACCCGATCCGGCAAGGGTGCCGATTGTCTCGTTTGTTTCAACAATCAACTCTCCCGAATTGACGACCATTGCAGCGGTGTCTGCTATGGCGTTGCCATTGCCCAGAATGACCCTGCCGCCGTTTACGGTTGTCGCACCGGTGTAGGTATTTGTGCCGCGCAGATAGAGATCGCCCGCCGTATTTGTCACGCCTCCGGTTCCCGTCGTGATCGCCCCCGTGACCAGAACGCTTCCCCCGCCTGCAAATGTCAGATCCTGTCCTGTGCCAGCAATGCCGCCCCCGACGTTCAGTATTGCACCGCCCGCTGCACCAATCGTCGCTGCGTTTGCCAGCGTGATCTGGCCGTCCACGCTGTTATTACCCGCCGCCGACACAATCGCGCCAGATCCGCTTCCGTTGCCGGATATTGTCATCGGGTTGGTCACAATGACGCTGCCACCCAGCTCAAGCGCACCGCCGGATGCCACCGATATTCTGCCCGATGTGGCCCCCGCCCTGCCACCGGTTGCGACGTGCAAAACGCCCGCAGTGATTGTCGTATCACCAGTGTAGGTGTTGACCCCCGACAGAGTTTGTGTGCCCGTGCCGTTCTTGGTCAACCCGCCGTCACCCGACATAACACCCGCATAGGTGCCAGACACGTTGTTGCCGCCGACTGTAAGAAGGTGACCGCCATTGGTGACATCCCCCGTCCCCGTCAGCGTGCCTGTCGACAGGTCGGACGCAAGATTCAGACTGCCACCATTGACGGCAACGGTTCCTGTGCCCAGTGCGGAAACATTGTCGGTTGTAACGGTACCGTTGTTGATCGCAGTACCGCCCGAATAGGTATTGGTTCCCGACAGGGTCAGCACTCCCGAGCCCTGTTTGACCAACTCGCCTGTCCCCGAGATGACACCCGAAATCGCCGCATCCGACGCATTGCCAGTTGTCAGGGTGTTGCCGTTCAGGTTGATATTGCCGCTGCCAAAGATCGACCCCACGGTTTCATCGCTGCCGGTCAGGATGAAATTGCCGCTGTTGTCGATTGTGCCGGTATCGCTGATCGCGTTGCCGCCTGCACCGTTGACATTCAGCGTGCCACCCGCGGCGATTGTGGTTCCTGATGTGTTCAGAATGCTGCCGGTCGCGCCGATCACCAGTTGACCCTGGTTGACATTCACCGCACCGGTCAGCGTGTTCACCCCGTTCAGCGTTGTGGTGTAGGACAGCAATTTGCGAAACTCTCCGGCACCGTCCAGCACCGCATTGATCGTGCTGTATCCCAACTGCGCAAGGCCTGAAACCGACAGGATGCCATTGTTCAGACTGCTGCTGCCCGGCGAGTTGACGTTCAAATTGGTAACCGACAAGGTACCGCCGCCCAGATCGACGTTCAGCGCGCTGTTGGTGCTTTGCATCGTGAAGTTGGTCACGTCGGAAAGTGCATTGGCGTTTGTCGCAACAAGATTGCCGCGGGAAACGTTCAGCGTTCCAGCCAACGAATTTGACCCGCTCAGCACCAGTGTTCCGTTTCCGGCCTTGTTAAAGCCGGTGGTCGATGTGATGTCGCTGGCGATTGTGGCCGTGCCTGTCGCCACGGTGACACCGGTACCGCTAATCGGGCTGAAAGTCAGCGCGTCGCCGGTTATCGTGTAACCGTCTGTCTGAAAAGTGATATATCTGGTTTCCTGCTGGCCCGAAACGGTCACATCGCCGCCGGTTCCATCAAAATATGCGTTGTCGGCAGTGTTCCATGTGCGGTTGGTATCACCTGCATCATTGGTCCAGTTTGCGGTTGTGCCATCCCAGACGCCTGTGCCGCCATCCACCTGATCGTTGTCTGCGACCGTATCCCATGTCGAATCCTGTGCGATCGCAGTGGCGGGCATCGAAAGTATGCCCCCAGTTGCCAGAACAAAGGCAAGAACAGCCGCCCGACCGAAACGGGGCCGGATGCTGCGTTGGCGTATGCCGATCTGACGGATGGTTTGCATAAAGATTTTTCTTTCTCATAAATTGTGGCCGTTTCACGACCGTGAGTTCGGGTTCAAAGCCGTTTGAAGCGGCTATTGACCCGTTTAAATTCTTGGATGTCCATGATCTTACTTAAAAAAATCTTAGTCGTATTAACTGACTGGGGTCCACACTTGTTCATAGATTGCGGCAAGAATGTGACGCAATGGCAACAAGTGCAGTTTGGACCTTGTTTAAAATTCAACAATGAAACGACCAGATTGCAGAAACATCACCACCGGACTCTGACGGGTAGCGGCACGCCCCGCAGACTCTCTCGAGTTCACATAATCGGAGACAAATGGTTCATAAGCCGCCGCAGGACTGTCGCGTTGCAGCCCGATAGCGTCCACGGACATGGTGTAATTTTTGGTTCAGTTATTGCCAAGCGGCCCCGTGACACGATCCGAGCGTTTATAAACAGCGGGATTAGCCGGCGATTCAGGTTCGACTGACGTTTGCAATCAAAATCTCCGCCCGTCCCAAGGAACGGGCGGGCGAAAACGGGTCTTCACGGCACCGGATTTCGGCGCGGCCACATTTGCCCGGTATCAAACCGGATTACCTGACAGTTCAGCAGTTGAAAGCAACCGAGTGATGGCAAAAACAGCAGGTTAGACACGGTTTCGATCAAGCGTCTCGTCGCGGATTTCAATCGAGAACCCCGATTGCCGCGGAGCGAGATAGCGCCCGCCTTTGACCACACAAGGGTCAACAAAATGCTCGTGCAAGTGATCCACAAATTCTATGACCCGTCCTTCCATAACGCCCGATACAGCTGCGAAGTCGATCATCGACAGGTGTTGGACATATTCGCACAAGCCAACGCCACCGGCATGGGGCCAGACTGGCAGGTTGTATTTCGCCGCGACCAGAAGAACCGCAAGAACCTCGTTCAAGCCACCCAGACGGCAGGCGTCAATCTGGACAATATCGATGGCACCGCTGGCAATGAACTGTTTGAACATGATCCGGTTCTGACACATCTCGCCGGTGGCCACCTTGACTGGATGCACCGCGTCGCGGATCGCCTTGTGACCCAGAATATCGTCAGGGCTGGTCGGCTCTTCGATGAAATAGGGCGATACAAAAGCAAGCTTGCCAACCCAGTCGATGGCCTGATCGACCTCCCACATCTGGTTGGCATCAATCATCAGACGGATGTCTGGTCCCAATTCTTCGCGCGCGATGGTCAGGCGGCGGATGTCGTCGTCGATGTCCTGCCCGACCTTCATCTTGACATGACTGAAACCCGCGTCTTTCGCCGCGCGGCAAAGCCGCCGCAACTTGTCGTCGGAATAACCAAGCCAGCCCGCAGACGTCGTATAGCAAGGATAGCCTTCCGCCTCGAGTTGCGCGATCCGCTCGGCCTTGCCCGTTTCCGCACGTTTCAGGATCGCCAATGCCTCCTGCGGCGTCAGGACATCGGTCAGATAGCGGAAATCGACAATCTTCAGGATATCTTCCGCGGGCATTTCCGCGACAAGCCGCCAAACCGGCTTGCCCGCCTCGCGCGCCAACAGATCCCAGACCGCATTGACCAATGCGCCCGTCGCCAGATGGATCACGCCTTTTTCCGGCCCGACCCAGCGCAACTGGCTGTCGCCGGTCAGATGGCGCCAGAATGCGGCCGGATCGGCAATAATGTCGACAAGGTCCAGCCCCACCAGTCGCGGGGCCAGCGCATCGATGGCCGCCACGCACAGTTCGTTGCCGCGCCCGATGGTAAACGTCAGCCCGTGCCCTTCGTGATCGCCATCGGTTTCCAGAATGACATAGGCCGCCGAATAAACCGGATCGCGGTTCATCGCGTCGGACCCGTCAAGCGCACCTTCGGACGGAAACCGCAGATCAAGGCTGCGTGCACCGGTGATTTTGGTCATTGGTCGGCCACCACATCCTGCCGCTGCCGACCAAGGCCTTCGATGCCCAATTCAACCACGTCACCGGCCTTCAAATAGCGCGGCGGTTTCATGCCCAGCCCCACCCCCGGCGGGGTGCCAGTCGAGATCACATCACCCGCGTGAAGGGTCATGAATTGCGACAGGTAGCTGACAACATGGGCAACACCGTAAACCATTGTCCTGGTCGACCCGTCTTGCATCTTTTCGCCGTTGACCGTCAGCCACATCGGCAAGTTCTGGGGATCGGGGATCTCGTCCTTTGTCACCAGCCAAGGGCCGATTTGCCCGAAATTGTCGCAACTCTTGCCCTTGGTCCACTGTCCCGCACGTTCCGTCTGGAACGCACGTTCGCTGACGTCGTTGGTGACAGCATAGCCCGCAACGTGATCCATCGCCTGCGCTTCAGAGACATATTTGGCAGGCTTGCCGATAATCACGGCCAGTTCGACCTCCCAATCGGTCTTTTCGCTGTCGCGCGGGATAATGATGGGATCGTTCGGCCCGCAGATGGCCGACGTGGCCTTCATGAAAATCACCGGCTCGGGCGGCACATCCAAACCGGATTCGGCAGCATGGTCGGCGTAATTCAGACCGATACAGATAAATTTTCCCGTGCCCGCAACGCAGGGTCCAAGGCGTGCACCGGTATCTACCAACGGCAGACTGCCAGCATCGGTGGCTGCGATTTTGGCCAGCCCTTCGGGATGCAGCACGGCACCCGCCAGATCGGGAACGACACCCGACAAATCACGAATGGTACCGTCAATGTGCAGCAGGCCGGGTTTTTCGGCACCGTTCGCGCCAAAACGTAGAAGTTTCATAAGGTGTCCTTTAGATTGTCCAGCCGCCGTCAATGCAGACGGCCTGACCGGTGGAATAGGTTGCTGCCGCCAGATAGACGGCCAGATCGGCAATCTCTTCGGCTTCTCCGATGCGCCCCATAGGCTGACGTGCAACGAAATCGGCGCGCGCCTTGTCATAGTCGCCCGTCGCCGCCAGACGCTGATCAAGGGATGGCGACTGTACTGTGCCCGGACAGATCGCATTGCAGCGCACGCCCTGCCCGACGTAGTCCGCCGCGACCGACTTGGTCAGCCCCAGCACTGCCGCCTTGGTCGCGGAATAGGCAAAGCGGTTCGGTACACCCTTGATGCTGGACGCCACCGAACTCATGTTGATGATGCAGCCCTGACGCCGGTCCAGCATCTGTGGCAGAACGGCACGAATTGTCCGCACCATCGCTTTGACGTTCAGGTCAAAAGCAAAGTCCAGATCGCCTTCCGGCATGTCCAGAATACTGCCGCCATGGACCACACCCGCGCAGTTGAACAGTACGTTGATC
The DNA here is from genome assembly GCF_002222635.1 of Pseudosulfitobacter pseudonitzschiae. Taxonomy (NCBI): domain Bacteria; kingdom Pseudomonadati; phylum Pseudomonadota; class Alphaproteobacteria; order Rhodobacterales; family Roseobacteraceae; genus Pseudosulfitobacter; species Pseudosulfitobacter pseudonitzschiae. The sequence goes on along the minus strand of NZ_CP022415.1, from coordinate 3,547,864 downwards.
CGCCCGATCCGGTCGCACAGCGATTGCACCGCAGGACCATCCAGCACATCAAGGGCATGGGTGGTGCACCCCTCCAGCCCTGCCAGCCCGCTGGCATTGATGTCGGTCGCGTGAACCGTGGCACCAGCTTGTGAGAAGGCCAGCGCACTGGCACGTCCAATTCCCTGCGCTGCCGCCGTGATAAGCACGACCTGCCCCGACAAATCCATCATGCAGGTTTCCTCTTTTCGACGATGTAAATATGCTCGCAGGCCAACACGACCTCTTCACGCTGGTTGACAACCTCGACGGTTTCAAACAGCCGCCCCATCTGTGGGCGCTTGGGGTCATCTTCCTTGCGGGCAGCTGTGATCCGTGTGCGAATCGTGTCCCCGATCAGGACCGGACGGACAAAGCGCAAACGGTCGTAGCCGTAAGAAAACGAAAGTGGGTTGATTTCGGTCGCGGTCAGCCCGATGCCGACGGCAAAAACCAGCGTGCCATGGGCAATCCGCGCGCCGAATTCGCTTTTGGCCATAAACTCCGCATCCATATGGTGCGGGAAATAATCGCCTGTATGACCGGCATGTACGACAAAATCCGTTTCGGTGATCGTGCGGCCATAGGTGGTGCGTGTCTCTCCGATCTCGATATCTTCAAAATGGCGGGGGCGTTCTGTCATGTCAGGTCCTCGATTGGTGTGGCAGGCTGGCGGGCAGAGGCATAGCAGGCCTCGACCAGCGCCATGGTTTTCCAGCTGTCGCCGGCATCAGAAACAAGTGGTTCCGACCCTGCGGCGGCGCGTTGAAGGTTGTGCATCCGCCCGACAAAAGCGTCGGGAAACCACGCGCCTGACAGCGGCACATCGCACCAGTCTTCACCTTTACGGCAGATTCGCAGGATGTCCGGCGCACCCTTCGGATAATTCAGGTTCACGCCCAGTTGCGCAAACGCAGCCCCTTTTGTTCCCGCCACCCGCAGTTCGCAGACCTGGTGGTCGGGGCCAAAGACCCAATCGTGGTTTATCGACAGGGTGCAGCGCAGGTCCGGGCCGTAATCCAGTATCGCCGATGTCCGTGTCTGGGCCACCTTGTGCGACGGGTGCCCCAGCGAACAAGCATGGACGCCGCGCGGCGCCCCGACAAGGTGGCGGATCAGGTCAAGGTAGTGGATCGAATGCATCGTGATTTCGATGCGCGGCAGCCCGTCAAGGAATGACCAGAGTTCCCAAGGTGTGTCGAGAACGCCGTGCATCTCTATATCGACAATCTGCCCCAAATCACCCCGATCAATAGCGGCCTTCAGCGCGATCATCATGGGCGCGAACCGAAGCTGGAAGTTGACTGCGGCGGTCAGATCACGGTCACGACAGACTTTCAGAACCTCTGTCGCTGCTGCCAGATCCGCACCAAAAGGTTTCTGCACCAACACCGCCGAACCACGCGGCAGGGCCGCCAGCACTCCGGCGTGGGCCGCAGGCGGTGTAGCAAGATCAAACACCGCATCCGGAACCGCAGCAGCCTCATCCATCGTCGAATAAACGGCACAGCCCTGCACGGCGGCCAGCTCCCGCGCCTTTGACAGATCGGGATCATAGATGCCCGCAACACGGTAACCACCTTTGGCATAGGCAGGCAGATGGGCATCGCGCACGATAGACCCTGCGCCAAAGATCACAACGGGTCTGGGAGTGTCAGGGGCGGGCCAGCTTTGTGGCAATGTATCAGTCATGGAAAAACACCTCTTCCATCGGGGCCCACCAGTCCGCTTCTGCGGCAGTGTCCAGTTTGCGCTGGCACGGCATGCAAACCGCCCACCACTTTTGCGTCACGGGGTCGGCGGCCATCTTTGCCTGATCCGCCGCCCAGTCGTCGCCGTGGTATTCGAAACTGGCGAACAGCAGGTTTTCCGGCTCGCGCAGATAAATGACGTAGTTGCGGATATTGCAGGCCGAAATCGTGGCCAGAACCTCGGGCCAGGCGTTGGCGTGCAGGGCTTTGTACTCGGCGATCTTTTCCGGTCGCAGTCCGATGACAGACCCCATACGTACCATTACGCGCCCTCCCTGATGTCGCAGTTGAATTCGGCAATGGCACGGTCGCGCAGGGCATCTTCGTCCCAGTCGATGCCGATGCCTGCTGTGTCGGGGGCCAGTGCGCGGCCGCCCTGTATCGTCAGCCCCGATTGCGTGATCTCGTCCAGCTGGGGGATATATTCGACATAGCGCCCGTTCGGCACGGCGCAGACCAGACTGACGTGCAGCTCCATCAGAAAATGCGGACAGATCGCAATATCAAAACATTCGGCCATATGGGCAACCTTCAGCCAAGGGGTGATGCCCCCGATCCGGCCCGCATCGACCTGAATGATACTGGCCGCATCCCGTGCGATATAGCTGGCGAAATGACGGATCGAATAAAGCGACTCGCCCACCGCGATCGGCATGGCGGCGGCGCGGGCCAGATCGATATGCCCCTCAATATCATCCGCAGGCAGCGGCTCTTCTATCCATGCCAGATCATAGGGACGCAGGGCCTCGGCACGGCGACGTGCAGTGTCGCGTGAAAAACTCTGGTTGGCGTCAGTCATAATCTCGTATCCGCCGCCAAGCGCGTCGCGCAGGGACGCAATACGGGCCACATCTTCGGATGCCGTTGGCTTGCCGATTTTGACCTTTGATCCGGTGAAACCTGCCTCTTTAGCGGCCAGCGCATCGTCGACAAGCGCTTGCGGTTCCAGATGCAGCCAGCCGCCTTCGGTGGTGTAACAGTGCGCAGAGGAACGTGCGCCACCCGCCATCCGCCACAGGGGCAGACTGGCCTTGCGGCAGCGCAGATCCCACAGCGCGGTGTCGATGGCTGCCAGTGATATGCTGGTAATCGCGCCGATGGTTGTGGCGTGGGTCAGCGTTTCAAGATCATGCCAGATCGCCTCGACCTCGGTCGCCTCGCGGCCGATCAGGCGGGGGGCAAGATGGTCGCGCAGAAGACGCATGACTGACGAACCACCTGTGCCAATGGTATATGAATACCCCCGCCCGATGGCCCCGTCACTATCCGTGATCGTGACCATCGGGGTTTCCTGACTGACAAAACTCTGGATGGCGTCGGTCCGTCTGACCTTTGGGGCCAGATCCACCATCGCCAGTTCAACCCGCGTAATGCGTGCCATCAGTCGACCCTCAGCGTGTCACCAGTTTCAGCGTCAAACAGATGCGCCTTGGCTAGGTCGAGACGGAACGACAACTGCGTGCCCCGTCGCACCTCGCGCGGGTTCAGCATGCGCGAGGTCCACTCGGCACCGCCAAAGCCAGCAAACAACAGCGTTTCATTGCCCAAAGGCTCTGACAGGTTCACCATCAGATCCAACACCGTCACGTCGCGCCCTGCGCTTGTGTCGATACCGTGACCGTCAGGATAGATATCGTCAGGTCGCAGACCAAAAATCACCTTCCTGCCATCGGCCAGATAGGCAAAAGCCGATGGCAGCGGGATTGTCGTATCATCCGGAAACTTCAGGCTTTGTCCGGTCACGCGGGCCTCAACCATGTTCATCGGGGGCGAGCCGATAAAGCCCGCCACGAACTGCGAAGCCGGACGGTTGAACACCTGATCGGGGGTGCCGACCTGTTCGATGTTCCCGTCACGCATGATGACAATCCGGTCCGCCAACGTCATCGCTTCGACCTGATCGTGCGTCACATAGATAATCGTGGCTGCCAGTCTGGCATGCAGGCGCTTGATCTCGGTGCGCATCTGCCCGCGCAGTTTGGCGTCAAGGTTCGACAGCGGCTCGTCGAACAGGAACACATCGGGGTCGCGCACGATAGCACGGCCCATGGCCACCCGCTGACGCTGGCCGCCAGACAGTTGCGCGGGCCTGCGGTCAAGCAGTTGTTCGATCTCCAGAATGGTGGCCGCCTTGTCCACAGCTGCCTTAATCGTCGCCTGATCCTTGCCTGCGATCTTCAGCGAAAACCCCATATTCTCGCCCACAGTCATATGCGGATAAAGAGCGTATGACTGGAACACCATCGAGATGTTGCGGCTGCGCGGTGGCAGGTCGTTTACCACCCGCGTCCCAATGCAGATGTCTCCACCCGATATATCCTCGAGCCCCGCGATCATGCGCAGGGTCGTGGATTTGCCACAGCCGGACGGACCGACAAGGGCAACGAATTCTCCGTCTTCGACGACCAGATCAATACCCTTCACCGCATGGAAGGCTCCGTATTGTTTATCAAGGGCTTTTAGGGTCAGATCGGCCATGGTGTTCCTTTGATCGCAAAAGGTGTCATCCCTTGACGGCGCCCGTGGTCAGGCCCGAGACAAGGTGTTTTTGAACCGCAAAAGTCAGCAGCAAGGCGGGTACAATCATGATGACGGCAAGCGCACACATGCCGCGCCAGTCAATCGTGAACTCTGCCGTGTAATCCAGCAGCCCCACGGGAAGCGTCTTGCTTGCGGTGGAGCGGGTCAGTTGGGACGCCAGCGCAAACTCGTTCCACGACGTCAAAAAGGCAAAGATACCGGCGCTGGCGATGCCGGGACGGGCCAGAGGAAATTCCACCTGCCAGAACGCCTGCCAGCGCGTGCACCCGTCAATCTGCGCCGCTTCGGCCAGATCCTTGGGCACCTGCCTGAAAAACCCGTCAATCAGCCAGATCGTGAACGGCACGTTCATCGCAACGTAGGCAAGGATCAGACCGAAATGTGTGTCGATGATGCCCACTTTGGCAAAAACAAAAAACAATGGCAGCGACAGCGCCACGCCCGGAACGGTGCGGGTCAGCATCAGGCCCAGAAACCACGACGATTTATACGCAAAGCGGTAGCGGGCAAAGGCATAGCCACCCGCCATCCCGACCGCCAATGCGATAACCGTCGACGTCACCGAGATGATAAGCGAGTTGCGAAAGTAGTCCAGAACCGGAATACCGCCCTGCCCGATGCCCGAAAACATCGCGATATAGGCGTCAAAGTTCAGCTCTCGGGGAATCCAGACGGGGGGTTTGGCCATTATCTCGACCGTGGGGCGCAGGGAATTCAACACGATCCACAGGCCTGGCAGGCAGATGATCGTCATCGCAAGAAACAGCGCCAGATTCAGCGCCCATCGCGTCAGCACTTTCTTCAGGCGGGCGTTTGCAATCTCGTTCATTACCAGTCTCCCGCAACCTGTGCCCGTGCTTTCGCAAGTTGGCGGAAGAACATGGCTGTAAAGACAATGGACAGCAGGATCGCGATATAGCCCATCGCGTTCGCCATCCCCATGCGGCCGTCCGAGTATCCGGTGCGGGCGATCAACGTCCAAAGTACCTCGGTCCGGCCAGCGGGGCCGCCGTTGGTCATGATTTTGATGATGTCATAGGCCCGTGCGACGTCCAGCGACCGGATCGTCATCGCGATAAAGGCAAAGGGCATCAGGAACGGCCAAGTCACATACCGAAAGGTTTGCCACGGTGTGCAGCCATCGACACGCGCTGCCTCTAACGGGTCGCGCGGCATGGCCATCAGACCCGCCAGAATGAAGATTGCGAAGACGGCAGTAGATGACCAGATTTCTGCGGTGAGAATGGCAAGAAAGGCCAGATTGCCGTCAATCAGCCAAGGGATTGCCCTGTCCGACAGCCCCAGCGACTGCAGCGCATTGTTCACCAGCCCGACGTTGTCGTTAAAGATGAACTTGAACTGGAACCCCACCAGAACCGGCGAAAACATCATCGGAAACATCACGATGGTTCGCAGCAGGCGCTGGCCCCGACTGATCCGCTCGACCAGCAACGCAAGCCCCAGACCCAGCACCATTTCAAGGTTCAGCGCTAGGGTCAGCAGCAATACGGTACGCCCGAAGGCCCACCAGAAATCAACATCGGCCATCAGACGCTGGTAATTGCGCAGGCCGATGAACTGATAAATCGAGTCTGGCCGCGTCAACCTGAACGGCGTCAGGCTTGACCACAACGACAGAACCAAAGGGAACAAAACGACTGCCGCCAGCAAGATAACAGCGGGAAGCAACAGCAGAAACGGGGCGGGCAGTCGAGACAGCTTCATGGCATCAATCTTGTTGGGACGGGTGCAACGGACGGGGGGCCGCATCGCCACGGCCACCCCTCCTTTTCCTAGAAAGTGCGGGAGATCAAAGCTCGCCCGCGTCCTCCATGATTTCCGTGGCCGACTTGGCCGCGTCATCCAGCGCCTGCTGCGCGGTCTTGTCGCCAAGGATTGCAGCCTGCAATTCGGGGTAAACCGCATTGGAAATCTCGATCCATGACGGTGTCTGCGGCACAGCAAAGGCCGTTTCGGCCGCCGTCTGGAATGCGCTTAGCACCTCGACGCGATAGGGATCGCCCTGAGCAGTTTCGATAACATGATCCCAGACAGCGGTACGCGAAGGCAGCGGGCCGCTGGCGCTTTCAAGGATCTGGCTTTCCTCGTTTGTCAAAAACCAGATCAAAGATGCCGCCGCTTCGGGCGTGTCGCAGCTTTCTGTCAGGGAAAACCCGTGAAAGCCGGACCAGCCGGTCCGCTTGCCTGCGCTGCCCACCGGCGGCGGGGCCACACCCACGTTTCCAGCAACCTGACTGGACGCCGGATCGTTGAAGAAACCGGCCCAACCTGGCCAATCGAGATTCAGCGCAACGGTGCCAGAGGCAAAGCCCTGCCCCAGATCATCCCAAAGGTAGTTCGGCACGCCAACCGGAACAGCTTTAGCGGCATAAAGGTCCACAAACCATTGCAGCGCTTTGACACCCGCCGGAGAGTTGAAGGCCGGACGGCCATCAGCGTCCAGATACTCGCCGCCCTCGGCGACAAGCATCTCGTAAAAGCGCCCGTTGATCGCCTCGTCCTTGCCTGCGTATTGCGTCCCGAAGAAATCTGGCGGGTTGGCGAAAAATTTGGACTGATCGCGTACATGATCCCATGTTTCCGGTACAGCAAGTGGATAGCCGTATTCGGCCTCGAACGCGGTCGCCTTATCCGCATCTTCATAAAGCGATTTTTGATAGTACAACGCCGAGACGTCGAATTGCGCGCGCGGCAACAACGCCAGCTTGCCGTCAAGCGTGGCGGATTCGATGTTGCCCGGCACGAATGCCTCGATTTCCGACGCGGGAATGTAATCTTTCAGATCACGGTAGATACCCGGATACTGGGGCGCAAAAGACGAATGGTTCGACCCTACGCACCAATTCAGCGTACCGGTCCCTATGTCGGACTTGATTTCGCGATCCAGCTCGAAATGGTTCTTCTTCGAGACAACGTTGACCTTTGCGCCGGTCGCAGCCTCCCACTCGGGGATGCGGGCGTAAAGCGCCTCGTACTGCTGACCGCCGATCAGTTTGGCGTCTACCGTGACACCCTCGAACTTACCTGGCAACTCTTGCGCGAATGCGCCGCCAGTAACCACGACCAGCGCCGCAACGCTTACCCCGGTCAAACCTCTACGTTTGGAAATCGTCATGTCTTCCTCCCTGATTTCGATTCCGGCGCTCCCTCCGGCTATCACTTACTTATGAGTAATCTATTCATATTCAAATACTAAATAATTTCCAGCGTCAAGAAGTTTAGCTGGAAACTCACCGCGCATTTGCATATGAAGACCTTCATTCACAAGAAAAGAGGCAACCATGTCAGATACTGATCGCTACAGGGCACCCGCACTGGACAAGGGTCTGGAAATACTAGAGCTTCTTGCCGCTGTGGACGGTGGCCGCAGTCAGGCTGAAATTGCCAAACAATTGGGCCGCAGCCCGAACGAGCTTTATCGGATGCTCGATACACTGGTCCGGCGCGGCTATGTAGACCGGATTGACGGCGACCGTTATGCGCTCACGCTCAAAATGTTCGGACTGGCACAGCTGCACGCTCCGACCCGCCGTTTGGTGAATTTCGCCTCGCCGCTGATGCGCGAACTGGCTGCAGAAACAAAGCAAGCCAATCAGCTTGTGGTTTTTGACCGTGGTTATGCCGTGGTGGTCAGCCAGCAAGAAGCACCAGGTTATTGGGGGATCAGCATACGAGTCGGCAGCCACATCAGCCTGATCGACACCGGTTCCGGTCACATCTTGCTGGCGTATGCGCCCGCCGACCAGCGGCAGGCCATGGTTGACGAAAATCATGAAAACCAAGGCAAGGTGATTTCACCGGACCTGTCAAAGCGCCTGAACACCGTGCGCGATCAGGGTTTCGAAAACATGGCCAGCGCACAAACTGCGGGGGTCTACAACCTGTCGGCGCCGGTTCTGGCCGCCGACGGAACTGCGATTGCAGCGCTGACCATTCCCTACATCGGGCTGGTCAACACAGATGGCGCGCCGGACATGCAAAGCTGTATCAGCCTTCTGGTCCGGACCTGCAAAGAGCTGTCGCGCATGGCTGGCGCGCGGTAATCAGTTCCGATTTGAATAGATCATTCATATAAGTCATGCTCCAACGACAGGAGGACCACTCATGACCGTTGAACGCATTACCGACACCCATTGCCACATCATCGACAGAACCGTTCTGGACTATCCTTGGTTGTCTGATGCCCCTGCGCTGGACAGGGACTGGTCAATCGAAACCTACACCCAAGAGGCGCGGCAGGCGGGCATAACGCGCACCCTGCATATGGAAGTTGATGTTGCCACAGATCAGATCGACAATGAGACCGACTATATCGCAGGGCTGGCGGACCGGCAGGAGTCACTGATTTGCGGCATTATCGCCGCCTGTCGGCCGGAAAATAACGACTTTGGCGACCAAATTGCCGCCGCACAGGCGCATCCTCTGGTCAAGGGGTTTCGCCGCCCGCTGCATGTCGTGCCGGACGCGCTTTCTGAGCAGCCCCTTTTTCGTGACAACATCCGCCAGCTTGCCACAGCCGGACTGCCCTTTGATATCTGCGTAACGGCCAGACAACTGCCCCAAGCGCAAAGGCTGGTAGACGCCGCGCCGCAGACGCAGTTTATACTGGACCATTGCGGTGTGCCCGACATCGCAGGGGCCGGCTGGAACAGTTGGGCCGCTGAAATTACGGCCCTGTCACAGCGCGACAACCTGTCAGTCAAGATTTCCGGATTGCCCGCCTATGCGCAGGCCGGATGGACTGCCCGCGATCTTGAACGCTGGGTGATGCATGTGGTCGAACAGTTCACGCCGGCGCGGTGCGTCTGGGGGGGCGACTGGCCTGTCTGCACGCTGGGCGGCAGCCTGACAGACTGGGTTTCAGCCACCCGATCGATCCTTGCAAAACTAAGCACCCAAGAGCGCGCTGCAATTCTGGACGAAAACGCAACGCACATCTGGGGTCTGACCTAATCCACAAAGGTGGCGTCAAACAGCTTTTGTAGATCGTCCAGCGCCGCGTCGTATGCGCCATCCTTCAAAGCCTGCGAAATGCGGTCTGACGCAGGGTTCTGAAACGCCATGTAACCGTCGTGCCGCGGGCGCACGAATGCGCTGTCCAGCGTCGCAAGCGTACCACTGTAGAACCCGCTTGCCGCATCATCGACCCTTTCGTCGGTCCAAGCGGCACGATGCCCCGCCTGTCCGCCCGCATCCGCATAAATCCCGCGCTGAACCGCTGGCCCTGCGACATAGGCTGCAAAAGCTATGGCCGCTTCGGGTGCGTTTGAAAAGGCCGAAACGGCAATGCCTGTTCCGCCTAATCCCGACCCCGCCAGATCGCCGTCAAGCTGTGTCGATGGCACGTCGTGGAACGTCGCCTTATTCGGGCGGAACCCCGGCAATCCATAGCTGATATAGCCATAGATCAAGGGCGCGCAGGCAATCCTGCTGCCCTGCGACATTTCCTCCAGCACCGCGATCGGGTCCATCTCATAGCAGGCGGAATCAACGTGTTGCGCCACCGCAGCCAATCGCTCCAGCGCCGCACGCCCCGCCGCCGGATCAACGAATGTGCCCTTGCCATCATTGCGACAGGGATGCCCTGCGTTGGCAGCCATGTAATAGAAACACATCAGCGCATGGGGTGCCCGAAGTGGCAGCATCACCCGCCCCTCTTCTGCCAGCGACACGACCTCTGCCCACTTTGTCAGTGGTTGCGGCAACAGGTCGGGCCGTATCGCCTGAACCTGCGCTGCCGCATCTATGGGATAGGCCCAGCGATGCCCTTGCCAGACATAGCTATCGGCCGATGCACCGACACTTTCGGCGGTAATCTCGGGCACATCCGGCAAGGGCAACAGGCAGGCTTCTGCCGTGATCTGCCCGACATGAGGGTGGTCAATCACGATCAGGTCGTAATTGCGCGCCAAATCCTCAACCGGATAGGTTTCGAAATCCTGCAACGACCGTTTGTCCCAACTGATCCGGTGTCCAGTCTGTGCCTCCCATGCGGCAGAAACCGCAACCATAGGATCATAGCCGCGCGGGTGGCTCCAGGTCATACCTTTTAAAGTGGCCATGAACGGTCTCCTTTTGCCTGTAAACAGGGAGCTTACAGGTTGAAATCCTTGCGGATAATTTCAGAATGTTCACCGATCTGCGGTGCGGCGGCGCTGTTGGTGGACCGATGGCCGTCGATCCGGATGGGGGATCGCGTGGTCCGGATCGACACGTCGTCGGCGCGGGTTACGGTTTGCAGAATATCGAGAACTTTGAACCCGTCACTGCCCATCAATCCGCGCCAGTCAAGCACCTCGGAACACCAGATGTCATGTGCATCAAGCATCCCCATCCAATGGTCCGTCGGTTCGGACACCAGCCGTTCGGCGATAATTGCCTTGATCTGGTCGCGCTCGGTGAACCACTTTGATGGCGTATCGCGGTACACATCCAACGCCGGAATATCCAGCAGATCGGCCAGAATACCCACCGGCGTCATGGCAACGGCGATGAAGCCATCCGCCGTTGGATAAACCCCGTAGGGCGCAGACAGATACGCGTGGGCGCTGCGGTAATCAGCCCGACGCGGGGCGCGCTCTCCATCGTTCAGATGAGTGGTCAGAACCTCGAACTGTAGATCGACAAGCGCCTCAAGCAGACTGGTCTCGACATGTCGCCCCTTGCCGGAAATTCCCCGTCCTACCAGCGCCGCAAGGATACCTTGGCACAGTGCGGCACCGGCCAGCATGTCGCCCACTGCCAGCCCGATTGGCACCGGCCCTTGCGCCGCATCGCCGTTCAGCCACATGACACCGGACCGCGCCTGCGCCAGCAGATCCTGACCGGGACGTTTGACCCACGGGCCGGTCATGCCGTACCCAGTGATAGAGCCGTACACGATTGCCGGATTGATCTCTTTTACCGCCGCATAGGAAAGCCCCAGCCGTTCGATAACACCGGGCCGGAAATTCTGGATCATAACGTCAGCCTGCGCCAGAAGGCTTCGCAAGGTGTCCAGATCCGCCTCGCTTTTCAGGTCGATCGCGATACTTTCCTTGCCCCGATTGATCGCGTGGAAAATCGTGGAATCCCCGCCGATCTCAGTGTCCGACAGATAAAGCTGCCGCGACAGGTCGCCGCCATCAGGCCGTTCAACTTTTATGACCCTCGCTCCAAGGTCAAGCAGACGCAGGGAACAGTATGGCCCTGACAAAAACTGGCTCATGTCGACAACGGTCAGCCCCTGCAGCGGCAGATCGGGGGGGGTCACGATGCGAACCTTTGCAGCTTGCGCGTCAGCGTCGTCGCTTCTGTCAAAATTCGCTGCATCAGTCTGTGCCCTTTCGCAGTCATCATCTTATCGATATATGAATATATCTTTCATCAGCAAATTTCATTGTCAACGATCTTCTTTTCCCAGCATCAGCCGTGTGCCCACGACTAAGCGCGGGCCACAACGAAACCGCTGGAACCGGAACACAGGAATAAAAGGAAAAATCAGCTCAGCCGCGCGCAGCCTTCTGCACGGATCAGGGGGACAACCCGACCGGCCCGCATCTACAAGTTCAATCCTGCTTAGCCCGCTTTGAACCTGATATGCGGCCGGTCTGCGTCTGGCGATCCGCTCACCTCTGCCGATACGCGAAAAACGTCGCGCAACAGCTCTTGGGTCAACACTTCTGCTGGTGTGCCACTGGCCCGCACAACACCTGCGTCCAGCACAACGATGCGATCACAGAACATAGCGGCAAGGTTAAGGTCATGCAGGGCGATGATGCTTGTCAGGTCCAGATCCCGCACCATGTGAAGAATTTCGATCTGGTGATGAATGTCCAGGTGGTTTGTCGGCTCGTCCAGAAACATGACCTGCGGTGTCTGCGCCAAGGCGCGTGCGATGTGCACACGCTGTCGTTCGCCTCCCGACAGGGTCTGCCAAGCCTGCGTGCGACGGGTGGTCATGTCGACACGGTCCAGCGCCGTGGCAACCGCGGCTTCGTCGTCCTCGGACCAGCCCGAAAGAGCGGACCGGTGCGGCGTTCGCCCCAGACGGATAACATCGCGGACCGTCACATTGGTATCGGTCGCGGCATTCTGCTGCACGAAAGCAAGCTGTCGTGACAATGCACGACGGGACACTTTCGCAATGTCCTGACCGTTGATTTGCACACGCCCCAACACGGGTTTCTTCAATCCGGCCAACAACCGCAGCAGCGACGATTTGCCAGACCCGTTGGGCCCGATAAGGCCCAAAGTCTCGCCCTGCGCAACCGAAATTGAAACGTCCGAAACGATGACCTTGCGCTTGACGCGCCAATGCAGGTTTTCAGCGACGACGCTCATTTCTATGGCCTTGCACGGTAGAGGATAATGGCGAAAAAGGGCACGCCGACCAGTGCTGTGACCACACCGATTGGCACAATTTGCTGCACCGCAATCACGCGTGAGACGATGTCGGCGATCACCATGAACACTGCACCCACAACGGCACAGGCGGGCAACAGTCGCAAATGCAACGGTCCCACCACATAGCGTGCTGCATGGGGCACAACCAACCCGACAAAGCCGATAGCGCCTACCATACTGACGATGGTCGCGGTCAACAGCGCGGTCAGGCCGAACAACACCAACCGGATACGGGCCACCGGCACACCAAGCGCCGCTGCGTCCTCGTCTCCGAAGGTGAATGCATCAAGCGAGCGGGCCATCAAGATGCAGATCGACAAACTGAAAATGACCACCAACAACAGCAACTGGAAATCCGGCCAGCGCACGCCACCGAAACTGCCCAAAAGCCAGAACATCACGTCACGCGCCTGCTGGGCATTGCCCGATGTTGTCACGATGTAAGACGTCAACGCGTTGAACAGTTGCGATGCCGCTACCCCCGCAAGGATTGTATGGTTGGGGCCGCTTGTTGCGCCGTTGGACAAAAGCGCTACCAAGGCAAAGGCGGCAAATGCTCCGGCAAATGCACCCAGCGACAGCGACAAACCACCCGCACCAATCCCAAGCACGATGACGCAAACGGCGCCTGTGGATGCGCCTGCGGACACACCCAGAACAAAAGGTTCGGCCAGCGCATTGCGCAATAGCGCCTGCAAGATCGCCCCGCACATCGCCAGCCCTGCGCCAGCCAGCGCCGCCACCAGCGCGCGGCTAAGTCGAAGATTCCACACCACGCTTTGTTCAATTGGCGCGATCTGAACGTTGGTCAGTCCAAGCTCATTGGTGACAGACAGGAAAACAGTTTTCAGACCGATATTGAAATCACCGATCGCCGTTGCGGCGGCGACAGCGAACACAAGAACCAGCAAGGACAGGCCAAGAAACAGGACAAGCCGGAATGGCCCGCCCTCTTTTTCGTCGTCAGAACTTATCACGGCAGATCAAGTGTCTCGAGCTGCTCGGCCACCTGCTCGGCACCATAAAGCGTGCGAATACTGGGGTTCATCGATGCACCACTCATCACCACGATCCGATCGGCCTGAACGGCTTCCATCTGGCTGACGGTCGGGTCGGATTTCAAAAAGTCGATCTTGCTTTCGGCCCGATCAAGATCCCAACGGTTGCGATCGACCTGTGCCGCGACAAAAACCGTGGGATCGGCGGCCAGAATACCCTCCCACCCGACGGCTGGCCAGTCTGCTTCGGTCTTGATCGCGTTCGAGCCACCCAGAATATCGGCAATATAGCCTGAAGGACCGTTGCCGCCCCCCAAATAGGCATCATCGGCGGGCGAGGCACTGGAAAACCAGAACAGAAACGTCAGGTTGTCGTTTCGGGCAAAACGCGCGTGCAAGGCCGCTTCGCGTGCCTTGAAATCGGCGATCAGCGCATCCCCGCGATCTTCAACGTTAAAGATCAGCGAAAGATCTTCGATTTCGGAATAAAGCAGATCCATGCTCCAGAGGGCATCGCGCGTACCGTAAGCGTCCCCTGCATCCAGCGTGGTTGAACACGCACTAGGCGAAAGATAGGTCGGCACGCCAAGGTTCTCGAAATCCGACCGCTTGGCAACTTTGCTGTCAGCGCCCAGCAGCGTTGTCAGCATCGCAGCCACAAAGTCGGGCTGATGTGACAATACAGCTTCCAACGTGGGGAACTCGACCGAGATAACATCGACCTTTCTGTTGGCTTCGGCCAGCTCGGGCAACACCTTGTTTGGCCAGAAGGCGGTTGCGGCCATCCGGTCTTCAAGGCCCAGAAGCAGCATGATTTCCGCGCTGTTCTGCCCCAAGGCCACAGCATTCGCGGGAGCATGATCGAAAGTAACGCTCTGCCCACAATTCTCGATCGTCAGCGGGTAAGTTGTTTCAGCATGCAGGGCAGTCGACGCGAACAGCAACGCCGTACTTGCCAAGGCTATTTTGAACGTAACTTGCATCTATCTAATCCCGTTCCTGAGTGATTTAGTCGAGAAGCGGCTACAGGTATCATGCAACGTATTCAAGAGTGTTTTTATCAGGTATTAGGCGCACGTCACGCACAAGCAGATCAATCCGCGTGACTGCGTGAAAGCCCGACACGATCACTAGCCGTCTCCCCTGCGCAGCTATTATCGCAGCGGGCCGCGATTTCAGCGATACATTGCGGAAGGGTGAGTGGTCGCGCGGCGGCCCTAGATATGAAGCTTTCGCCAGCCACGGGAGCCCAATGAGCGCGTGCGACCCGACGGACAGGCCAGCCGCTCCGCAAGGTCGGCTGAAAGGCAAGGGCAAGCTGGACCTGCATCTGGGCTTCTTTGTCAAAATCATCGAGCAAGATGGTGACATCACGATGCCCGAACTGAGTGCGGCCCTGTTTGACCCAACGCGCGTTCGGGTGCACCCCAACGCCATCGGTAAATTCCTTTGCAAGTTGGGCTACACGTATAAATTGGTCACTGGTCACCCCCGAACGCCGCCGTGTCAAAGTAAGACGACAGCGCAAAGACTGGTTCGAACACCGCATTCCCGCGATGCCGAAGCATCCGGCGCGCGTTGTCTTTATTGACGAAACATCAGTAAAGGCAAACTAGACGAGGCAGCCGGGATAGGCACCTTGCGGAAACCGCCTGATCACGGACACCTCGCCCGGGTCATGGGGCAACCAGACGTTTACTGCCGGACTCAGTGCCGGTGTGGCCAGCTTTCCTGATCTGGTATGGGGTGCAGAGTATTCTATCTGCCCGGTTCGCTGATTGGCGGGGGTTTTTCGCTGTCGGCGCGATACTCGGCTCTTTCATTTTCTTTTTCACCCTCAGCTAGGGTGCTATCAGGCTGCGCCCGGTGTTCGAGCGGCCTAAGGCCTGGCGTGCCTTGGAAAAGCTTATCGCTTTGGTGGATGTGGATCGTTGCTTTTAAGCTGCTGATCATCCTGAACATATTCGGTGGGTCTAACTACTCTACTTCACAGTGCGGACTGCGCAAACCGCGCTGACCTGTGACGCGAAGGATGAAGGCTGTGTTCTTGGGCTGCGGGACATCTGGGAGCAAGAGGCGAAAGGTCGACTGGAAGGCATCACACCGGGTAATTCTGGCGGCAACTTCGGGTAGGTGACCAGCGCAATGGTGATGGGCCAGAAGGTGGCCTTCGGTCACGAATTTGCCCAACAAGGCCCTGCATCGGCTAGATGTTCAGTCCCGGCATCTGGTGGATTGGATTTAGGATGAATCTATCTGGCTCTGAAGTCCAGATTTTGCAGATGTATTCGTAGGGCGTAAGGCCGCTGAGGGTCTTGAGGCGGCGTGCGAAGTTGTAGGCCGCGATGAAGTCCGCGAGGTGCGTGCGCAGCTGATCACGGCTGTCGTAATGGTATCATTTCACCGTCGCCTCCTTAATCGTTCGGTTCATCCGCTCGACCTGGCCATTAGTCCACGGATGGTTTGGCTTTGTCAGGCGGTGCTCGATCCCATTTGCCTCGAGTATGCTGTGTTCCGGTTGCGGGGCCGCTCGGCGAACTGGATGCCGTTGTCCATTGCCCGGCAGTGGATTGCTGTATTGCAGCTCTGACGGCGTGCGTGGTCGTGGCGCTCCCATGACGAACTTGTCCCATAATGCTTCCTTCCAAGCCTGAGAAAGGATCGCACCATCAAACCGTGGGATCAAACATCTAAAGCGTGAGAATTGTGCTGCCTGTCGTCTTGCGGGCTTCCAGCGCGCGATGGGCGTCGGCCACATCCTTAAGCGCAAAGCGTTGGTCGATACGAATGTCCACGTCACCCGACAAGACCTTGTCGAACAGATGCTGCGCCATCTGCTGGCAGGTGGCGTGGTCACTGATGTGGGTGAACAGCGTCGGACGGGTGATTTTCAATGACCCCTTTGGCCCCAGAACACCCAGATTGAAAGGCGGCACCGGACCGGATGCGTTGCCGAAGGAAATCATCATACCCAAGGGTTTCAAGCTGTCCAGCGAGCCATCGAAGGTGTCCTTGCCCACGGCGTCCATCACCGCATCGACACCCTTGCCACCAGTGATTTCGCGCACCTGTGCAACCCAATCTTCGGTGCGGTAGTTGATGCAATGGGTCGCGCCGTGCTCCAGCGCGAGGGCGCATTTTTCATCTGTCCCGGCAGTGCCGATCAAGTTGATCCCCTCGGCCCGCGCCCACTGGCAGGCGATCAGCCCCACACCTCCGGCGGCGGCGTGAAACAGAACGGTATCGCCCATCTGCAACGGTGTGGTGCGGTGCAACAAATATTGCGTGGTCATACCTTTAAGCATCATCGCGGCGCCTTGCTCGAAACTGATGTCATCGGGCAGCGGACAGACCTGTGCGGCGGGCATCACCCGCGCTTCGCAATAGGCTCCGGGCGGTTGCGCGGCATAGGCAGCACGGTCGCCTGCCTTGAGGTGCGTCACCCCTTCGCCGACCGCTTCGATGATACCTGCTGCTTCCATTCCCAACGCGTGGGGCAAATTCATCGGATAAAGTCCGGTGCGTTGGTAGACGTCGATAAAGTTCAATCCCACAGCTTTGTGCGCGATGCGAACCTCTCCCGCACCGGGATCGCCTACGGGAAGATCTTCGAGGATGAAATTCTCGGGCCCTCCGGCCTCTTTGATAAGTGCAGTCAGTGCCATTCGCAGTCTCCCTATGCGCCGCCAATTTCTAGAACGATCTTACCGATATGCGTGCTGGTTTCCATGCGCGTATGGGCATCACAAGCCTGCTCAAATGCAAACGTGCTGTCCATCACCGGTGCCACCTTGCCCGCTGCCAAAAGCGGCCAGACCGCTTCGCGCAGGTCTTGCGCGATCCGTGCCTTGGCCAGATCGCTTTGCGGACGCAGGGTGCTGCCTGTCATTGTCAGGCGGCGCGTCATCAGCTGGACAAAGTTCATATCAACCTTGGGTCCTTGCAGGAACGCGATCTGCACCAGCCGCCCGTCATCGGCCAGCGCCGAGAAGTTGCGCGGGATATAATCGCCACCCACCATATCAAGGATCAAATCGGCGCCACCGGCCTCTTTCATCACCTCGACAAAGTCTTCTTCCTTGTAGTTGATGGCCCGTTCCGCCCCCAGTTCGACGCAAGCAGCACATTTCTCGGCCGAACCGGCGGTAACAAAGACCCGCGCCCCGAAATGCTGGGCCAGCTGGATCGCTGTGGTGCCAATGCCGCTGGAGCCGCCGTGGATCAAAAACCGCTCGCCTCCTTTCAACCCACCACGGGTGAAAACATTGGACCAGACAGTAAAGAAGGTTTCAGGCAGGCAGGCAGCCTGTTTCATGTCCAGACCATCGGGCACGGGTAGACAGTGCGCCGCAGGGGTGGCCACATATTCCGCATAACCGCCACCGGGCAGCAGGGCGCAGACCTGATCGCCCACAGCCCAACCGGTGACACCGGCGCCAATTTCCGAAATCTCGCCCGATGCCTCAAGACCGGGCAAGTCGCTTGCGGTTTTGGGCGGGTTGTACATACCTGCGCGCTGCAAAGCATCCGGACGGTTCACACCGGCAAAGGCAACCTTTATGACCACTTGGCCGTGGCCGGCCCGAGGCATGGGGCGGTCTGTGAGTTGCAACACTTCCGGCCCGCCCGGCTTGGTGATCTCGATCGCGCGCATTGTCTGGGTCATTGAAGCCTCCTGAATTTCATTTGCACATGCCTAGCAGGCCGCAGGCGGCGACGGAACCAGTGCCGCATGGCACCGCCTTCGCGGCACGTCACGTCAGTTCTTCGGTCCGCTCCAGCGCCCCGGAAAACCACCAAGTCCAGAAGGGCGTTTGATTGTCTGCATCAGCTTGTTCGGGCCCGCCATCATCTTTGACAGGACCGGATTTTCGCGCACCTGCGCCTTGAGCTTTTCGATCTGCATGACGTTGTCGATCCGCCGGTCCAGAAAGGCCCATGTCGCCTGATGATCCACACTGTCATCACCCAGCCAGTAAAGAACAGTGGACCCGTAAACCCCCGACAGTGTTGCGCGTTTGGTGTACCAGTTCACATCATCCGAGGTATCGCCAAGCGCCGTCCAGATGGCATCGGCAGTGCCCCAGATCGCCTTTGCCCCGTCTGCGGCATGGGTCGGCAGGGCAAACAGCGTGGTGCCGCGGCGCACGGCCTCCTTATCCTCAATAGCCTCAAGCCGATAGCGTACCGCCGCTGCGATCCGGTCGCGAAAACGCAGGGCGCTGAGGTCTTCGGATTGCAACCTATCCAGCATCGCCTGATCGCCTGCCGCATGATAGGCCAGCGCCAGATCCACCGCACCGCGCGGACAGACCGCGCGCGCAACTGCCGGGGCGACGTCCGCATCGCGGACCGCAGCCTGAAATGTAGCATCGCTCCATCCGTCAAAAGCCACATGCGGCAAGGCCGCCTGCAAGAGTGCCTCTTTGGTTTCGGTATAGTTGGCAGTCATCGCGATACCTCATTTTGGCAGGTCGTCCGGGTACTGGACAAACTAGGGCGCAGTTGCTATATGCCCACTTCCTGCAAATCCTTGCAACTCAACTTAGAAAGGTGGTGAAAACCACATGCAGGTTAGTGTTCGCGACAACAACGTCGATCAAGCGCTGCGCGCCCTGAAGAAAAAACTTCAGCGCGAAGGTGTGTTCCGTGAAATGAAGCTCAAGCAGCATTTCGAGAAGCCCTCCGAGAAAAAAGCACGCGAGAAAGCCGAAGCGATCCGCCGTGCCCGCAAGCTGGCACGCAAAAAGGCTCAACGCGAAGGTATGATGTAAGTCATCCCCGGCGTAAGCTGCTTAAGATTACGGACCCCCGCATGGCAGCGCCTGCGGGGGTTTGTTGTTTTCAGGGGACCAAATCAGCGAGTTCAGGCGATTCCGACCCGCAACTGCACAAAAGGTTCGACATCGCCAAGCCGGAAGATGCGCAGGCTTTCCTCCACATCGTTCATGTCTGCGGTTAGCGACCGGCAGGTCCGAATCGTCTCGTCAAAGAGCGCTGCATTTTGGTGCACGGTCGCTTCAGACTCGGAGATTGCGGCTCTGACGGCGTGCCTGGTCGTGGCGCTCCCATGACGAACTTGTCCCATAATGCCTCCTTCCATTCCTGCGAAAGGAGCGCCCCATCAAACCGCGGGATCAAACACCTAGCGCCAGAAGTGTCCCCACAAGTGCAAGGCAAACCATCATCAAAACCATGCGCACAGCAGTCTCCGTTCGTTCAATACAACAGGGATATCGGGCGGGTTTGAACCAATGCCTGACCGATGCGTTTCTTTCAGCCCCGCGCAGCCATCAGAATCATATCGCTGGCTTTTTCCGCCATCATGATTGTCGGCGCGTTGGTGTTGCCACTGGGGATCGCGGGCATCGCACTGGCATCCACCACGCGCAGCCCGCCAATCCCGCGCAGGCGCATCTGACCATCCAGCGGCGCATC
The DNA here is from genome assembly GCF_002222635.1 of Pseudosulfitobacter pseudonitzschiae. NCBI lineage: Bacteria > Pseudomonadati > Pseudomonadota > Alphaproteobacteria > Rhodobacterales > Roseobacteraceae > Pseudosulfitobacter > Pseudosulfitobacter pseudonitzschiae. The sequence continues at coordinate 3,527,712 of NZ_CP022415.1, read as the reverse complement.
GTCGCCACCCATACGAACGGTGCAGGTCGGGTGAAAGATCGTCGTGCCGACATCCCCCGCCGCCTGCGCCAGTTCCGCATCGGTCTGCGCCTGCGCACCCGGTTTCATTTCCTCGGGAGCATAACGTTGCATCGGGCTTTGCGCCATGATTGCCCGCACCTGCCGGATTGCGTCGCGCGCCACCTGAAGGTCGCCTTCGGTCGACAGGTAGTTGGGGGCAATCACCGGTGCCTGATGCGGGTCTGCCGACGCGATCTGCACCGTGCCACGGCTTTGCGGTCGCAGATTGCAGACGCTGGCGGTGATGGCGGGAAAGTTGTGCAGTGGCTGGCCAAAGGCCTCGAGCGACAGCGGTTGCACATGATACTCCAGATCCGCAGTTGCAAGATCGGGTCGCGATTTGCTGAAAGCGCCAAGCTGGCTGGGGGCCATCGACATAGGGCCGCTGCGGCGCATGGCATATTCCATACCGATCATCGCCTTGCCCCACAGACTGTTGGCCATCGTATTCAGCGTTTTGGCCCGCGTCAGCCGCCACGCACAGCGCAATTGCAGGTGGTCTTGAAGGTTGGCACCCACCTGCGGCGCGTCGTGCTGGACAGCGATACCGTGTTCTTGCAACAGATCACCCGGACCGATACCCGACAATTGCAGGATTTGCGGGCTGTTGACCGCACCGGCACACAAGATCACCTCGGCACCCGCACGCGCCTGAAGTATCCGGCCCGTGCGTTCGTATTCGACCCCTACGGCGCGCCCGTCCTCAATCAGGATGCGGCGGGTGTGGGCCTGAGTCTCAACCTTCAACGTCTTGCCCGTCGCAGTGCGCAAAAACGCCTTGGCGGTATTCATCCGCCAGCCGTTCCGCTGGTTGACGCGGAAATAACCAACGCCTTCGTTGTCGCCGGTGTTGAAATCGGTGACCTTCGGCAGACCCCAAGCCGCCGCAGCCTCCATCCAGTCGTCCAGCAGATCCCAATGCAAGCGCTGGTTTTCCACACGCCACTCACCGCCCGTGCCGTGCATATCCGAAGGGCCATCGACATAATCTTCGGATTTCAGGAAATAGGGCAGCACATCGTCCCACCCCCAACCGGTCAGACCCATCTGCCGCCAGCCGTCATAATCCGCCGCCTGCCCGCGCAGATACAGCATGCCGTTGATCGACGAACAGCCGCCCAGCACCTTGCCACGCGGATAGAGCAGCGACCGGCCGTTCAGCCCGTCGACAGGTGCTGTGCGATACATCCAGTCGGTGCGCGGGTTGCCGATGCAGTACAGATAACCCATCGGGATGTGCACCCAATGGTAATTGTCCTTGCCCCCCGCCTCGAGCACCAGCACTCGGTGGCCTGCGTCACTTAGCCGTTTGGCCACAACACATCCGGCGCTGCCTGCGCCGACAACGATATAATCCCAATCGCTCATTTCCCCCCCCAGACCGGCAGGGCGGTCGTTTTAAACACGGTGCGCAAGGCAAAGCTGGACTGCATCTGCGCCACCCCCGGCAAGCGGGCCAGATGCTGACGGTGAATGCGTGCAAAATCCTCGGTATTTTCGGCGACAACCTTAAGGATATAATCGGCGGTGCCTGCCATCAGATGACATTCCAGCACGTCAGGTATGCGCCGCACCGCCTTTTCAAAAGCGTCGAGAACCTCGTCGGCCTGTCCTTGCAAGGTGATCTCGACAAAGACGGTGGTGGAAACACCCATCTTGCGCGCATCCAACAGCGCGACGTAGTCTTTGATATACCCTTCGGCCTCAAGCCGCTGCACACGCCGGTGACAGGCCGACGCACTCAGATTTACCTGTTCGGACAGGTCTGCATTCGACATCCGCCCCTTGCGCTGAAGCGCTTCGAGAATACGCCGATCGGTCGCGTCTGCTGACATTTGCGCATGTTCCTTCGAAAATTTAGACATTTCGCGCCAGACTATTCGAATATCAAGGCGAAAAGCGAGGCCCCTTTCGTGGGTTCTTGCGCATCAATCACGTTAAAATACGCCCCATACTGCAATACAGGGAATGGCAGATGAAAATCGGATGTCCAACAGAGATCAAGCCACAAGAATTTCGCGTAGGCATGACGCCCAACGCCGCACAAGAGGCGGTGGCGCGCGGCCACACTGTACTGATCCAAGCAGGTGCCGGCGTTGGTGCAGGCTTTGAGGATGCGGATTATACGGCGGTGGGTGCTCGGATCGTCGAAACGGCGCAAGAGGTCTTTGCCGCCGCAGATATGATCGTAAAGGTGAAGGAACCGCAGGCAGGCGAGCGCAAGATGCTACGCGAGGGGCAGATCTTGTTCACCTATCTGCATCTGGCACCGGACCCCGACCAGACGCATGATCTGCTGGCTTCGGGTGCGACCTGCATCGCTTATGAAACCGTCACAGACCGTCAGGGCGGCCTGCCGTTGCTGGCACCGATGTCAGAGGTCGCCGGTCGGCTGGCCCCACAGGTTGGCGCGTGGACGCTGCAAAAGGCCAACGGCGGGCGCGGTGTCCTGATGGGTGGTGTCCCGGGCGTGAGCCCAGCCCGCGTCGTTGTGATCGGCGGCGGTGTCGTCGGCACCCATGCGGCACGGATCGCGGCGGGTATGGGCGCGGATGTGACCGTGCTGGACCGGTCGCTGCCACGGATGCGGTATCTCGATGACGTCTTTGGTGGCGTGTTCAAGACCAGCTATGCCAGCGCAGGCAACACCATAGAACTGGCGCGTGCTGCCGATATGATCATCGGCGCTGTACTGGTGCCCGGTGCCGCAGCGCCCAAGCTGATCTCGAAAGCGCAACTGTCTGAACTGAAACCTGGCGCCGCGCTGGTAGACGTGGCAATTGACCAAGGCGGTTGCTTCGAGACCTCGAAGGCCACCACGCATCAGAATCCCATCTATGATGTGGACGGGATCATGCACTATTGCGTAGCCAACATGCCCGGCGCTGTAGCGCGAACATCGACGATTGCGCTGAGCAATGCGACGATGCCGTTCATGCTGGCACTTGCGGACAAGGGTTGGAAAAAGGCCTGTGCCGAAGACCCGCACCTGCTGGCGGGGCTGAACGTACACGCGGGCAAACTGACCTATGCGGCCGTGGGTGACGCATTGGGTCTGGACGTGACAGCACCCGAAGATGCGCTGAAGATGTAAGCGGCGCGCGGGGCTCTGCCCCTCGGCGCATACGCGCCTTCCCCGGAGTTTATCCGGCAAGATGAAGCAACAAGGCCCGCGCGGAGCAGTCCGGGCGGGCCTTGTTCGATCGGCTGTGGCGCGTATTAGCGCTTGGCAAGTTGGTCGCGGATTTCCAGAAGAACGTCCAGTTGCGACGGGCCTGTTTTGACCTCGGGGGCAACCTCGTCAGGCTTGACCGCTGCGGCCTTGATGCGGTTGACCATCCTGACCAGCATGAACACCACAAAGGCGATGATCAGGAAGTTGACGACCGCCATCAGGAACGCACCATAGGCAAAAACCGAGGCGCCAGCCTCGCGTGCGGCTTCAAGCGACGCGCCGGCGGGAACTTCGCCGGCCAGAACCGCATAATTGTTGGTGAAATCAACACCGCCGGTGAACAGACCGATAAGCGGGTTGATCAAGTCCCCCACCATCGAGCTGACAATGGCTGTAAACGCAGCACCCACAATAATGCCGACGGCCATGTCCATGACATTACCCTTGGCGATGAAATCTTTGAATTCGTTCAGCATGACTAATCCCTCGTAAACGGTGGCGCGCATTTGCATATTTTCACGCCGACATTTGTGGATTAGCACAGCTTTTGCAATCTGGCAGGCATTTTCTACGGCCTGCGCAGGGTGTTGGCTGAAACTGCAAACAGTGGTGGGAGATCAGCGCGGCAAAGTTCCGGTCAGAACATAACGCAGGATATCTACAACCTGTTGCGGCTCTTGCGCCACAGCCAGCGCCGCGGCATCGACCTCTTTCAGCGCGTGGGCGTGATCGGGGCCGTGCAGCACGATCAGCGATTTGCCCAAGGCTGCCGCCTGCCCCGCGTCAAAGGCGGCGTTCCACTGCTTGTACTGGTCGCCAAAGCGCACCACGACCACGTCGGCATCCGCAATGCCTTTGCGGGTACGAATGGCGTTGACCAGCGCACCCTTGCGGTCGTGCCAGAACTTGTCTGGCTCGGCACCGAGGATTTCCACGCCGCAATCATCGCTGGCGGCGTGATCTGTGACGGCGCTGTCAAACGACACGTCCAGACCTTCAGCCCCGTTGATGATCTGATCGCGCCAGTCGGTGTGGATTTCACCGGACAGATATACTTTCAACGTCATCGCAATTCTCCTGTCAGAGCCGCGCGGATCAACCGCGCAGCGTGCCACCTGTGGCCTTGCTCACTTTCTCGACGACCTTGGCGCTAACCGCTTCGATGTCTGACTCTTTCAGTGTCTTGTCAGTGGGTTGCAGGCGCACAGTGATGGCCAGAGATTTCTTGCCCTCGCCCAGTGTGCCACCAATAAACTCGTCGAACACGCGCACGTCTTCGATCAACACTTTATCGGCGCCTTGAGCTGCGTTCACCAGTGTCAGTGCTTCGACATCCGCGTCGACGACAAAGGCAAAGTCACGTTCAACTGCCTGCAGGTCACTGATGGCCAGCGCCCCCTTACTTGCACCGGTCTTGCGCGGCAGGGGCACTTCTTCGGGCCATAGGGTAAAGGCCATTGCTGGCCCCTTGACGTCCATCGCGGCCAGAACGCGCGGATGCACCTCGCCAAAAACGCCCAGCACCTTTTTCGGACCAAGGCAGATCTTGCCATGACGTCCGGGGTGCCACCAGTCCGCAGCACCGCGCATGATCTGCACCTTGGCGGGCGCGCCCATTGCGGCCAGAACTGCCTCGGCGTCGGCTTTGACGTCATAGACATCCACGGGACGCGACGCGCCATGCACGTCCTTGGGGCCGGTGCGCCCGACCAATAGGCCGCTGACCAGCAAGTGCTGCTCGCCCGGCTCGCCGCCATGAAAGGCGGGGCCGACCTCGAAGAACGCCAGATCGGCAAAACCGCGCGCCTGATTGCGGGCGGCGGCAGCCAGCAGCCCCGGCAGCAGCGCGGGGCGCATGTGGCTCATGTCGGATGAAATCGGGTTTTCCAGCCGCGTCAAGTCGTCACCGCCGCCGAACAGGGCCGCACTGGCCTGATCAATGAAGCTGTAGGTAACCAGTTCGTTATAGCCCAACGCCGCCGTGGTGCGCCGCGCGATCTGCTCGCGGCGCTGGCTTGGCGTCATCACCGGACGCGGCACGCCGGGTGTCAGGCGCGGCAGCGGTTTGCCCTCCAGCTTGGTCAGCGACGCGATGCGCGCGACCTCTTCCACCAGATCGGCCTCGCCCTGCACATCGGGACGCCAGCTGGGCACATGGGCCATGTCGCCCTCCAGCCGGAAACCAAGCGCCGTCAGCGTCTGGCGCTGCTGGCTTTCGTGGATTTCCATGCCAACCAGAGATTGCACCCGCGCCGCGTCCAGCTTGTAGGCGCGTGCGGTATCGGGCACGGCCCCGGCATAGACCGGCGCGGAGGCTTCGCCGCCTGCGTGGTCCACGATCATGCGCACCGCATGTTCCAGCCCTTCGGGGGTAAACGCAGGGTCGACGCCCCGCTCGAACCGGTAGCGCGCATCCGAGTTGATCTTGAGCGCACGGCCCGCATAGGCGATCTGCACCGGGTCCCAATAGGCGCTTTCGACGAAGACGTTGACCGTCTCGTCGGTACAGCCCGAAGCGGCACCGCCCATGATGCCCGCGATGCTTTCGACGCCGTTGTCGTCGGAAATGACCATCTGGCCCGCTTGCAGTGTGTATTCCTTGTCATCCAGCGCGGCGATGACCTCGCCGCCCGCGGCGCGGTGCACACGCAGGTTTCCGGCCACTTTGTCCGCGTCGAAGACGTGCAAGGGGCGGTTCAGATCGTATGTGAAGAAGTTGGTCACATCGACGAGGAAACTGATCGGGCGCAGGCCGATGGCGCGCAGGCGGTCCTGAAGCCACGCGGGGCTGGGGCCGTTTTTCACGCCTTTGATCAGACGGCCACTGAACAGCGGGCAGCCGTCCAACGTGTCTTGGTCGATCGTCACCTTGATGTCGCTGTCAAAGCTGGCCTCGACCAACTCGACGGTGCTGGGCTTCAGCGTGCCCAGACCGCGTGCCGCCAGATCGCGGGCAATGCCGCGCACGCCCAGCGCATCGGGGCGGTTGGGGGTAATTGCAATCTCGATCACCGGATCGACCTTGGCGGGGTCATTCTGCGCCAGCCAATCGGTGAAGCTTTGGCCGACCTCGCCCGACACCAGTTCGATGATGCCGTCATGCTCTTCCGACAGCTCCATCTCGCGCTCGGACGCCATCATGCCATAGCTTTCGATGCCACGGATCTTACCCACGCCGATGGTGGTGTCGATGCCCGGCACGTAAACGCCCGGCTTGGCCACGACCACGGTGATGCCCTGCCGCGCATTGGGTGCACCGCAGATGATCTGTTTGACGCCTTCGTCGGTCTGCACCTGACACACTTGCAAACGGTCTGCATCGGGGTGTTTCTCGGCACTTTCGACGTAACCGATGGTAAACGCCGCCAGCGCCGCCCCGCGATCTTCGACGCCTTCAACCTCAAGCCCGAGGTCGGTCAGCGCATATGTGATCTCGTCCAGTGTGGCGGTGGTGTCGAGATGCGACTTGAGCCAGGACAGCGTGAATTTCATGGTCGTTTTCCCCTGCGGAATATGCCGCCCTGCAATGACAAGAAATGTGCTTGGGTGCAACAGTTGCGTTCTGCCAGAACGGCCCGTGCCTGACCGCTAAACCTCATAGCTGTTTGCGGTTCGGGCAATGCGCTGCCCCAGTGACGAATACCTAGCGGCTCAACCCACCATGAAGCGTCGGCACATCCAGCGACGCAAAGCCGTAGTGACGCAACCAGCGCAAATCTGAATCAAAGAACGCGCGCAAATCGGGGATGCCGTATTTCAGCATCGCGATCCGGTCGATTCCCATGCCGAATGCAAAGCCCTGCCATTCGTTCGGGTCGATCCCGCCCGCCTGCAAAACCTTGGGGTGGACCATGCCACTGCCCAACACTTCGAGCCAGTCGTCGCCTTCGCCGACTTTCACGGTGCCGTTTTCCCACGAACACTGAATGTCCACCTCGGCCGATGGCTCGGTGAAGGGGAAGTGCGACGCGCGGAAGCGGGTCTTGATGTTGTCGACCTCAAAGAAGGCGGCAAAGAACTCTTCCAGCACCCATTTCAGGTTCGCCATCGAAATGTCCTTGTCGATGGCCAGGCCCTCGATCTGGTGGAACATCGGCGTGTGTGTCTGGTCATAGTCGGCACGGTACACGCCACCGGGGCAGATGATGCGCAGCGGCGCGCCTTCGGCCTCCATCGTGCGGATCTGCACGGGGCTGGTGTGGGTGCGCAGCACGTTGGGCGCGCGGTCGTCACCTGTCGCGCGGTGCATGTAGAACGTGTCCATCTCGGCGCGTGCAGGGTGGTGACCGGGGATGTTCAGCGCGTCGAAATTATACCAATCGGTGTCGATCCGCGGCCCTTCGGCGGAGGCAAAGCCCATCTCGCCAAAAATGGCGGTGACTTCTTCGGTGACCTGACTAATCGGGTGGATCGTGCCAACGCGGCGCCCACGCCCCGGCAGCGATACATCCAGCCACTCGGAGCGCAACCGTTCGTCCAGTGCTGCGTCGCCCAATGCGGCCTTCTTGGCGGCCAGCGCGCTGTTGATCTCGTCCTTCAGCGCGTTCAGCGCAGGTCCGGCCACTTGCCGTTCCTCGGGGGTCATCTTGCCCAGTTCGCGCATTTTCAGCGCGACTTCGCCTTTTTTGCCGACGGCTGTGACGCGGATGTCTTCCAGCGCGGATTCATCGGCGGCATTGGCAATCTGGCCAAGGTATTTTTGCTTGAGATCATCCATCGTCAACCGTCCTGTCATATGTCGCAGACCTGCTAGCAGAAACGCGGCTGATTACAAGAGAGGCAAGGTTAGGTGCCCTGCGGGACAAGCCATGCGCGCAGCCACGGGGTCAACCGTGCGTCCATGACGACGTCGCTGTGCAGCGCGCAGAAATGCAGAGCGATTGCCTGAATGAAAAACGCCTGCACGCCCTCGGCCAGCACCGCGACGGGCACATCCTGACGAACCGGCGCACCGGCCAGCCAGCCCTCGATCACCGTCAGGAACCGCCCGAAGGTTTCCGCAATTGGTCCGACATCCTCGACCAGTGCCGCGCCAGAATGGCGCAGGATCACATCGAACACATAGCGTTCATGCGTCATCAGCGCCATCAGCGGCACAAGTGTCTGCACAATCTCGTCCACATCTACGGGGGTTGGCTGTGCCTCGATCCGGTCCAGCGCCGCGTTGATCCGCGCACCGATCAACTGCGACATCAATGCGTCCTTGTCGGTGAAGTGAGCAAAGAATGTGCCCTTGGCCACCCCCGCCAGCGACACTACCTGATCGACGCGCAACGCTTCAAAGCCGTGCGCCTGTACGACCTCTTCTGCCGCCCCCAAAAGGCGCGCACGTGTTTTCAATGTGCGTTGTTGAACAGCTGGTTTCATCACCCCTGTCTGACATGAACGCTGACCATGGTCAAATTTGATATTGACCATGGTCATTTATGATCCTACCAATTTTGACCATAGTCAATTTGTGAAAGCTGAACCCATGCAGAAACGTATTTTCGTCCTGAATGGCCACCCCTCTGAAAGCTCTTTGAACCGCGCACTGGCCGAAACCTACGCTGCAGCTGCGCGGGCAGCAGGGCACGATGTGCGGCTGACGCACCTTCGGGATATGGATTTTGACCCAGACTATGGTTTCAACGGCTACGATTATCACAAACCGCTTGAACCTGACCTTGAAACGCTGCTGGACCACATCGACTGGGCCCAGCATGTGGTTATCACCAGCCCGATGTGGTGGGGTGGCTTGCCTGCGAAACTCAAGGGAATGTTCGACCGCTCGTTTTTACCCGGACGCAGCTTTGACACCCGCAACCCTTTGGCGTCGGGGATGCCCCGACCGATGCTGAAAGGGCGCAGCGCACGACTGATCATCACCTCGGATACACCGCGCTGGTTCCTGTCGCTGGCCTATCGCAGCGCGATGATCTGGCAGTTGCGCGGGCAAATCCTGAAGTTTGTGGGCATCACCCCCACACGCGTCAGCTATTTCGCGGGCGTCAGCAAAGCAAAGGCCGGACATACAAACAAATGGCTGGAAACGGTGCGCGGGCTGGGCAGCTCCGGTGCCTGACGCGGCCCCTGCACAAACGAAAAAGGCCCCGCCGGATGGCAGGGCCTCTGAATACACTCAACCGTCAAAGGTTACGCGGGCAGCGCGCCTTTGGCTTGGTCGACGATGGCTGCGAAGGCCGCCGGTTCGTTCACAGCCAGATCGGCCAGAACCTTACGGTCAACTTCAATGCCAGCCAGGTTCAGGCCATTGATGAAACGGCTGTATGTCAGCGATTCGTCATGGGCGCGAACGCCAGCGTTGATGCGTTGGATCCACAGCGCGCGGAAGTTCCGCTTGCGGTTCTTGCGGTCGCGGGTTGCGTATTGGTTGGCCTTGTCGACGGCCTGTGTTGCAACTTTGAATACCGCTTTGCGACGTCCGTAATAGCCTTTTGCGGCTTTAACGATTTTACGGTGACGTGCGTGGGTGACTGTTCCGCCTTTGGTGCGTGACATAGTTCAGGCTCCTTCTTATCGGTCGTAGGGCATAAAGCCCTTGATGATCTTGGCATCGGGTGCCGACAAAGCTGTCGTACCGCGTGCGTTGCGAATGAATTTGTTGGTCCGCTTGATCATGCCGTGCTGTTTGCCAGCCTGGGCACCGATGACTTTGCCTGTGGCACTCACCTTAAAGCGCTTTTTGGCGCTCGACTTGGTCTTCATCTTGGGCATTTCCGTCTCCTTCTTGAGTTCGGTAGACGCGCGACTCGGCATGCCGCTTTCGGCCGGACGCGCAGAACGAGAGGTGCATATAGGAGGCATCGCCCCGTGAGGCAAGCGCTAATTGTCGCCTGCAGGCACCGGGGTGGTCACGGCATGAAACGCGCGACCACCACCACAAAGGCGTTGGGCACGTCGCCGATGCTGTAGCCGCCCGGATGGGTCTGGATCGCAAAGATAATCAACAGCCCCGCAATGAGGATCGTCACCGCCGAGGCACGGGGCGCGCGGCCATCTGTCATCGCCGACAAGATTGACGGGATCGACAGCAAGCCGATAACGACGCCCAGAACCAAAGCAAGATCAGAATCCAGATATTTTGACAGTTCACCCATTGTGAACCAACGCTATTCCGGATCTGTGCTAAAAATCAAACGTTCATCACAAGGGGCGACCCGCAAGATGTTCGTAGTGCCCGGCACATTGAATGGCACACCGGCTGTCACGACGATCTGGTCGTTCTCGTCGGCAAATCCTTCGGACCGCGCCGCCTTGGCTGCGCCGACAACGGCCATCTTGAAGCGATCCATCGCATCGGTGATCACGCAATTGCATCCCCAGCTCAGCGCCAGACGCCGCGCGGTGCCCACCAACGGGGTCAGCGCGATGATCGGAACACGGGGCCGTTCGCGGGCAGTCAACAAGGCGGTGGTGCCACTTTGGGTAAAGCAGCAAATTGCCTTGATGTCGGTTGTTTCTGCAATCTCGCGGGCTGCCGCAACGATACCGTCGGCGACGCTGTTGCGCTTGGCATCGCGGCTGCTTTCAATGATCTGCGTATAGGTCGGGTCGCGCTCGACCTCGGTGGCGACGTTGTCCATCGTACGCACCGCCTCGACCGGATAGCTGCCCGCCGCACTTTCGGCGCTCAGCATCACGGCATCTGCACCTTCATAGATCGCGGTGGCCACGTCCGACACTTCGGCACGGGTCGGCATCGGGCTTTCAATCATGCTTTCCAGCATCTGCGTAGCCACGATCACCGGCTTGGCGGCGCTGCGACACTTGCGCACCAATCGTTTCTGGATCGGCGGCACGTTCTGTACGGGCAGCTCCACCCCCAGATCGCCACGCGCAACCATGATGCCATCGCTGACCGCCAGAATTTCATTGAACCGCTCGACGGCACTGGGTTTTTCGATTTTCGACAGGATCGCCGCACGGCCCTTGGCCAGTGCACGCGCCTCTTCCACATCGCCCGCGCGCTGCACAAAGCTAAGCGCCAGCCAGTCGACACCCAGATCACAGACAAATTCCAGATCGGCGCGATCCTTTTCACTCAGCGCGGCAAGGGGAAGTTCCACATCAGGCACGTTCACACCCTTGCGGTTTGAAATCACGCCCCCCGCAATCACCGTACAATTGGCAAAATCGTCACCACAGTCTTCAACCCGCAGGCGGATTTTACCATCATTGACCAGCAGTGATGCGCCGGGTTTCAGGGCGGCGAAAATCTCGGGGTGGGGCAGGCACACGCGGGCCGCATTGCCCTCGGCCTTGTCCAGATCCAGCCGGAAGGACGCGCCCTCCTCCAGCATCTCGCTGTCACCCGAGAACACGCCCACGCGCAGCTTTGGCCCCTGAAGGTCGGCCAGAATTCCGATGGTGCTGCCAAGGTCTTCTTCGACCTGCCGGATGATCTTGTGCTTGACCGCAATTTCATCGTGGCTGCCGTGGCTCATGTTCAGACGGAACACGTCCGCGCCAGCTTCGTGCAGGGCCCGGATCATTTCATAGTTGTCAGAGGCAGGGCCAAGTGTGGCGACAATCTTTACGTTCCGATTACGTCTCATTTAGCGCTAACCTTTTCTCTCAGAGTGTTCATGCGGTAACCGCAGGCCATTTCAACCGTTATTGCCCAGTTTGGGCGCAATAACAACTGACCTGCACCTAGAAGCAAAGAATGACGACGTTATGAACGTCACCGCGCTAAAATCGGGGCGTGCTTACCGTCAAATCCCCCGCGATACCCGCACGGCTGCTTGCGCCTTACGTTGAAGCGACCGACAATGGGTCCAATTGTGCAAATAGCAGACCACAGAGGACACCGCCCCATGGACGAACAAACCCGCATCGAACTTGAAGCCGCAGCGTTTCGCCGTTTGCAGCAACATCTGATGCAAAACCGCACCGACGTACAGAATATCGACATGATGAATCTGGCCGGTTTCTGCCGCAATTGCCTGTCGCGCTGGTATCAAGAGGCCGCAAACGAACGAGGCATCGACATGACTAAGGACGAAGGCCGCGAGGCGTTTTACGGTATGACGATGGACGACTGGAAAGCCAACTTCCAGTCCGACGCCTCCAGCGCCCAGCAGGCCGATTTCAAACAGGCCTTTGCCCGCAACGTTACCGACAAATCCTGAGACGGTTTCCGTCGCAACGGCCTGCGCCATCGTGACTGGACAAGCGCCCTGCATCAAGACACCCTTCCCGCACTGTCGGGGAGGACACAGATGACCGAAACAAACCAATACCACGTGGGCAACCGCGCCGATGCGCAGCCGCAAACCACTCAATACACCCCCAGCCCGTTCAAAAAGGGCCACCCACCCGAACCGTTGTATTTCGAAGTGAACCTTGTGGCCGAAGCCACAGGTCGCCAGAAGAAAACCGGCACGGTGCAAGTGAACATCCCCGGATTTTCGCCGCTGCAGCTATATTGTGACGAACAGACACCGGTGGGCGATGATACAGCACCGCCGCCGCTGGCTTATTTCTGCGCGGGCATCGGCTTTTGCCTGATGACCCATCTCACCGACATCTACACCGCCCGCAATATCCAGATCACATCGCTGCGTCTGGAACAGCGCGTGCGGTTCAAAACCAACCTCGGCACCATGCGCGACATGGGCCATACCACCGAAGGCGAGACCGAGATGGTCGAGACCCACGTGCTTATCGACAGCCCGGAACCGCGGGAACGCATTCAGGAGTTGCTGGACGAGGCCGAGGGCGCCTGCATGGCCCACTTTGCACTACGCAACCCGATCCCGTGGTCGACGCGTCTGGTGCACAACGGCGTCGAAACCATCAACCGCGAGGGCTGAGCCATGATCTTTTACGACTGTTCCACCGCCCCCAGCCCGCGCCGCGCGCGGATGTTTCTGGCAGAGAAGGGGCTGACGCCCGAAACCCACGACATTTCGATCGCCAAGGACGAACAACTGGGCGACGCGTTCCGCAAGGTTAATCCGCGCGCCACCCTGCCGGTGTTGATCACCAATGCGGGTACCACGCTGACCGAAAACCTCGCAATTGCGATGTACCTTGAAGACATGCACCCAGAACCGCCGCTGATCGGCACGACACCCGACGAACGCGCGGAAATCCTGCAATGGAACGCCATCTGCGAAAGTCAGGGGGCCACAGCCGTGGCAGAAGTGTTGCGCAACACAAACCCGCATTTAAAAGACCGCGCCATTCCGGGGCCTGCAAACTTCAAGCAAATCCCGCAACTGGCAGAACGCGGACGGGTGCGGGTGACTCTGTTCAAAGAGATGCTGGAACAGCGGCTGGACAACAGCGCCTATCTGGCCGGTGACATGTTTACCTTTGCCGATATCTCGGCCTTTGTGTTCAGCGACTTTGCTCGCGTCATCAAAATGGGCGTAACAGAAGATACGCCGAACATGCTGCGCTGGTACGAGGCGATCAAAGCGCGCCCAAGCGCCCTGATATAGGCAACCCGCCCTGTCAGGGAAAATTATTTGGACCACATACGCCTGCGCCGCGACGATGTGTTTTCATCTTGCCAAATAAACTCTCCCCGAAGGGTCGGATGGCAACCGGGCGGAAGCTGACCTTTAGATCGCGACCTTGCGGCTTTCTTCCAGATAGATTTCGCGCAGGCGTGGCGCGACCGAACCGGGCTTGCCGTCACCAATTTGCGCACCGTCGATCTCGACCACGGGCATAACAAAGGCGCTTGCCGAGGTGATGAATGCCTCATCGGCATCCTGCGCCTCTTCGATGGTAAAGTTGCGCTCTTCCACGGTCATCTGCGCCTCTTCGGCAAATCGCAGAACGGCGGCACGGGTGATCCCGTGCAGAATATCGTTGGTCTTGGGGCGGGTGATGATCTTGCCGCCTTTGACGATATAAGCGTTGTTGCTGGTGCCTTCGGTCACATATCCCTCTTTCACCATCCATGCGTCATCAACGCCAGCGGCCTTGGCCATCATCTTGCCCATCGACGGGTAAAGCAGTTGCACCGTCTTGATGTCGCGCCGGCCCCACCGGATGTCTTCGATGCTGATAACCTTGATGCCCTTTTGCGCCACCGGATTTGCGGCCAGACCCGGTTTGTTCTGAGTAAACAGAACAACCGTACACGGCACCGTTTCAGGATCGGGAAACGCAAAGTCGCGATCAGACGGCGCGCCGCGCGTGATCTGCAGATAGATCATGCCCTCGTTAATTTCGTTCACCCGCACCAACTCGCGGTGCACTTCCAGCAGGTCTTCCTTGCTGATCGGGTTTTTCATGTCCAACTCGTCCAGCGACCGCTGCAATCGCACCGCATGTCCGTCAAAGTCGATCAGCTTGCCGTCCAGCACGCTGGTCACCTCATAGACGCCATCAGCCATCAGAAAGCCGCGATCAAAAATTGACACTTTCGCCTCGTCCTCAGACAGGTAGTCGCCGTTCACATAAACAGTACGCATGTGCATCATCCCCATAGTTTCGCACTGGGGGGATGCACCCCAGCGGCGTCAAAAATCAAAGGTTCATCGCGGTCTTCGGCCAACAGAAGCGGCCCGTCAAGGTCTACAACCTCGGCCCCCTGCGCCACTAGTGTTGCAGGGGCCATCGCCAGCGACGACCCGACCATGCAGCCGACCATCACGCGGTAACCTTCGGCCAGCGCCGCATCGCGCAGAGCCAGCGCCTCGGTCAACCCGCCGGTCTTGTCCAGCTTGATGTTCACCACATCATATTTGCCCTTCAGATGCGGCAGTGATCCGCGATCATGGCAGCTTTCATCGGCGCACACCGGCACAGGCCGCGCCATGCCGGTCAGGGCCTCATCTTCACCTGCGGGCAGCGGCTGTTCGACCAATTGCACACCCAGCCGAACCAAATGCGGGGCAAGATCGGCGTAAACTTCGGCGGACCAGCCCTCGTTGGCATCGACGATGATCCGCGCATCGGGCGCGCCTGCCCGCACGGCTTCGAGCCGGGGCATATCATCGGGCGTGCCCAGCTTAATCTTCAGCAGCGGTCGAAAGGCATTCTTTGCCGCCTGCGCCTGCATCGCCTCCGGGCTGTCCAGCGACAGGGTATAGGCGGTAATCTCCGGCCCCGGCTTTGCCAGCCCCGCCAGCTCCCACACCCGTTTGCCCGTACGCTTTGCCTCGATATCCCACAACGCGCAATCGACCGCGTTGCGCGCCGCCCCTGCGGGCAACAGATCATAGAGCGCCATCCGCGAAATATCCGCTGGCAGCCCTTCGATCTGGGCCGTCACGCTGTCCAGCGTTTCGCCATACCGGGCATAGGGCACACATTCGCCCACACCAACTGCATCGCCATCACTGATCCGCACGGTCAGCACCTGCGCTTCGGTCCGCGACCCCCGCGCAATTGTAAAAACCTGTGCCAGCTGGAACACATCCCGCGTTACATCAATGCGCATACATCACCTTCATCTTGCCGGAAAAACTCCCGCCGGAGGCTCCTGCCCCCAGCCACAGGCGCAACTTACAAGGCTTCCAGCGCATCGGCCAGCCGCTCGGCCCCGTGGCGGAACGGATCGACGGCGGGCATGCCGTATTCTGCCTCAAGCTCGGCCAGATAGGCGCGCGCTTCTTCTTCGCCCATATGCTGCGTGTTCACTGAAATGCCCACAACCTTGCAGTCCGCGTTCGCAACCTTGGCCAGCGCCAAGGCCAGTTCGCTGACCTGACCGATGCTGGGCGGCGTATAGCTTGGCAGTCCGCGCATATGTTTGCGTGTCGGCTCGTGGCAGACGATCAGCGCGTCGGGCTGGCCGCCGTGGATCAGCGCCAGCGTCACGCCGGAATAGCTGACGTGAAACAGGCTGCCCTGCCCTTCGATCACGTCCCAGTGGTCTGGCTCATTATCGGGCGACAGATATTCGATCGAACCGGCCATAAAGTCGGCGACAACCGCGTCCAACGGTACGCCCTCGCCGGTGATCAGGATGCCGGTCTGGCCCGTGGCGCGAAAGGTGCTTTTCATGCCTTTGGCGCGCATCGCTTCGTCCAGCGCAAGTGCGGTATACATTTTGCCAACCGAACAGTCGGTGCCCACGGCCAGCACGCGTTTACCGGTGCGCTTTTCACCGTTGGCGATGGGGTATTCCACCGATGGCACCCGCACGTCGTGCAGTTCGCGGCCATATTTCTCGGCTGCAGCGACCAACTCAGGCTCGTCCTCCAGCAGGTTGTGCAGGCCGCTGGCCAGATCATAGCCCGCTTCCAGCGCCGCGATCAGCACTTCTTTCCATGCTTTCGAAATCAGGCCGCCGCGATTGGCCACGCCAATGACCAGCGTTTTGGCACCGGCTTCCAGACCCTGCTGCAAAGTCATGTCCGTCAGCTTCACGTCCGCACCGCAGCCATCCATGCGAAACTGCCCAACCGCGTTATCTGGCCGCCAGTCCTTGATGCCTTGTGCCACTTTTGCGGCCAGTTGGTCGGGTGCATCGCCGAGGAACAGCAGATAGGGTGTCTTGATCATTTTAGCAGTCCTTTTGGTCATGAGTGTCGCGGGCCTTGGCCGCTTTGCCCTGATACTGAGCAAAATCCAGCACAACTTGGTACGAAACTCGGCGCGTGTCAGGCCAATTCAACATATTTCTTCGAAAGACTATCGGTATTTTCGAAGAAATGCCCACTCTCTAACCGCTGCCCACAGCGCACATTTGCTGCAGCTGCAAAATGAACCTTGCGAAAGGCGGCGTAATTTAATACCTGCTAAACCCAATGATTACGCAATAAAATTACTCCGAAAGGTCCGCAGATGAGCTTCCGCCTTCAGCCTACGCCCCCCGCCCGCCCCAACCGCTGCCAGCTTTTCGGCCCCGGCTCGAACACCAAGCTGTTCGCCAAAATGGCCGCCTCCGAGGCCGATGTGATCAACATGGACCTCGAAGACAGCGTTGCCCCATCGGACAAGGACGCCGCTCGCGCCAATATCATTCAGGCGATTTCCGGACATGACTGGGGCACCAAAACGCTGTCGGTACGGATCAACGGCCTTGATACGCCCTATTGGTACCGCGATGTGGTCGATCTGCTGGAACAGTCGGGCGAACGTCTGGACCAGATCATGATCCCCAAAGTGGGCTGTGCCGCCGACGTCTACGCCGTCGATGCGCTGGTCACCGCGGTTGAAGCCGCCAAGGGGCGCACCAAGAAAATCAACTTCGAGGTCATCATCGAATCCGCCGCCGGTATCGCCCATGTGGAAGAAATCGCCGCATCATCACCCCGTCTTGTCGCGATGAGCCTGGGGGCAGCCGACTTTGCCGCGTCGATGGGGATGCAGACCACCGGCATCGGCGGCACGCAGGAAAACTACTACATGCTGCGCGACGGGGCGAAACACTGGTCCGACCCGTGGCACTGGGCGCAGGCCGCTATTGTTGCCGCCTGCCGCACGCACGGGGTGCTGCCGGTTGATGGCCCCTTTGGCGATTTTTCGGACGACGACGGCTTTCGCGCACAAGCACTGCGATCGGCAACGCTGGGTATGGTCGGCAAATGGGCCATCCACCCCAAGCAGATTGCGCTGGCAAACGAAGTTTTCACCCCCTCGGACGGAGCGGTTGCCGAAGCGCGCGAGATTCTGGCTGCAATGGAACAGGCCAAAGCCAACGGCGAAGGCGCCACCGTCTACAAAGGCCGCCTGGTTGACATCGCGTCGATCAAACAGGCCGAAGTTGTGGTCAAACAATACGAAATGATCACCGGCTGACGCACAGGTGATTAGACATTGGGGCACAAGCCGTGCCCCAAAGAAGCCTCAGCAGTATGAGCGAGGCGCCATGCGTTTTATAGTTGCACTTTTGATGCTGTCCCTGCCCGCCTTTGCTGATGTCACCGACATCACGCCGCGCGAAGGCTGGGTGGTGACACCCACCAACAAACCCTATGCCCAAGTGATCGCAGACCTGAAGACCGCCGCGAAGGTACACCGGATGGGCATCGTCACCGAAGCAGGCCCCACAGATGCAGCAGCAGCCCGTGGCATCGCCATCCCCGGAAACCGGGTGATCGGGCTGTTCAACAATGCGCTGGCGGTGCAAATCCTGAACATCGACACCCACGCGATGATCGAGGCACCGATTCGCGTCTATGTCACGGAAAACACCACAGGCACAGCAACGCTCAGCTACAAGCTTCCCTCGTCCATCTTCGCGGACTACAGCAATGATCTGCAATCCATCACGGCAGAACTGGACCAGACCTTTGCCGCTATCACCGCACAAGCTGCTGATTGACCGCCCTCACGCCCGTTCATCCTTGGGCGAGCCCATCACGACATAGGACGTCAGCGCATTCACTTGCGGCAGTGCCCCCAACATATCGGTGTGAAACGCCTTGTAGCTTTGCAGATCGGCACATTCGACGCGCAGCAGATATTCGATGGTGCCGGTGGTGTTGTGACACTCCCGCACTTCGGGGGCGCGTGAGATCGCGCGCTCGAACGCCTCTTGTGATGCTTTCGTATGATCCCTCAGCCCCACACCGATATAGGCCACGAATCCTGTACCCAAGGCCGTGCGGTCCAGCACCACGCGATAGCCTTTGATCAGCCCCGTGCGCTCCATCTCTTGCACCCTGCGCAAGCAAGCCGAGGGCGACAGTCCCACCCGATCAGCCAGCTCAAGATTGCTGATACGGCCATCGCGGCTCAACTCTTGCAATATTCGTTCGTTTTTCTGATCCAGTTTCGTCATAAATTGCACAATCTCCTGACACAGCAAGCAGTTTGCAATTTCAAACCAGACAATCAACGTCATTCATTGTGCATGACACTTGATAATCTCCTCGCCCTTGCGGCCTTTGCCCTTGTCAGTTCGATCACGCCGGGTCCGAACAACCTGATGCTGATGGCTTCGGGTGCGAATTTCGGCTTTCGCCGGACCGTGCCGCACATGCTGGGCGTCGGTCTGGGTTTTGTCCTGATGATCGTGCTGGTGGGCGCAGGCCTGGTGCAGGTATTCGAAGCCTATCCGGTCGTAAACACGGTGCTCAAAATCGCCTCGATCGTCTATCTGACTTATCTGGCATGGAAAATTGCCAATGCAGCACCGATCAAACCGGGCGAGTCCATCGGCACCCCGATGACATTCCTGCAAGCCGCCGCTTTCCAGTGGGTCAATCCCAAGGCTTGGGCGATGGCAGTGCCCGCGGTCACGGCCTACACCTCCGACACCACGTTGACCGCAATCGCGATGGTAGCCGTGGTGTTCGGCACCATCAACCTGCCCTCGGTCAGCCTGTGGACTGTGATGGGGCAACAAATGGCGCGCATTCTGACCAATCCTACCCGCCTGAGCGTCTTTAATTGGACGATGGCGGCATTGCTGATCGCATCCTTGTACCCTGTCCTGTTTCCCTAAGATTGCATTCGCCGCTCTGCCCCGCCATATATCGGACAAAGCCGAAGCGGAGCGAGCAGATGACTCAATATATGGATTTCGAGAAGCCACTGGCGGAAATCGAAGGCAAGGCCGAAGAACTGCGTGCGATGGCCCGCAACAATCCCGAAACCGACACCAGCGCCGAGGCCGCAACCCTTGACGCCAAGGGCAAGGCGATGTTGCAAGACCTTTACAGCTCGCTGACGCCCTGGCGCAAATGTCTGGTGGCGCGCCACCCCGAGCGGCCCCATTGCATCGATTATATCAAACGTCTGTTCAACGATTACACACCACTGGCGGGCGACCGCAACTTTGCCGACGATCACGCCGTCATGGGGGGCCTTGCGCGGTTTAACGACACGCCGGTGATGGTAATCGGCCATGAAAAGGGCAACGATACGAAATCGCGCATCGAACGCAATTTCGGCATGGCCCGACCCGAAGGCTACCGCAAAGCGATTCGCCTGATGGATATTGCCGGTCGCTTCGGCCTGCCTGTCATTACGCTGGTCGATACGCCCGGCGCCTATCCCGGCAAAGGCGCGGAAGAACGCGGCCAGTCCGAGGCCATCGCGCGCGCCACAGAAAAATCACTGCAAATCGGTACGCCCGTCGTGTCCGTGGTGATCGGAGAGGGCGGATCGGGCGGCGCGGTCGCCTTTGCCACGGCCAACCGCGTCGCAATGCTGGAACATGCGGTCTATTCCGTCATCAGCCCCGAAGGTTGCGCGTCGATCCTGTGGAAAGACGCCGAGAAAATGCGCGAAGCCGCTGAGGCGCTACGTCTGACCGCCCAAGATCTCAAGCAACTGGGCGTGATCGACAAGATCATCCCCGAGCCGATGGGCGGGGCGCACCGTCACGCGCAGGATGCAATTGATGCTGTGGGCAAAGCCATTGCCGAGATGCTCAAGGATCTGGACGGCATGAACGCCAAGGCGTTGATCCACGACCGCCGCAGCAAATTCCTTGATCTGGGTAAAAAAGGTCTGGCTGCCTGAGCATAGGCCGCGACCGGAAAAAACAGGGATCGCAAGTTTGTCGCTGTGCTTGCCCGTCGCGCGTCGACGCACGTCGTGCCGGTTGGATCAACCGCGCAGAGCGTCTTGGTGCGCTTTGACCAAATCTGCCATCGAGTTGAACCTGAAATCATAGCGGGGCATTTCGCCGGGGTTCATCGTAGCACCAAAGCCTTCTTTGTCGTGGCGGCGATAGATCCAGCAGTTTGCAAGACCATACCTGTTGGCAGGGCCGTGATCGTGGAACATGCTTTCTGCGGTGTGCAGTACCTGGGATTTGTCGATGCCGATATCGCCGATTTTTTCGAGCATATAGTCGAAATTACGGTCGGCGGGTTTATAGCTGCCAACGTCTTCGGCTGTGTAGCACGCGTCGAATTCAACGCCGAGCTTCTTGTTGGAATGTGCGAAGCTTTCGTTGTCGACGTTGGACAGGACCACTAGTTTGTAGTGCATTTTGAGATATGCCAGCGCGTCCGCCGAATCCGGAAACGCGGGCCAGTTTTTAACAGACTGACCATAGGCGACGCAGTCCTCGCGGGTGTAGGTAACGCCCCATTCTTCTGCCAAACGCTTGTATACGATTTCGAGAACCCTGCTGTATTTGTAGCTTGGGGTATATGACTGCTGGGTCGACTCGTGGCGGGCATGTGCCTCAAGTATCTCGTCACGGCTAAGGTTGCGGTCAACACGGGCAACAAGGGCTTTCAACCCCTCAATCATACCGCTTTCCCAATCAATAAGCGTGCCATAGACGTCGAAAGTAAGTGCTTTGTAATCCGTGAGTTTCATCTGATCCTCATTCTTCCAAGGTTTCAGCGCGCCAGCATCCGCAGCCCTTGCGTGACGTCAGTACGCACCGCCAACCGCAGGCCGGGTTCGTCCCCGGCGCGCAGGGCGGCGATAATCAGCTTATGATAATGTGGTGGCTCGGTCCGCCGCAGCCGCCCGTACAGCGCCCGCATCGTGGGGCCCATTTGCAGCCAGACAGTTTCTGCCATAGCCAGCATCGCAGGAGCCTGTGCGCGCAGGTAAAGCGTGCGGTGAAATTCCAGATTGGTGCGGATATAGCTGACGGCATCGCGGTGCGCGACGGCTTCGGACACAGCGCCGTTGATGGTCTGCAACCGCTCGATCAGTGCCATGTGTGCGCGCGGCAGGGCGCGGCTGGCCAACTCGACCTCGATCAAGGCGCGCAGGGCAGCCAGTTCTTCGATCCGCTCGGCAGACAGTTCGGGCGTGCCCATCCGCCCCGAGGACGACATGGTCAGCGCCCCTTCGGCCACCAGACGTCGCACAGCCTCGCGCACCGGGGTCATGGAAACCTCGTGCTCTTTGGCGACACCGCGCAGGGTCAGCGCCTGTCCGGGGGGAATATCGCCATGCATGATCCGCGTGCGCAGACGGCGGTAAACGCGGTCATGGGCAGCTGTGGTGACTTCAGTGGCGCGTGCGGGTGTGGTCATACTGTCTTGTGATCACAAATACTGCAGTGGTCAATCGCCAAAGCGAAAGCGGTGATATTCCGAGCCATGCTGTCGCAGCCACGCCCGCGCCTCGGAATAGGGGCCGTAAATACGGGTCACGGCATCCCAGAACGCCTGCGAGTGATTCATCTGCTCAAGATGGGCGACCTCATGCGCTGCGACATAATCCAGCACGGCCTTCGGCATCAGCACCAGTCGCCATGAATACATCAGCGTTCCGCGCGACGAACACGACCCCCAGCGGGACCGCGTGTCACGGATGTTGATCCGCTGATACGGGCGCCCCAGCCGTTCCACATAGAGATCAGACGCCTCCGCAAGCCGTGTCCGCGCCAACGCTTTCAGATGCGCCTGCAATCGCGCGCCCACTTGCGCGGGCGCACCGGGCACGGCGATCGACTGTGCATCAACAACCACCCGTCGCCCTGTTCCCGGCACAATCAGACGCGGCTGACCGCCCAGCGGCACCTCGGCCCCGTGGGTAATATCGACATTTTCCAGACGCGCCTGAAGATGACCGCGTATCCAGTCCTCCTTGGAGCGGGCAAAGGCCATTGCTTCACGTTCGGCCACACCTTTGGGCAGTGTCAGCGTCACCCGTCCGTCCAGCGAAGACACCCGCAACGAGATCCGCCGCGCCCGCGCCGACCGACGCAAGACCACTTCTACAGGCGGTCCTTCTTGCAACAGGTGCATTGCCATCCTATCTGCTCCTTTACCCACTTATCACGTAGGCTTTGACTCCGGGCACACCATATGGCAATTGCCCTGAATCGCCTAGATGCAACAGAGATTTCAAAGGGGACACCATGCCCAAGGAAGAATGGGGTACGAAACGCCTTTGCCCGACTACCGGCAAACGGTTTTACGACCTGAACAAAAACCCGATCGTCAGCCCCTACACGGGCGAAGTGGTTGAGCTGGACGCCAGCAAATCCCGGATGATCGCCGCTGACGCCGAAGACGCGGCCACAGCCAAGGCGAAAGCTGCGGAGAATGATGACGATGACGTGGTATTGGACGATGACGACAGCGATGTTGATGTCGATCTAGATGACGACATCCTCGAAGATGACGACGACGACGATACAGTTCCGCTGGAAGAAATCGCCGATGTTGCGTCGGACGACGACGACACATAAAGCTTTTGGCAGGCGTGATCTTTTCGCTTGATCCCGCCTGCCAAACCGCCTAATCAGCGGCGCACGGACCCGAGAGGGTCACCAAGGATGGGGCATTAGCTCAGCTGGGAGAGCGCCTGCATGGCATGCAGGAGGTCAGCGGTTCGATCCCGCTATGCTCCACCATCCCCTCCCCCGTAAGGGTGGATTTCGAACACACTCCCAGCGTTGCGACGTACGCACATCAGCGATAGGCGTGGAAAAAGGCTCCGGATACACCAAGGCCTTTCTCAAGCAACGCCGCAAAATCAACCCTTGCCCTTCCACGGCACCAGCACCCGTTCGGCCCAGCGCATCAGCATGTCGATGCCAAAGCCGATAATGCCGATCAGGATAATTCCCATCAAAACGATGTCGGTGTCCTGAAACTTGGACGCCGCCACGATCATCTTGCCAACGCCCTTTTCCGCCGCCACCAGTTCCGCAGCGACCACCGTACCCCAGCAAACACCCATCGCCACGCGTGCTGCGGTGAATATCTCGGGCAGGGAATTGGGGATGATGACATGGCGCAGGATCTGCCACTTGCTCGCCCCCAGTGAATAGGCCGCATGTACCTTGGTTATCTTGACCCCGGAAACACCCGAGCGCGCACCGATGGCCATGATCCACAGCGCGGCGAGGAACAGCAGGATGATCTTGCCCTGTTCACCTATGCCGGCCCAGATGATCACCAGTGGGATCAGCGCCAGCGGCGGCACGGGGCGCATGAATTCCACGATCGGATCGAACCAGCCGCGAAACCAGTTCGACAGGCCCATCGCATAGCCCAGCGGAATGCCCACCAGCGCACCCAGCGCAAAGCCCACGATCACGCGGAACAAAGAGTAACTGAGGTGTTCGGACAGCGTCACGTTTTGGTAGCCGTCTGCACTGACCGACACCAGCCGCCGCCAGACACTGTCGGGTGCGGGAAGCCAGATGTTTTCCATTTGCCAACCCTGCCCCGGCTCGAAGTTCAACGTGCCCTTGTCCGTCAGCGCCACGCGGCCAAAGCCCACGTCCACATCGGTATCGGCATCAATCGCACGACCATCGACCGCGACAACCTTGGCGCCATCCTTGCGGGTGATCTCATCGTTGGCATCCCAACTGATCAGCTTCGAGCGATAGGCCTGCACCACCACACTGTCATTCTTGACCGGTCCCGTGCCTGCGTCAAACTCCAGCGGCGCGGGTTGCTCGCCTTGCGGGTGGACCGAAACAAAGATGGTCGCGTCAGCCTGTGTGCCGTCGGGGCCTTCGATGGTATATGTAAACGCCTCTTGCCCCACGAAAGGCCCCGGAGCGTGGAACGGGCCGGGCAACCAGTTCGATCCGGTGAACGCACCCCAGATCACAAAGATCAGCACGATCGATATTACCGACGCCGCCTTGTCTGAAACAACTGCGCTTTCGTCGCCGAAAGTCACGGTTTTCAGCGAAGTATAGTCGCGCACGCGTCCCATCTGGGCGCGGACAAAATTCCAGATCAACATCGAAATCAGGATCAGCGCCAGATAGCCGAAGATAAAGGGCAGCGCCCCCAGTATCGACAAGAACATCTGCGCCAGTTCGGCCCCAAGGTCTTGAAAAATTTGCAGCATCTCAGGCGGTCTCCTCGCTGCGGCCCATGATCTCTTCTTCCATGTTCCAGATCATGTTCAGGATTTCTTCGCGCGTTGGCGCGTAGTCGGGGTGTTTTTTGACCTCGCGCAGATCGGCCCCCACGCCCAGGTCGGCAAAGGGCAGGCGGTATTCCTTGTGAATCCGCCCCGGACGCGGGGCCATCACCACCAGACGTTCGCCCAACAACAGTGCCTCTTCGACCGAGTGGGTGATCAGGATGATGGTCTTGCCGGTTTCCTTCCACAGCTTCAGCACAAGGCTTTGCATCTTTTCGCGGGTCAGCGCATCCAGCGCGCCCAGCGGTTCGTCCATCAGGATCACATCGGGATCATTGGCCAAACAACGGGCCAGCGCCACGCGCTGCTGCATCCCTCCGGACAGTTCGTAAACCATCTTTTCCTTGAAATCCTGCAAGCCCACGACGTTCAGCAAGTGATCTACCGTCTTGCGGCTTTCTGCCTTGGGCGTGCCCTTCATATCCGGGCCAAAGCTGACGTTCTCGCGCACGCTCATCCATTCGAACAGCGCGCCTTGTTGAAACACCATGCCGCGTTGGGCATCGGGGCCGTGAACCGGTTTGCCGTTCAGCCGCACCTCGCCCGAGGTTTGCGCCAGAAACCCCGCCACGATATTCAAAAGCGTGGTTTTGCCACAGCCCGACGGCCCCAGCACACTCAGCAACTCGCCCTGTTTCAAATCCAGACTAACATCTTGCAGCGCCTGAACGGCACCACCGTCCGGCAAATCGAACCGCATGGACAGCTTGTCGATCACAAGTCCCGTCATGGTCGTCCCCCTGTTGATTGGTTTTGCCCTGTACGGGCCGCGCGGGCGGGTTTGCCCGCCTCATTACCGCAGTGCCCTGCGCACCACCACAAGGCGCGCAGGGCACTGGTTTCGCTTACATGCCTTTTGCGGCTTCAAGCGGGCCGGTGTTTACCGCGCCTGCATAGCTGTCCAGCGCCGATGGGATCGAGCCCGCTTCGACGAATACACCCGCGACGCCCTTCATGAAGGTCTGCGCGCGCCCGTTCAGCCACTTGTCGCTCAGCTGATCGTCAACGGTCGGAAACTTGAAGGTCGACAGCGTCGACAAAGTGTCCTCTTCGCTCATGCCCGCGTCTTTGGCGATCACCGGCAGCATCATTTCGCGGTTGGTCTCGTCTGCCCACATGGCGTTGGCTTCGGCGGTAACGGCCAGAAACTTGGCGACCATATCGCCGTTTTCGGCAACATAGGTCGCGGGCGCTGTGGTGGCATCAAACACAAGAATGCCCAGTTCTTCCTTCTCGGTACCGGTGAGCAGCACGTTGCCGTGCTCTTTCATACGGCGCAGCGCACCGCCCCAACCGCACGCCATGTCCAACGACCCTTGGGCCAATGCGGCCGCCCCTTCGGCGGGGGCCATGTCCACAATTTCCATCGTCGAGATATCAACGCCAAAGTGGTTCATCTGGCTGAGAAACCCGTAATGCGCAGCGGTGCCCAGCGGCACGGCAACCTTTTTACCCGACAACTCGCCCGCGCTGTCCTTGTCAATTTCCAGACCCGAGGCGACGACGCAGTTATCGTTGTCCGAATAGGACACGGCCACGTCAACAATCTGCAAGTCCTGACCGGCAGAGGTGGCCACGACAAACGGCGGCACACCCTGACTGACCGAAAGTTGCACATCACCCGAGGCCATCGCCGCACTCATTGCGGTGCCGGTGTCAAAGCTGACCCAATTGATCTTGGTGCCCATCGCTTCGTCGTACATGCCGGTTTCCTTGGCGTACTGGAACGGCATCGGCCACTCGAGGAAATAGGCCACTGTAATTTCGCCATGCCCTGCGGCAGCCGCCGTCTGGGCACCGGCCAGCATGGCGATTGCGGCAGTGGCGCTCATCAATTTGGTTTTAAAAGTCATTGTCTTCTCCCGTTGTGCGCCGTTTTACACGGCGCTTCGCGTTATATCGGCGGTCTGGCCGCCGCTTGGCCCGATTGTTGCATTTGCAATTCTCTGGCGCTGCCCAATCCGACCGCAATATCAAACGCCGATCAATGTTTTTTCCCATAGGTGCAGCAATCGGGGACGTTTTTGATTTCCGGATTTCAACGACGTAAATTCAGCGAAACCTCTGAAAACAGGATGTTCCTATTTCCAACCGGCTGGGGGCCACCGGCACAATCCGACAAACTGGAATCATCTGTCCATCGTTACTGGCCCTACTGACACCGCATTTTGTGCTGTTTTCTTGATCATCAAAGGGTGCAGTATCTACTGGATTCACCCTACCCCTTCCACATGTATCCTGAAAGGCCAGACAATGGACGGAACCTTTAGTGAAAACGATCTGAGCCGCGTGGTTGAAGCCGACCGCAAGAACGTCTGGCACCACCTGATCCAGCACCAGCCTTTTGAGAGCGCAATCGACCCGCGCATTATCGTCGAGGGCAAAGGCATGAAGGTTTGGGACCAGAAGGGCAAAGAGCACCTTGATGCGGTCTCGGGCGGGGTCTGGACCGTTAACGTGGGCTATGGCCGCGAAAGCATCGCGGATGCGGTGCGCGACCAATTGGTCAAACTGAACTATTTTGCAGGCTCTGCCGGGTCGATCCCCGGCGCGCTGTTCGCTGAAAAGCTGCTGGACAAGATGCCCGGCCTTGACAGGATGTATTACTGCAACTCGGGTTCCGAGGCGAACGAAAAGGCGTTCAAGATGGTCCGCCAGATCGCGCACAAGAAATACGGCGGCAAGAAACATAAAATCCTGTACCGCGACCGCGACTATCACGGCACCACCATCGCCTGCCTGTCCGCAGGTGGTCAGGATGAGCGCAACGCACAATACGGCCCCTTTGCCCCCGGTTTCGTCCGTGTGCCGCACTGCCTTGAATACCGTGCCTTTGAACAGGACGGCGCACCGCAGGAAAACTATGGCGTCTGGGCTGCGGACCAAATCGAAAAGGTTATCCTGTCCGAAGGGCCAGACACCGTGGGTGCGTTGTGTCTTGAACCGGTAACCGCTGGTGGCGGCGTCATCACGCCCCCCGACGGGTATTGGGACCGCGTTCAGGAAATCTGCAGAAAATACGATATTCTGCTGCACATCGACGAAGTTGTGTGCGGCGTCGGCCGCACCGGCACATGGTTCGGCTATCAGCAATATGGCGTTCAGCCCGACATGGTAACAATGGCCAAAGGCGTCGCCTCGGGCTATGCGGCGATTGCCTGCCTTGTGACCACCGAAGCGGTTTTTGACATGTTCAAGGACGACCCCTCGGACAAGATGAACTATTTCCGTGACATCTCGACCTTTGGCGGTTGCACCGCCGGCCCCGCTGCCGCGATTGAAAACATGCGCATCATCGAAGACGAGAACCTGCTGGAGAACACCACGCAGATGGGCGCCTATATGCTGGACCAGTTGCACGCGCTGGCCGACAAACACACCATTATCGGTGATGTGCGCGGCAAGGGCTTATTTCTGGGCGCCGAACTGGTCAGCGACCGTGACAGTCGCGCCCCCGCAGACGAGGCCAAGGTGCAGGCCGTTGTCGGCAACTGCATGGCGCAGGGTGTCATCATCGGTGCCACCAACCGGTCGCTGCCGGGCAAGAACAACAGCCTGTGCTTTTCGCCCGCTCTGATCGCGACAAAAGACAACATCGACCAGATCGTTACGGCCGTGGACAAGGCACTGGGCGACGTCTTCGGGTGATCCGGATACGGACCGCGAATACCCGACGGGCGGGGGCTATCCTCGTCCGTTTGCGTTGCCGACCCCGGCCAGCCGTTCGGCGCTTGTTTGCCTGTGGCGGCCCCTGCCACCCTTGACGTTGTTTCGCTTTCGGTTACCTTTTTAATGTCTTGCCCGAACAGGACCGGTGGTTTGGGGCCAAAACGGCCTTTTTTCACTGATGTTAACATATGTGGGAACCAACCCTTTAGATCGTGCGTTCTCATTTCAGTATTAAAGAAGGGAAGACAGGTATGAAAAAGTTTCTGATCGCCATTCCGTTGATCGCATCACTTGCTGCTTGCGAATCGACCACATCTAACACCACAGCTGGTGGCGCACTTGCTGGTGCCGCAATCGGTGCTTCCGTGTCCGGCGGCGACGATAAAGTCAAAGGTGCGCTGATCGGTGCGGCCCTTGGTGGTGCAGCCGGCAACTACATCGGTAAAACGCAAAACGGCCAATGTGTGTATCAACGCGCAAACGGCTCGCGCTATTACGCAGCCTGCCCATAAGCAGGTCGCACCCGACCGACACTTCACATGTCCAAGCAAGGGCCCCGGTTTCGACCGGGGTCTTTTGCTGTTCAGCAATAGCGCCACATTGCCGCGCTGATAGGTCCAGTGTAAGCCTGTGACATGACAGTACCGGTCGAAACATTCTTTTTGCACCCCGAAGCCGAGGGCACGCTGCAAAGCCAGATTCAGCAGATGATTGCCCAAGGCATCCTGTCGGGCCGCTTCCAGCCGGGCGAAAAGCTGCCCTCGACGCGCAAGCTGGCGCAACACCTTGGCATCAGCCGCATCACCGTCACGCTCAGCTATACCGAACTTCTGTCCAACGATTATCTGACCTCGCGCGGGCGATCGGGCTATTTCGTGTCGGAAACCGCTCCGGTTCCACCGATCTTTGCCGCCTCGCCCGTCACCCCCGATGCAGTGGACTGGACCCGTGCCATCGGGCAGAAATTCTCGGGTGGGCAGACACCAACAAAGCCACAGGATTGGGCGCACTATCGCTTTCCGTTCATCTACGGTCAGGCCGACGCCACCCTGTTCGATCATGCGAACTGGCGGCTGTGCGCGATGCAGGCGCTGGGGCAGCGCGACTTTGGTCCGATGACCACCGATTATTTCGATCAGGACGACCCCAAACTGATCGAATTCATCGTGCGCCATTCGCTGCCACGCCGTGGTATCACCGCCCGCCCTGAACAGGTGCTGATTACGCTGGGCGCACAAAACGCACTTTGGCTAACCACGCAGGTGCTGCTGACCCAACGCCGGCACGCCGCGATGGAAGAACCCTGTTATCACGCTTTGCACGACATTTTGAACCAGTCGCGGTGCCATCTGTCCCATGTCCGTGTGGATCAGGACGGCCTGCCCCCCGATGCGATCCCGCCCGACACCGATGTGATCTTTACCACCCCCAGCCACCAATGCCCGACAACGGCCACCATGCCAATGGACCGCCGCCGTGCCCTGCTGGACCGCGCCGCCGAAATGGACGCGCTGATTGTCGAGGACGATTATGAATTCGAGATGTCGTTCCTCAAGCCGCCCTCGCCCGCGCTGAAATCGCTGGATACAGACGGGCGGGTGATCTACGTCGGCTCGTTCTCGAAATCGCTGTTTCCTGGCCTGCGGCTGGGCTACCTCGTGGGGTCCGAGCCGTTCATCCGCGAGGCCCGCGCCCTGCGCGCATCGGTGCTGCGTCATCCGCCCGGCCATATCCAGCGCACCGTTGCCTATTTCCTGTCGCTAGGTCACTACGACGCGCTGGTGCGCAAGATGAGCACCACATTGCACACGCGCCGCGACACCATGCAGCAGGCGATCACCGACACCGGCCTGACCATCGCCGGTCAGGGTGCGTCGGGCGGATCATCCTTCTGGATGCGCGCGCCGCTGTCCGTGGACACCAGCCAACTGGCGCAATTGCTAAAACCTCAAAGCGTGCTGATCGAACCGGGCGTGTCGTTCTTTTCCGGCGAAGACAAGCCGCGCAATTATTACCGTCTGGCCTATTCGTCGATCCCGTCCAGTCGTATTGCGGACGGCGTGCAAAAGGTTGCAGAGACTCTGGCGCGTCTGGTCTGATCCGCTGCCGCCAACTGGCCCTAACTGCACCTGCCGTGCAATCGTACTCTGCGACACAACGCGGAATCATTCCCCTAACCTGCCGGAGCCCCCTTCCATGAAAATGACGACCGAAGAAGCATTTGTAAAAACACTGCAAGCGCACGGCATCGAACACGCCTTTGGCATCATCGGTTCGGCCATGATGCCCATTTCCGATCTGTTTCCGCAGGCGGGCATCACGTTCTGGGATTGCGCGCACGAAGGGTCGGCGGGCATGATGTCCGACGGATTTACCCGCGCCACCGGCAAGATGTCGATGATGATCGCGCAGAACGGCCCCGGCATCACCAATTTCGTGACGGCTGTCAAAACAGCATACTGGAACCACACACCGCTGCTGCTGGTCACACCGCAGGCCGCGAACAAGACCATCGGTCAGGGCGGGTTTCAGGAAGTCGAGCAGATGAAATTGTTCGAGGACATGGTCGCCTATCAGGAAGAGGTGCGCGATCCGACCCGCGTGGCCGAAGTGCTGACCCGCGTGATCGCCAAGGCCAAGCGTCTGGCGGGTCCGGCCCAGCTGAACATCCCGCGCGATTTCTGGACACAAGTCATCGACATCGAAATCCCCGACCCCATCGAGCTTGAGCTTTCCTCGGGCGGTGAAAACTCGGTCACGGCTGCGGCAGAGCTGCTGTCAGGTGCCAAGAACCCTGTCATCCTGAACGGCGCGGGCGTGGTCTTGTCGAAAGGTGGCATTGCCGCGTCGAAAGAACTGGCCGAGCGTCTGGATGCGCCGGTGTGTGTCGGCTACCAGCACAACGATGCCTTCCCCGGATCGCACCCGCTGTTTGCGGGGCCGCTGGGCTACAACGGGTCCAAAGCAGCAATGGAGCTGATCAAGGACGCCGACGTTGTGCTGTGCCTTGGCACACGGCTGAACCCGTTTTCGACCCTTCCGGGCTATGGCATGGAGTATTGGCCGACCAACGCGAAAATCATTCAGGTCGACATCAACGCCGACCGCATCGGCCTGACCAAAAAGATCACCGTTGGCATCATCGGTGACGCCGCCAAGGTGGCCAAGGGCATCCTGTCGCAACTGAGCGATGACGCAGGCGATGCAGGCCGCGCCGACCGCAAGGCGAAAATTTCGCAAGCAAAATCTTCATGGGCCCAGCAACTGTCCAGCATGGACCACGAAGACGACGACGAAGGCACCACATGGAACCAGCGCGCCCGCGCCGACAAACCCGACTGGATGAGCCCCCGCATGGCATGGCGTGCAATCCAGTCCGCCCTGCCACGCAACGCGATCATCAGTTCGGACATCGGCAACAACTGTGCCATCGGCAACGCCTATCCCGACTTTGACGACGGCCGCAAATATCTGGCCCCCGGCTTGTTCGGCCCCTGCGGCTATGGTCTGCCCGCCATTGTAGGGGCCAAGATCGGCCAGCCCGACGTGCCTGTTGTCGGCTTCTCGGGCGATGGTGCATTCGGCATCGCGGTGAACGAGCTGACGGCAATTGGTCGGGGCGAATGGCCCGCGATCACCCAAGTGGTGTTCCGCAACTACCAGTGGGGCGCAGAAAAGCGGAACTCGACGCTGTGGTACGACGACAACTTTGTCGGCACCGAACTGGACACCCAAGTGTCCTATGCGGGCATTGCGCAGGCCTGCGGGCTTGAAGGTGTCGTGGCCCGCACGATGGACGAGTTGACCGCAGCCCTGACCAAAGCCGTCGACGACCAGATGAACCACGGCAAAACCACGCTGATCGAAGCCATGATAAATCAGGAACTGGGCGAGCCTTTCCGCCGCGACGCGATGAAAAAGCCGGTGTCGGTCGCCGGCGTGTCCAAGGCCGACATGCGCACGCAATCGGTCTAAGGTATGCCTGACGCGCAGATTCTTGTCGTAAATGCAGGGTCGTCGTCGATCAAGACCGCCCTGTTTGGCACAGACCTGCACGAAACCCTGCGCATCGAGGCCTCTGGCATCGGCACGCAGGGCAGCATCCGCACCAATGGCGGTGCGCGACACGATCTGGCATTGCCCGGCCATACCGCAGCACTTACCGCGATATTCGACGCAATGGCCGCGTCCGGTATCCGGCCCGCAAACTTGTGTGCAGCCGCCCACCGCGTGGTGCATGGCGGGGCCAATCTGACCGCTTCGGCGCGCATAACTGCGGCGATACGCACCGCCATCGCCGATGCCGTGCCACTGGCCCCGCTGCACAACCCGCACCACCTGTCGGCCATTGACGCGGTGGCCGAACTGGTGCCCGATCTGCCGCAATTTGCCACCTTCGACACGGCCTTTCATGCGACAAATCCGGACGTGGCGCGCCGCTATGCGCTGCCCGATGTCCCAGCCACATCGGGCCTGCAACGCTACGGTTTTCACGGCACCAGCTATTCGGCCTTGGTCCACGGATTCAGGGCCAGCACCGGCACACCTCTGCCCCGCCGCCTTCTGGCGCTGCATCTGGGCAATGGCGCATCGCTATGCGCCATTCGGGATGGGCAATCGGTTGCTACCACGATGGGTTTCTCGCCGCTGAGCGGTCTTACAATGGGCACCCGCGCGGGCGTCATTGACGCAGGTGCCGTACTGCATCTGGTGGGCACAATGGGCGCGGATGCGGCGACGCAGATGCTTTATCATGACAGCGGATTACTGGGTCTGTCAGGTCTCAGCGCCGACATGCGCACGCTCGGGCAAAGTGCCGCGCCGCAGGCCAAATTTGCCCGTGAACACTTCTGCTATTGGATCGCGCGTCAGGCGGGGTCGATGATTGCAGCGATGCAGGGCGTCGATGGCATCGCCTTTACCGGCGGCATCGGCGAGAACGACGCAGACATCAGGAATAATGTTCTTGCACAGCTATCATGGTTGGGAAATATTCCCCATTGGGTCATCCCCGCTGCCGAAGAACAACAGATCGCCCGTGACGCCATCACGCTGCTGAAGGATCAGACACATGCCCCATAAGCAGCCCGCTCTGGACCTGTCGCCCAAGGTATCGGACGAAATCCGCAAGACCACCTGCTATATGTGCGCGTGCCGCTGCGGGATCAACGTCCACATGAAATCGGGCAAGGTCGCCTATATCGAAGGCAACCGCGACCATCCGGTGAACAAGGGCGTGCTGTGCGCCAAGGGATCGGCTGGCATCATGCAGCACAACGCCCCCGCCCGCCTGCGTGCGCCGCTCAAACGCGTGGGTCCGCGCGGATCGGGCGAATTCGAAGAGATCAGCTGGGACGAGGCGCTGAACATCGCCACCGGCTGGCTGGAACCGATCCGCCGCGACAATCCCGAAAAGCTGGCGTTTTTCACCGGACGCGACCAGTCGCAATCGTTCACATCCTTCTGGGCGCAGAATTTCGGCACACCCAACTACGCGGCCCACGGCGGGTTCTGCTCGGTCAACATGGCGGCTGCGGGTATCTACACGATGGGCGGCGCGTTCTGGGAATTCGGCCAGCCCGACTGGGACCACACCAAGTTGTTCATGCTGTTCGGCGTCGCCGAAGACCACGACAGCAACCCGATCAAGATGGGCATCGGCAAGATCAAGGCACGCGGCGCGCGGGTGATCGGGGTCAACCCGATTCGCACAGGCTACAACGCCGTGGCCGACGACTGGGTCGGCATTACGCCGGGCACCGATGGTCTGTTTATCATGGCGTTGATCCATTGCCTGATGAAGGCGGGCAGGATCGACCTCGACTACCTGTCACGCTTTACCAATGCGCCCTGCCTTGTGAACAGCGATGAAAAGTCGCCCGAATACGGCCTGCTGTTGCGCGACGCGGACGGCAAGGAACTGGTGATCGACCGCAACACCGGCAAACTGGCCCCCTTCGACCAGAAGGGCGTGCGCCCCGATCTGGCCGCCACCCATCGTGCGGCGGGGGTCACCCACCGCCCCGTGATACACCTGATGGCAGACCGCTATCTGTCCGACGATTACGCCCCCGAAGCTGTGGCAGACCGCACCGGCATCTCTGCCGCACGCATCCGCGCCATCGCGTCGGAACTGGCCCGTGTCGCCTTTGACGAAGCGTTCGAACTGGACCACGCATGGACCGATTTCCGTGGCGAGGTCCACACCACCATGACTGGCCGCCCCGTCAGCTTTCACGCCATGCGCGGGATCAGCGCCCATGCCAACGGCTTTCAGACCTGCCGCGCGCTGCATGTGTTGCAGATCATCCTTGGCACGGTCGAAGTTCCGGGGGGCTTTCGGTTCAAACCGCCCTACCCCAAGCCTGCGACGGCCCACCCGAAGCCACATTGTCAAACCACCTGCAACGGTCCGCTGGATGGCCCGCATCTGGGCTTTGTCCAAGGCCCCGAAGATCTGGCCCTGAAACCCGACGGCACAGCCGCGCGGATCGACAAGGCGTTCACTTGGGAAAACCCGATGTCGGCCCACGGGCTAATGCATATGGTGATTTCCAACGCACACGCGGGTGATCCGTACAAGATCGACACGTTGTTTATGTATATGGCCAACATGGCATGGAACTCGTCGATGAACACGCGCGGCGTGATCGACATGCTGACAGACACTGACGAGAACGGCGACTATGTGATCCCGCGCATCATCTATTCGGATGCGTACAGTTCGGAAATGGTCGCCTATGCCGACCTGATCCTGCCTGACACCACCTATCTGGAACGCCACGACTGTATCTCGCTGCTCGACCGTCCGATCTGCGAGGCTGACGCCGCCGCCGACGCGATCCGCTGGCCTGTGGTCGAACCCGACCGCGACGTGCGCGGGTTCCAGTCGGTGTTGTGCGATCTGGGCGCGCGGCTGAACCTTCCGGGGTTTGTGACCGAAACAGGCGAACAGAAATACGCCGATTATGCCGATTATATCATCAACCACGAACGCCGTGCTGGTGTCGGTCCCTTGGCAGGCTGGCGCGTTGGCGCTGACGGGTTGACCGCAGGGCGCGGCGCGCCGAACGGTGGCCAGATCGACGCCTATATCGAAAACGGCGGCTTTTTCGTCGAACATATCCCCCAAGGGGCCAACTATTACAAACCGTGGAACATGGCCTATCAGGATTGGGCCGTGGGCATGGGCCTGTTCGACGAACCACTGCCCTATCTGTTTTCGCTTTATGTCGAGCCGCTGCGCAAATTCCAGCTGGCCGCCGAAGGCCACGGAGACCGTCAACCCCCCGACTACCTCCGCGACCGTATCCGCCGCACGATGGACCCGCTGCCGATCTGGTACGACCCTTCGGGCGACAATCGCGCCGACGAATACCCGATCACCGCCCTGACCCAGCGCCCGATGGCGATGTACCATTCATGGGGCAGCCAGAACGCGTGGCTGCGGCAATTGCACGGGCACAACCCATTGTATCTGCCCACCAATCTGATGCGGGATCACGACCTGAAGGATGGCGACTGGGCCACCGTCACTTCGCCGCACGGCGAAATCACCGTGCCGGTGCTGGAAATGGCAGCGCTGAACCCCAATACCGTCTGGACATGGAACGCCATCGGCAAGCGAAAGGGGGCGTGGGCGCTGGATGAAGATGCCCCCGAAGCCACCAAAGGCTTCTTGCTCAACCACCTGATCCACGAATTGTTGCCGCCCAAGGGTGACGGGCTGCGTTGGGCCAATTCAGACCCGATCACCGGGCAGGCGGCATGGTTCGACCTGAAGGTGCGCATCGCCAAGGCAGCACCACAGGACCAGTCGAAACCGGTGATGCAGCCGATCAGATCCCCCGTTGGACGGGGGCCGGACAAGCTGGCGTGGAAGGTGGGCAAATGACGCAGTTACCTGCAAACACCGAGCGCAAGCTGGGTCTGGTCATCGACCTTGATACCTGCGTCGGCTGCCATGCCTGCGTGATCTCGTGCAAAGGCTGGAACACCGAAAATTACGG
This sequence comes from Pseudosulfitobacter pseudonitzschiae, assembly GCF_002222635.1. Lineage (NCBI taxonomy): Bacteria > Pseudomonadati > Pseudomonadota > Alphaproteobacteria > Rhodobacterales > Roseobacteraceae > Pseudosulfitobacter > Pseudosulfitobacter pseudonitzschiae. Next base: position 3,491,064 of record NZ_CP022415.1, on the reverse strand, counting down.
CGCACCGCTGTCTGACCAGGACCCTTACGGCTCGGCCCCCTCTGGCACTTTCCTGAACCGCGTTCACAGCTACGAGGTGCAGCCGCTGGCGACCTCATCCAAGGTCCAGCCACCTGCGCAACTGATCCACTTTCCCAAATCCTGCCTGCACTGCGAAGACGCGCCGTGCGTCACCGTTTGCCCCACAGGGGCAAGCTACAAGCGCGTCGAAGACGGCATCGTTCTGGTCAACGAAAGCGATTGCATCGGCTGCGGATTGTGCGCGTGGGCCTGCCCCTACGGAGCGCGTGAAAAGGACGAGGCCGAGGGCGTGATGAAGAAATGCACCCTATGCGTCGACCGCATTTATAACGAAAACCTCGAAGAGGTGGACCGCGTGCCAACCTGCGTGCGCACCTGCCCGTCTGGCGCCCGCCATTTTGGCGATTTTGCCGACCCCGACAGCCATGTGTCGCGCCTGACTGCCGAACGCGGCGGTATGGACCTGATGCCGGAACAGGGCACCCGCCCCGTCAACAAATACCTGCCACCCCGCCCCAAGGATGCGCTGCCCGAAATCGACGTGCTTGCCCCCTATCTTGCCCCTGTGGACGAAACACCCGGCGGCTTTCTTGGCTGGCTCGACAAAACGTTGGAGAAGCTCTGAGATGCATCCGGCACCCTCTGTCATCATCTTCACCACATTTTCGGGGCTGGGCTTTGGTCTGCTGACATGGCTTGGGCTGGGCTATCCGGCGGTCACAGGTGTCAGCGCCTTTGCCTTTTTCACCATCGCCTATGTGTGCGCGGTGGGCGGGCTGATGGCATCGGCCTTTCATCTTGGCCGCCCCGAACGTGCGCTGAAGGCGTTCAGCCAGTGGCGCACAAGCTGGCTGAGCCGCGAGGCGGTTGTGTCGGTTGCAGCACTGATGGTGATGGGCATCTATGCCATTGGCACGATCTTTTTCGCCACCCCCTTGCCGCTGGTGGGGATACTGGGCGCTGTGCTGTCGTTGCTGACCGTTTTCACCACCTCGATGATCTACACCCAGCTCAAGACCGTTCCGCGCTGGCACTCGCCACTGACGCCAGTGATGTTTCTCGGCCTTGCCATCGCGGGCGGCGCATTGCTCGCCGGAGAGATCACCGCCGCCGTCGTGCTCTTGATATTGGCAGGGGCTGCGGTGCTGGCAACCTGGGTCCACGGCGACGGTGCCTTTGCCCGCTCGGGCACGACACTGGCCACCGCCACGGGCCTTGGCCCCATCGGCACCCCGCGCGCGTTCGAACCGCCGCATACCGGCACCAACTATCTGCTGCGCGAGTTCGTGTTCGTCGTCGGACGCAAGCACGGGACAAAGCTGCGGATCATCGCCTTTTTGCTTGCGATTGTCCTGCCGGTGATCTTGCTGCTGGTCCCGTTCTCGCACTGGCTGGCCGCGGTTGCGGTACTTAGCCATATCGCGGGTGTTCTGGTCGCGCGCTGGCTTTTCTTTGCACAGGCCGAGCATGTGGTGGGGCTGTATTACGGGAAACGATAAAGGGGCCGCAGATTGCAGCCCCTTCCGGTATTTTCAAAACATTCGGGCAGAAACTACAGCAAACCGGCGTGGGTCAATCCCTTGTCCACCAGCGCCCGTGTTGCATCTGTCAGCGGCACATGTGGCAAGCGCACTTCGTCACTGCACAGACCCAGACGTGCCATGGCGTATTTCACCCCGACAAGCCCCGGCTCGGTAAAGATCGCCTTGTGCAGCGGCATCAGCTTGTCCTGCAATTCCAGCGCTTTGGCATAGTCGCCCGCAGCACAGGCCGCCTGTACTTCCGCGCACAGCTTAGGTGCAACGTTGGCCGTGACCGAGATACAGCCGACGCCGCCCTGGGCGTTGAAACCATGTGCCGTGCCATCTTCGCCGGACAATTGGATAAAGTCAGGGCCGCACATCAGCCGCTGGTCGTTGACCCGTTGCAGATCGCCCGTGGCATCCTTGACGCCCACGATCCGCTCCATCTTTGCCAGTTCGGCCATCGTGACGTTCGAGATATCGACGACCGAGCGGCCCGGAATGTTGTACACAATGATCGGTAATTTGCACGCATCATGCACGGCGGCAAAGTGCGCGATCACACCTGCCTGCGTCGGTTTGTTATAATAGGGCGTCACCACCAGCACCGCATCGGCGCCCGCAGTTTCGGCATGTTTGGCCAACCGAACGGACTCGGCCGTACTGTTCGATCCTGCACCGGCAATCACCTTGACGCGGCCTGCGGCGGCTTTGACCACCTCTTCGACGACTTTGTCGTGCTCGCCGTGGGTCAGGGTCGGGCTTTCGCCGGTTGTGCCCACTGGCACCAACCCCGATGATCCTTGTTCGATCTGCCAATCCACCAGCTTCTTGAGCGTGTCCAGATCCAGTGCGCCGTCCTGGAACGGCGTGACGAGTGCAGGCATAGAACCCTTGAACATTTTCACGCTCCTTTTTCAAATTGGTGGGCGACTTCAGCCCAATTAGCACGATGCTGGCGCAGACGTGAGTTGAAGAGCTGCGCCAAGACCATATGTTGACAGGCACTAGCCTTGCCATGACAGGAAATGCAAGTGATCACCCGCCTCGCAGCCCTTTTGCTGTGCCTTTTTGCCACCATTGCGACGGCGCAAACCGAGCGTCCACGCCCGTTGGGCTGGGCGATGAATGCCATGCGCGCAGGCAACTGGGACACCGCCGAACGGCTGGCCGCACGCGATGGTGTGGTTGCAGCCGATGTGATCGAATGGCACCGCCTGCGGGCAGGGCGCGGAACCTACACCGAGTATACGGATTTCCTGAAACGCCGCTTTGACTGGCCCGGTATGGATTATCTGCGCCGCCAAGGCGAAGAGGCCACGATCGCCGCTGGCCCCGCAGCCGTACGCGCCTATTTTGCCGAGGCCGATCCACAAACTCCGCGCGGGGTTCTGGCCTATGCCGATGCCAAGGTCGAGCAGGAGCAGACCGGCGAAGCACAAGCCAGCGTCGTTCTGGCCTGGACCACCCTGCCGATGGACGCCGAGGAAGAAGCGCTGTTCCTGTCCAAGCACAGCGCATTGCTAAGGCCCCACCACGAAGCCCGCGCCGACACGATGCTATGGCTGGGCGAGTTGAACGAGGCGCTACGCCTGCGCCCGCTGCTGGATGCCGGTCATCAGGCCCTGCTGGATGCGCGCGTTGCCCTCAGCAACCGCAGCAACGATGTGGACTCCCGAATTGCCGCCGTACCTGTTGCGCTGCAATCCGACGCAGGTCTGCAACATGCGCGATTTGAATGGCGTGTGCGCAAGGGGCGGATGGACGATGCCAAGGCGTTGATCCTTGAACGCTCGACCAGCGCTGCCGCTTTGGGACGGCCCGACGCATGGTCGAACCGGCGCCGCGCACTGGCGCGGGACGAAATGCGCGACGGCGACCCCAAGCGGGCCTATCGGCTGGCTGCGCAGCATTTTCTGACCTCGGGGTCTGACTATGCCGATCTGGAGTGGATCGCGGGCTATGTCGCGCTGCGCAAACTGAACGATCCGGCCACCGCTCTGAAACATTTCCTGAACCACCGCAGCGTCATCGAAAGCCCGATTTCGCGCGGCCGCGCAGGCTATTGGATTGGTCTTGCACATGAAGCATTGGGCGATGCGGCTGCCGCCGATCAGGCTTTTGCCGACGGGGCACAGTTCCAGACGTCGTTCTATGGCATCCTCGCCGCCGAGAAAGCGGGCCAGCCGTTCGACATCGGATTGACCGCACAGGCCGACACCCCCGACTGGCGCACCGGTCCACTGGTGAACTCGCCGCTGTTCGAGGCGGGAATGCTCTTGCAAGCATCGGGCGAGTTGAGCCTGGCCGAACGGTTCTGGACCCATCTGGCCGAACAACTGGACGAAAAGCAGGCCGCACAATTGGGCCAAGCCGCGATTGATACAGATCAGCCGCATCTTGCCGTGATGATCGGCAAACGCGTCGCCTACCGCGGCATCACACTGGCCGAGCCCTATTATCCGCTGCACCCGCTGGTGGAGCAGGATTTGGCCATCGCACCCGAAATGGCGCTGTCGATTGCACGGCGAGAATCCGAGTTCGATCCGGTCGTGCAGTCTGGCGTGGGTGCGCGTGGGCTGATGCAACTGATGCCCGCCACCGCCCGCGAGGTCGCCACTGAACTGGGTCGCAGTGCTGAACACACAACCGACCGGCTGATCGCCGATCCGGTCTATAACGCCGAGTTGGGGTCAACGTTTCTATCGACACTGGCGGGCCGGTTCAATGGCAATGTGGTGATGATGTCGGCGGCTTATAACGCCGGTCCGTCGCGCCCGATCCGCTGGATGAACTTGTATGGCGATCCACGCACTGATGACATCGACATCATCGACTGGATCGAAAACATCCCCTTCCGCGAGACCCGCAATTATGTGATGCGCGTTACCGAAAGCCTGCCGGTCTATCGCGCACGGCTGGGCAAAGAGGCGCTGCCAACCCCCTTCTCGCAAGAGCTGACAGGCTCAACCCTGCTGTCTTTCGCGCCAAAGGGTGAATAGCCCCGCCGCAACGACGATGCCCGCGCCCGTGGCCACGTTCCACGCGATCACTTCCCCAAACACGGTCACGCCGATCATCGACCCGAAGACCAGTTGCAAATAGGCAAAGGGCTGGACCGCGCTGGCCTCGGCCACCTCGTATACGCGGATCAGCAGCCAGTGGCCGGATGCACCGGTGACGCACAGTGTCGCCATCCATGCCCAGTCAGCGGGTGCCATCGGTTCCCAAAACCAGATGCCCACAACGGTCATCGCCACGGCACCGGCAACGCCCGTCCAGAAAAAGCTGGTGGCAGATGTGTCCTTGCGGGCAACATAGCGCGTCAGCAGTGCATAAAGCGCAAACATCATCGCCGCGATCAGCGGGATCACCGCTGCCGGTTTGAACACACCGATGCCCGGTTCCAGAATGATCAGCACGCCGACAAAGCCCACACCGATCGCCGCCCAACGACGCCAGCCCACGCTTTCGCCCAAAATCGGCCCGCTCAGGGCGGCAACAAGCAGTGGATAACAGGTAAACACAGCAAGGCTTTCGACCAGCCCCAGAATGGTAAAGGCCAGCACCATCACACATATCTCGATGGCCAGCAGCAGCCCGCGAAACGCTTGCAATCCGGTCTGCACGGACCGTGCGGCGGCGCGGATACCGCCCGCTTTGGCCCGCGCAATGGCCACGACAAAGGCCGCAAAGAACCAATAGCGGACCATGACCACCATCAGCACGTTATATTCCGATGCCAGATGCCGCGAGATGCCATCCTGCATAGCGAATACAAACGTGGTCAGCACCATCAGGCCAACGCCCAAACGTGTGTTGTTGCCAGCGCTCATCGTTTGGTTCCCACGGTCATATGTCTTTTGCGGCCATAGCCTGAAACCCGGCTGACGTCGAAGCCAGCCGCATCCAAGCCCCGTCGCACGAAACCTGCGGCGGTATAGGTGGCGACAGTTCCGTTCGCAGCCGTATGGTCGGCCACGGACTGCATCAGCTTCGCATCCCACAGCTCGGGGTTTTTGGCGGGCGAAAAGCCGTCCAGAAACCACGCATCCGCCGCGCCCTGCCACGCGGGCAGCGTTGCACGCGCATCACCCGCAATCACCTCAAGCGTCGCATCACCGAAATCAAACCGGCCCCCGCGTCCGTTCCAGACCGCAACCAGTTCATCGCCGATGCCAAACGCCCCAAGCGCGCGCGCCATTTCCGGCACCGACATCGGATAGGCCTCGAAGCTGGTGAACCGCAAAACACCCGCAGTACCCGCTGCACGCCATGCCGCCAGCGTCACCACAAAGTTCAGCCCCGTGCCAAACCCCAGTTCCCCCACATGGAACCCGTCGCAAAACCGTTCAGGCAGGCCGTTGCCCGCCAGAAACACGTGGCGGGTCTCATCCAGACCGTTTTCGAGACTGAAATAGGGATCGTCAAACCGCGTGCTGACCGGCACATCGCCGTCCCGCCATTCCAAGTCTGCGTGCTGGTCCTGCATCCTGTCACCCTGTAAGGATTGTCTTTGCATCCTTGGCGAAAGGCTTCTTCCTTGGCAATGGCAGACATCACGATCCGGGGCGCGGGAATTTTTGGTCTCGCTACCGCATGGGTCTGCGCCCAAAAGGGCGCGACCGTGCGTATCATCGACCCCAATGGCCCCGCCAAAGGTGCGTCTGGTGGCGTCGTGGGTGCGTTGGCACCGCATGTGCCGGAAAACTGGAACCCGAAGAAACAGTTTCAGCTGGAAAGCCTGCTGATGGCCGAAACCTTCTGGCGCGGTGTATCGGATGCGAGCGGCAGGCATTCCGGCTACGTCCGGTCGGGACGGTTGCAACCGGTGGTCGACGATCATGCGCTGTCACTGGCCCAAGCTCGTGTCGAGACCGCCCGCGACCTGTGGCAAGGCCAAGCAGAATGGACACTGCGGCCCGCAGCAGGCCCATGGGCACCAAACAGCCCCACGGGCCAGCTGATCTTTGACGACCTTAGCGCGCATTTGCACCCTGCGCTGGCATGCGCCGCGCTGGTCGGTGCCTTGGAGGCGCGGGGCATCACGATCGAAGCCGATGGCCCCGTCGAAGGTCCAACGCTGTGGGCAACCGGTATAGTCGGACTGCAAGAGCTGAACAAAACCGCCCCCCGCCCGATGGGTGCGGGCGTCAAAGGACAGGCCGCTTTGCTACAATACGACATGGCCGGTGCGCCGCAACTTTACGCGGACGGCCTGCACATCATTCCGCACGCAGATGGGACGACCGCCATCGGGTCCACCACGGAAAACCGATACGATCACCTGCAACCGGATGAGCAACTGGATGACGTCATCGCCCGCGCCCGCGCCGCAGTGCCCGTGCTGGAATACGCGCCGGTGATTCAACGCTGGGCCGGTGTCCGACCGCGCGCGCGGTCGCGTGCGCCGATGCTGGGGGCATGGCCGGGCCGCCCGAACCACTTTATCGCCAATGGCGGTTTCAAGATCGGGTTCGGCATGGCCCCGAAGGTGGCCGAAACGATGGCTGCGTTGATTTTGGATGGCGACAACACCATCCCCAAAGGGTTCGAGGTCTCCGCCTCAGCCTGAGGTTGCCACCATACACTGCCGTCCGTCCGCCCCGCGCACCCACAGGTCCGTGCCTTTGCGACATATTTCGGCGCGTTCGTGGTGCATCAGCGGTGCGGTCGCCTTGTAGGAGAAGCGGTTGATTTCACCAGCCTCCAACATCAGCAATTGCGCCAGCAAAGGCCCGTGTACCACCAGCCCGTCATAGCCCTCGACATCGCGGGCATAGGGCTGGTCATAATGGATACGGTGGCCGTTGAACGTCAGCGCCGAGTAGCGAAACAACAGCGTCGCATCAAAATCCACTTTGCGGCAATTGTCCTCGTCCGTGCGCGCCACGGGGGCCACAGGGCGCGGTGCCTGCGCATCCGCCTCGGCACGGTAAACCAGATCCTGCCATTCGGTCACGCGCAACTTGCCGTCTTGCGAAATCTCGTGCCGCAGGGTGACCACGGCCAGATCACCAGACCGCCCGACCTTGCGTTCCGCCCGTTCGCACACCGACAGCTTTTCGGCCGCCGTTCCCAACCGCAGCGGCGCGTTAAATTCCAACCGGCCACCCGCCCACATGCGGCGCGGCAAACCCATATCGGGAATCAAACCGCCAACGCGCGGGTGCCCGTCGCGTCCCAGCTCTGCCGGCACCGCAGGCTCCCAGAAATAAAGCTGGTGAAAAAAGGGCGGCAAAGAATCGCCAGTGTCCAGCGTTGCAGACGCGCCCAGCGCCACCTGCAAAGCCCGCGCACGTGCCGGATCCATCACGTCGACTTGCACATGTGCCTCAACTGTTTCACCCTCTACAGACTCACGGTACGAAAGCCCTTTTCATGAAACAACCTGAAATAGCCAGCCTTGATCACCTCGTGCTTACTGTTGGCGACCTCGAAGCGACGTTGGCCTTTTACTCGGACATTCTCGGGATGAAAGTCGAAAGATTCACCGGCGCGGATGGGTCGAAACGCCATGCGCTGAAGTTCGGGCGCCAAAAGATCAACGTCCATCGCTGGGGCGCCGAATACGACCCCAAGGCCGCACACCCCGGCCCCGGATCGACCGATATGTGTTTGCTATCAGATACATCTCTGGAAGACTGGCAAGCCCACTTTGCCGCCAACAAAGTGGCAATCGAAGAAGGACCAGTCAGCCGAACGGGTGCTACGGGGCCTATGCATTCGCTTTATATCCGAGACCCCGACGGCAATCTGATAGAAGTCAGCACACCCGACTAGCGGTCAATCTCGGCGCGCAGTTGCTGCATCAGCTGGCCCAGTTCCTTGACATATATTTCGCCGGTCAGCTGGCCCTGGTCGTCGAACTGGGTTGAGCAATTGGCTACGTGAATTTCCGGCCCCTGCAAAATGCGCGGGCGAAAGGGAACCATGAAACTGCGCAAAATTAGTTGCGCCCGTTCGCCACCTGCGCGCCCTGCCGCAGCGGACATAACGGCCACGGGCTTGTCAGCCCAGCAGTTGCCTTCGCAACGGCTGATCCAGTCCAGCGCATTTTTCAGAACCCCGGACGGGCCTTTGTTATATTCGGTGGTTGCGATCACAACCGCATCCGCCTCGGCGATCTGGCGCTCTACGGCTTGCACGTTGGCGGGCACACCTGTCGCGGCCTCTTCATCACCATCGTACAGCGAAAACCGCAGGTCTGCTTCTGCGAAACTGCAGTTGCCGAACAGGCGCGCGGCCTCACGGATCAGTTTGCTGTTGAAGGATTCAGCGCGCAGCGATCCCGAAAGTCCCAATAGTTTTGGCGCGGTCATATCGGCTCCTTTTCAATCCGTTGTGCCAACAGATGTAGCGGAAAAGCAGAATAGCAAGAGGGCGCAGCCAAGCCACGCCCTCTGAAAGTTTCGTCTTGCGTCCCGCCGATCAAGCGTTGGGCAAAATCACGATGTCGACGCGCCGGTTCTGCGCCTTGCCTGTGGCATTCAGGTTCGTCGCCACAGGCTGGGATTCGCCACGGCCAAAGGCCTGAATACGCGAATATGGCACGCCATTCTGCAACAGCACTTCGGACACGGCATTGGCGCGGCGTTCGCTTAGTTGCTGGTTATAGGCCGCGTCGCCGTCGCTGTCCGTGTGCCCGATCACCTGAACGGTGCTGCCAGGATAGCGTTGCAGGCTGGCTGCCACCGACGCCAGATCGCTGCGCAAGGTCTGGCGCACGGCAAAGCTGTCGGTTGCAAACAGGATGTCCTGCGGCATGGTCACGATCAGGCGGTCACCGGTGTTGGTGATCTGTACGTTGCTGTCCAGTGACTGGCGCAACTCGGCCTCTTGCTTGTCGAGGCTATAGCCGACACCGGCACCGACACCGGCACCCAGAACGGCACCGATCAGGGCGCCATCGCCACGGTCACCATCATCGCTGACAGCGGCCCCCAGCAACGCACCCGCCGCAGCGCCTGCAAGAGCACCCGACTTGGTGTTACGATTGGGGTCATTGGGGTTGCCGCCCAGTTGGCCCGGTTGGGTACAAGCTGTCAGCGCCATGCTGCCCATCAGGACCGCTGCAATGGAAATCTTCGAAAACGTCATATCATACTGCCTTGGTTGGGCCCCGTTCGGGCAGGGCATCTTGTGATGTACATCTTCATATATAGCGCGGTTCCGTGTAAAAATAAGGTGCGTTTGATCTCGGCAAAAACCCGCCTGCGCCCGAGTGCCGGGATAATCCGGCAAACTGTGTGCAAGCGTCGTGGCAATCAGGCTTCGACGCGAGCCGATTCATAAGCCAGCATTGCGCGTTTCACCGGCAGACCCCAGTGATAGCCGCCCAACCCCCCCGATTTACGCAGGGCGCGGTGACAGGGGATCAGCCAACTGACCGGATTGCGACCCACTGCGGTGCCCACCGCCCGTACCGCGCGCGGATTGCCGATGCTTTGCGCAATCTCGGAATAGGTTGTCACGTGGCCCGATGGGATGCGCAGCAACGCCTCCCATACTTTTATCTGGAACGGTGCGCCGATCAGGTAGAGCGGAGCAGTCTCCAGCTTGGCGTCGGCGGCGCCAAAAGCCGCCAGCACCCAAGGCCGCAAGCGCATCGGATCTTCAACAAAACGGGCCGCCGGCCAGCGTGCGACCAGATCCTCCAACGCTGCGGTTTCGCCGGTCTCTGCGGCAAATCCCATGCCGCAGATCCCCTTTTGCGTGCCCATCACTACAGCGGGTCCGAAGGGGCTGTCGAACCAACCCCAAAAGATCGTCAGCCCCGCGCCACCCTTGGCATAGTCGCCGGGGCTCATCGCCTCCCAGCGCAAGAACAGGTCATGCAGACGACCGCCCCCCGACAGCCCCGCCGCGTGGGCAGTTTCCAGCGTGGTGAACCGTGCCGCCAGCAGCGCCTTGGCATGGCCCAGCGCCAGATATTGCTGGTAGCGTTTGGGCGACACACCCACCCATCGGCTAAAGACGCGCTGAAAATGCGCAGGGCTCATGCCCATCTCGTGCGCCAGATCGTCCAGCGTCAGGCCGCTGCCCTTGTCATCCACCAATTCAATCGCGCGGCGCACAATGTGATAGTGGTATCCGTCTTCGGTGTTGCTGTGCTGTTCCATAGGGCCAATCTAGCGCGCAATATGCCCCCTCGCGACCCGAAAGCTGCGCATTCAGTTGCTTTGTGAAGACGTATCGCAGACGCCAACGGCCTGCCCCTCGGCCAGATCCTGATCGACCAGCCCCCGTGCCTCGTCCTGCGTCAGGATCGGGCGCGCTGCTATCATCGGTGTCTTGCCCAATACAGCCACCAAGCCGTCATCACCGACCGAGCCGATCGTATTCAGATCGGCGAAAAGCATCGACCCGACCCACATGCCCTCGATGTAAAGCAATTCATGCCGCTGCATCAGTATCTGCGTATAAACAAACGTCGTATCTGCCGGACGGCGCAGTGGCATCTTGTCGGCCAGTGTTGCACCCGGCACCAACACCTCGTTTGTGCCGTAATGCAGTTGGGCGCGCCATGACCGGTAAAGCACCAGCGAATTGGGAGACAGGCGCACATGGTGCCCCGGTATCATCGGACCAAAAGTGTCCGGCAGCATGACCACGGGCGCAAATTCCGGATGCTGCTGAAGGTCAGAACGCAGCAGGCGAATCCGGTTGATCCGCAAGATCGGCTGCGCGCCGTGATCGCGCGTGACCAGCTTGTGTTGGGTGTCCAGCCATTCAACCGGCACCTCGCCCTCGTCGGTTTGCAGCATTGTGCCAGGCCCGAAACTGGTCAGCACCGCCGCCGCGCGCAAGAATCCGGTTCTGTCTGCGCCTTGTCGTGTGGTTGTGTTCATCTGCCCGCCGTCCCCTCGTATCGCGCGATTGGCCCACGAATATCGCCCAAAACTTAAAAGGGGCTGACCCGCAAAGCACGCGGTGCATTGGATTGTAGCGATTTAGTGGTTGCCCGCTTGCCCGCAAGCGCCAAAACCCGCATAGGAGAGCGATGGTAAAGCAGCTTGATTATCACACGATCTATCAGATCTTTGACCGCTTCCGCGATGCAGAGCCCGAACCCGAGGGCGAATTGCATCACTCCAACGCCTATACGCTGGTGGTCGCTGTCGCATTAAGCGCGCAGGCCACCGATGCGGGCGTGAACAAAGCCACCAAATCGCTGTTCGCAGCCGTGGACACCCCGCAACAAATGCTGGATCTGGGCCTTGAGGGGCTGACAGAGCACATCAAATCCATCGGACTGTTCCGCCAAAAGGCCAAGAACGTGATGAAGCTCAGCCAGATTTTAGTGGACGAGTACGGTGGCGAAGTTCCGTCATCGCGCGCCGCGCTGCAATCGCTGCCCGGTGTGGGCCGCAAAACCGCCAATGTCGTGCTAAATATGTGGTGGAATTATCCCGCGCAAGCAGTTGATACCCACATCTTCCGTCTTGGCAACCGCTCCGGCATCGCCCCCGGCAAGACCGTGGATGCGGTCGAGCGCGCCATCGAAGACAACATTCCCGCTGAATTCCAGCAACACGCCCACCACTGGATGATCCTGCACGGTCGCTATCACTGCAAGGCGCGCAAGCCGCAGTGCCCCACATGCATCATCCGCGATCTCTGCCAATTCGAGGACAAAACCCAATGATCCAATACGAACTTGTTGGCATCGGCAATGCCGTTGTCGATGTTATTTCTCATGCCGACGACCAGTTTCTGGGCAATATGGGCATCGAAAAAGGCATCATGCAGTTGATTGAACGCGAACGGGCCGAGGTGCTGTACGGCGCGATGAAAGATCGCCTTCAAACCCCCGGTGGATCGGTCGCCAACACTATTGCAGGCGTTGGCGCGCTGGGGCTGAACACTGCTTTTATCGGCCGTGTGAACGATGACACATTGGGCCGGTTCTATGCCGATGTGATGACAGATGTGGGCACTGATTTCGTTAACGCCCCCGTGGCGGGCGGCAATCTGCCCACGTCGCGGTCGATGATCTTTGTCTCGCCAGATGGCGAACGGTCGATGAACACCTATCTGGGCATCTCGACCGATCTGGGCCCCGCCGATGTACCCGACGCTGTGGCCTCTGCCGCCAAGATCATGTTCCTCGAAGGTTACCTGTTCGACAAGGACCACGGCAAAGAGGCGTTTCAACAAGCATCGCGCCTGACCCGTGCAGCAGGCGGCATGTCTGGGATCGCCATTTCCGACCCCTTTTGTGTTGACCGCCACCGCGCCGATTTCCTGCGCATGATTGGCCAAGAGCTGGACTATGTCATCGGAAACGAGGCCGAGATCAGATCCCTGTTCCAGACAGACGACCTCGAGGCCGCATTGACCAAAACCGCCGCCATGTGCGCAACCGTGGTCTGCACCCGTTCCGGCGACGGCGTGACCCTGATCCGCAACGGCGAACGCGTGGAGGTGCCCGTGACCAAGGTGGTGCCAGTCGATGCAACAGGGGCAGGCGATCAGTTCGCCGCCGGCTTCCTCTATGGCCTTGCCACGGGCCGCGATCTGGCCACCTGCGGGCGTATGGGCAACGCCTGCGCTGCCGAAGTCATCAGCCATGTCGGCCCCCGTCCCGAAAAGGACATGATGGAGGTGTTCCGCAAGGAGGGTCTGGTCTGATGCTGGCGGACGGACTGCACGACGTACCCTTGGGGAAGATCGCCACGGTTGTTACCCATCTGGAAATGCGCGCCCCCGCCGACATCTCGGGGCGACCAGTACCCGAGAGCTGGACGCTGCGCCGCGTCGAAAAACCGCCGCTGGACTGGTATCGCCGCATCTTTCAGGCCGTGGGCGAAGACTGGCTTTGGTTCTCGCGCCGTGGCCTGTCGGATAAGGCACTGGCCGCGATCATTCACAGCGACGATGTGGCGATCTGGACCCTGTCCAAGGGTGACAGCGACGCCGCCTTGCTGGAGCTGGACTTTCGCACATCAGGCGAATGCGAACTGGCGTTTTTCGGCGTCACCGCCGACCTGATCGGGTCAGGTGCGGGGCGTTTTTTGATGGACACAGCGATTGATCAGGCATGGGCGCGCGATATCACCCGTTTTCATGTGCACACCTGCACGCTGGACAGCCCGCAAGCGCTGGGGTTCTACCGCCGTGCAGGTTTTACACCGATCCGTCAACAGATCGAGATTGACGATGATCCGCGCGTGGCCAAGGGCTTTGACAACAACCTTGCCCCGCATGTGCCGCTGCTGGTGCCCTAAGCCTCACAAATAGGGTTTGAACTCGGCCAGAACGGCGGCATAAACATCGCGTTTGAAGGGCACGATCCCCGCGACCACCGCATCGGGGTCGATCCATTTCCACGCCACAAACTCCGGCTTTTCGGTCTGGATGTTCACATCCGCATCCACACCCTTGAACCGCAGCAGGAACCACTTTTGTTCCTGCCCGCGATACTTGCCGCCCCATATATTGGGCACCACGTCATGCGGCAGATTGTAGGGCAACCATGTGCCAGTCTCGGCAATTACCTCGACCATCGAAGACGGCACACCGGTTTCCTCTTCCAGCTCGCGCAGAGCCGCGGCGCGCGCATCCTCGCCCTCGTCCACACCACCTTGGGGCATCTGCCAGAATTCCTTGAACCGGTCATGGCGTTGCCCGACCCACACATGGCCATCGGCGTTGACCAGCATCACGCCCACGTTACGCCGGTATGGCAGTGCGTCAATCTCTTCTGGTGTCATCTCGTTCTCCTGTCGCTCAGGCCTGTGATATATTGCCTTACGCCGCGTTGCACATGACATTCCCGCCCAACTGGGGCGAAATAGCGCGAAATCACACCGCCGGAGGATTCCATGACAGCTTACCGCCACATGCTCGCCCCGCTCGATCTTGGCTTTACCACTTTGAAAAACCGCGTGCTCATGGGCTCCATGCACACCGGCCTTGAGGAAACCAAGGACTGGAACCGTGTGGCAGAGTTTTACGCCGAACGCGCGCGCGGTGATGTGGGCCTGATGGTGACGGGTGGCATCGGCCCCAACATGGAAGGCGCGGTTGCCCCCGGCGCGGCGATGTTGGCGACGGATGAGGACATCAAGAACCACAGCGTCGTGACCGATCGGGTGCACGAAGCAGGCGGCAAGATCGCGATGCAGATCCTGCACGCGGGCCGCTATGCCTTTAGCCCGCATTGCGTGGCGCCTAGCCCGGTCAAATCGCCCATCTCGCCCTTTGCGCCGAACGAGCTGGACGAAGACGGGATCGAAAAACAGATCAGCGACATCGTGGCCACAGCGGCGCGGGCCCGCGAGGCTGGCTATGACGGCGTCGAGATCATGGGCTCGGAAGGGTATTTCCTGAACCAGTTCCTTGTCACCCACACCAACAAGCGCACCGACCGCTGGGGCGGCTCTTACGAGAACCGGATGCGCCTGCCGATAGACGTGGTCCGCCGCACCCGTGCGGCGGTGGGCGACGATTTCATCATCATCTACCGGCTGTCGATGATCGATCTGGTGCCCGATGGCTCGACCTTTGACGAGGTCGTGCAACTGGCCAAGGAGATCGAAAAGGCAGGCGCCACCATCATCAACACCGGCATCGGCTGGCACGAGGCGCGCATTCCCACCATCGCCACCTCGGTGCCCCGCGCCGCGTTCGCATGGGTCACCAAGAAACTGATGGGACAGGTGAACATTCCCATCATCACCTCGAACCGCATCAACACGCCCGATGTCGCCGAAGAACTGCTGTCCACCGGCTGCGCCGACATGGTGTCGATGGCCCGCCCGATGCTGGCCGATCCGCATTTCGTATCCAAGGCCGCAGCGGGCAAAGCCGCCCAGATCGCGCCCTGCATTGCCTGCAATCAGGCCTGCCTCGACCATACATTCGGAGGCAAGATCAGCACGTGTCTGGTAAACCCGCAGGCCTGCTATGAAACCGAACTGCCGATCGAACCGACCGACAGCCCCAAATCCATCGCCGTCGTCGGAGCAGGTCCGGCTGGCCTGTCCACTGCCATCACCGCCGCACAGCGCGGCCACACCGTCACGCTGTTCGACAAGGCAGACGAGGTTGGCGGCCAGCTGAACATGGCCAAACAAATCCCTGGCAAGGAAGAATTCCATGGGCTGGTCGACTGGTATCGCACAATGGTCGACACGCTGGGCATAGCCACACAGCTTGGCACCACAGCCACCCCCGAGATGCTGAAAGGCTATGACGAGGTTATCATTGCCACCGGTGTGCTGCCGCGTGATCCGGAAATCCAAGGTCAGGACGGCCCCAACGTGATGGACTATATCGATGTGCTGCGCCACAAAAAGCCCGTCGGAAAATCCGTCGCGGTCATCGGCGCGGGGGGTATCGGCTTTGACGTCTCCGAATTCCTGTCGGAAGAAGACGGTCACAGCACCACCGAACACCTGCCCGAATGGATGCGCGAATGGGGCGTTGCCGATCCTGCCGAATACCGCGGCGGCATTGACCCGCAGGGGCCACAACCCGGCCATCCCGCCCGTGCCATCACCTTGCTGCAACGCAAGGCGGAAAAGCATGGCAAACGTCTGGGCAAAACCACCGGCTGGATTCACCGCGCTGCCCTCAAAATGAAAGACGTCACCTTTGTCGGCGGTGTAAACTATGAACGCATCGACCATGACGGGCTTCACATCTCTTTCGGCGAAGCCCGCGAAAACCCGCAGACTGTCGCCGCCGAGACCATCGTGCTCTGTGCAGGGCAAATCCCCGATCGCAGCCTTGCCGACGCGCTGGATCAACAAGGCACCAAATGCCATGTCATTGGTGGCGCTGACGTGGCTGCCGAACTCGACGCCAAACGGGCCATCAATCAGGGCACACGGCTCGCCGCAACCCTGTAATCGTTCTTTTGGCCCGAAATAGCCTCGGGGGAGTGTGAGGGGGCCGAAAGCCCCCTTGTCGCGCCGCAAGGCGCAAAACATCGCGTGCGCCGTCAGGCGCTCCGTTTGGTTCCGTCATGTACAACACGGCTGTCGTCGGGTGCATCGGCGCGGTCGAACATCCCGTAATCGCGGATCACATGGGCCACGCGCAAACGATAATCGGCAAATACACCGCCCCGCCCCTTGGCCTGCGCCCCGCGATGTGCCGTCAGAGTACGCCACCGCTCCACCGCCGCCTCATCCTCGAAGAACGACAGCGACAGCAGCTTACCCGGTGTTGTCAGGCTTTCGAACCGTTCGACACCCAGAAATCCTTCGACCTCGTTTACCAGCGGGCGCATGGCCGCTGCGATGTCCAGATAGGCGTCGCGTTTGCCTTCCGCCGGTTCCACTTCGAATATAACTGCAATCATCCCGATACCTTTCTCAGCCAAGTTCTGTCTTCGCGCAGCAGAAATTTCCGCGATTGCGCAAAGGCATAGTTTTCCCGCCCCAGCGGGTCCGCCGCCAACCGTGCCCGATAGGCTTCGTACTCCGCCAGTGATTTCACATGATAGATGCCATAGGCCAGCGTCGATGACCCCTCGTGCGGGGCGAAATATCCCACCAGGTCAGCCCCGCAGCGCGGGATCACCTGCCCCCAGTTGCGCGCATATTGCGCAAAGGCGTCCGGTTGGGTCGGGTCGATCTGGTAACGGATCACACAGGTCAGCATAGTCAGTCTCCTTGTTGCTGTGTGGTGATACGCGATTGCCGGACGGGAATGCTTCGATTAACATCAAAGTATGAAAGAAGGCCCCGATTTTACACAGATCGCCATGTTGATGGGCGACCCCGCCCGCGCCAATATCCTGACGGCGCTGATGTCGGGCCGTGCGCTGACGGCATCGGAACTGGCCGCAGAAGCGGGCGTGACCGCTGCAACCGCATCTTCGCATCTGGCCAAGCTGGAACAGGGCGGTCTGCTGCTGCGCCGCAAACAGGGGCGACACCGCTATTTCGCGCTGGCCACCGAAGAGGTGGCCCACACCATCGAGGCAATGATGGGGCTGGCCGCCAATCACGGCCATTTGCGCACCCGTCAGGGGCCGAAAGACATCGAACTGCGCACCGCGCGCGTCTGCTATAACCACCTTGCAGGCGACACCGGCGTGCAGATGTTCCGCGCGCTTGCATCCAAGGGCCAGATCGCCCACGGCGCACAGGGGTTGGATCTGACCGCCAAAGGTGCAGAACTGATGCAAAGCCTTGGCCTTCCGCTCGACACACTTGCGCATTCCCGCGCGCCTATGTGCCGTGAATGCCTGGACTGGAGCGCGCGGCGCTCGCATTTGGCGGGTAAACTGGGCCGCGCTTTACTAAGTCATTTCGAGACATTGGGCTGGGTTGCGCGCGTTCCAGATACCCGCATCATCCGATTTTCATCCAAGGGCCGCGCCGCCTTTGATGCCACTTTTCCGATACTGGACTAAGCTTATGCCGCTTTATACCTATGACATCCTGCCCGACGGGACCGCGACGCCCACCACCGGCACGTCACCCACAGGTAAAAACGGCTATCGCTGGTTCCACTTCGATCTCAAGGACGCCGAACTGCCGAAGTGGGTCAATGCCCACCTTCATCCCATTCCTGCCGGTGCTTTGCTGCAAACCGAAACGCGGCCGCGTTGTGATGTGCATGACGGCGGGCTGATGTTGAACCTGCGCGGCGTCAATCTGAACGCTGACGGCCCCGCCGACCAGATGGTGGCCGTGCGCATGTGGGTGACCGATCAGACCGTGGTCACCGTCCGGATGCGCCGCGTGTTCGCCATAGAAGACCTGCGTCAAGAAATCGAAGCCGGTGCCGCCCCTGACAGCAGTGCCGCCTTTGTTGAAACGCTGGCCAGTCGCCTGACCGAGCGAATCCAAAGCACTGTGTTTGAACTGGCCGACCAAGTGGACGATCTGGAAGACGCCATTCACGACGATGACGACGCGCCGCTGCCCGAAAACCTTGCCAGCCTGCGCCGTACCGCGATCCGCTTGCGCCGGTATCTTGGGCCGCAGCGCGATGCGCTGATGGCACTTGCGGCCACCGACACACCTTTGGGCAACAACGCCCTGCACCGCCGCGAGCTGGCCAACCTTGCTATGCTGACTGTCGAAGAACTGGATTCGCTTCAGGGTCGTCTGACTGCAATCAACGACCACCACGCGGCACAAGCTGCCGCAGCGCAGAACCGCAACAGCTATATTCTAAGCATTGTCGCGGCGACATTTCTGCCGCTGGGGTTCATCACTGGTCTGTTCGGTGTCAATGTGGGCGGTATGCCCGGCGTGGACAGCCCCGCCGCCTTTGCGATTCTCTGCCTGTCGATGCTGGGCATCACTTTGATGACGTTTGTGGTCATGCGCTGGTTCAAGTGGATCTGACGCAGGCACTGTTCTGCCCGTATCCAAGCCAAGCCTGCCCATGATATGTTAAATTTTAGGCAACATTGCCCCGCGCTCTGTGCGCTTTTTTCAACAATACAAATTAGGACCAAGGCCGCACTTTAGGGAAAGAAACGGTTTGGATCGCGCATTGGCATCCAATATTTCCATTATATTTCATATTTCTACAGGATTTCACCCATTGGGAAACACTGCGTTCTCGCGTTTCCGTGCCTGCAACGAAGCCCCAATTACCCCAAGATTATCCCACCCTTGCCCCGATCTTGCCCTGATTGGGGGCGATACACCCCTTAGAAACGAATACCGAGAAAAGGGGACGGCATGGACCGCCTAACAGAAATGGAAGCTTTTGCCACGGTCGTGGATCAGGGCGGATTCACTGATGCGGCCAAGAAGATGGGCATCTCCAAATCAGCTGTCTCAAAGCACGTCTCCTCGCTGGAAGCGCGCCTTGGCGCACGGCTGCTGAACCGCACGACGCGGCGCGTGTCCCCAACCGAGATCGGTCTGGCCTACTACGACCGTGCGCGCCGTGTTCTGAACGACGCAGGCGAGGCCGACGCTTTGGTCACCTCGATGCAATCGGCGCCCTCCGGTCTGTTGCGGATCAGCGTTGCGACCGACTTTGGCGTCAACCACCTGTCACCGGCGCTGTCATCGTTTCTGGAAGATTTCCCCGACATCACCGTGAACATGGTGCTGAACAACCGTTATGTCGAACTGATCTCGGAAGGGTTCGACATGGCCGTGCGCATTGGTGAACTTGAAGACAGTACATTGCGCGCCCGCAAGCTGACGGAAACCACCAAACGCATGATCGCATCGCCTGCCTATTTCGAAAAATACGGCAAGCCCGAGAAAATCGACGATCTGAACAATCACAAGCTGCTGCATTATTCCAACCAGTCATCTGGCAATGTGTGGAAACTGACCGCCCCGTCAGGCGAAAAACGTCAGGTGCGCACCGCGGGCTGGTTGTCGGTCAACGACGGGCAATCGTTGTTGAACGCGGCCATCTCGGGGCTTGGAATCGCCTATTTGCCATCGTTCCTCTATTCGGATGCGATGGAAAAAGGTCTGGTCGAAGACGCCATGCCCGATCTGCCGATGGACAGCCAAGGCATCTATGCCGTTTATCCGCCAGGCCGGTTTACCCAGCCCAAAGTGCGCGCGTTCATTGACTTTCTGGTGCACGAGTTTGCCGACAAGGGACCGTCGGACTGGTAAGCTGGCCGACGCCTTACCTTGAACAAAGCCCCGCCCGCGTGCGGGGCTTTTAGCGTTTTGACAGCAGCACAGCCTCAACGCGGCGGTTCAGTTCGCGCCCCTCAGCGCTGAGGTTCGACGCGCGCGGTGCAAGATAGCCCATACCCTCGGCTTGCAACTGTTCGGGGTTGACGTTGTACGCATCTATTAGGCGTTGCCGCACCGCTCTGGCGCGCTCGCGTGACAAGGAAATGTTCACATCCTGACTGCCGACACTGTCCGTATGGCCAACCACGGCGATGGTCACATCCGGCTGCGCCAACAGAAAACCCGCCAGCCGCTGCAACGACTCGAACGGCCCCGCACCCAAGGCAGACGTGCCCGTATCGAAATCCAGTCCGTCCAGCACGATATGCCCCGCAGCCCCCAGTTGTTGGTCGAAGCCATCTGCCGTTTCGGGCACCACCACCGGACCTGCCTGCGGTGGCGGTGTTTCGGCACCTGTAGCCACTGCATCTTCTTCGGGGTCCAGCGCCCCTGCTGCAATGATCTGGACGTAAGCTGCCGTTGCGGTGGTGGACACCATCAGAGTCATTACGCTTTCCGGATCATCCAAGGGGCCGTTCACCGCCGTGACAAAACGATATGCGCGCATGTTGACGCGCATGTTCGGGGCGGGCAGCACCTCGACGTTAAAACGGAAATCAAAGCCGCCACAGCTGGACTGGTCGCAGTCCAGAACAATGTCAAACCCCGCCGCTTTCAACTGCTTACGCAACGGGATCAGAACCTGAAGCGTCGTCAACCCGGGCGAGGCTATGCGCCATGCCTGACGGCGCACTTCGCCCTCAATGTCCAGTGTCGGAACCCCTGCGCCGTATTGAAACGGTGCTATAGGTGCGAGATAGCGGTCAAGCGTACTGTTGCGCTCGACCGTTTCGCGGGCATTCGAGGGCAAGGCAAGTTGCAGCGCCTGAACTGGCGCTGCCGTGGCCCAACCGGACAAAGCTATGATCGCGAGCCGTGCTTTCACCGAAATTGGCTGTGATAGGCGTCGTTGGGACGCATATCTGTGGCACTGGCCACGCGGTTGGTCATGTTGAAAAACGCCGCAACCGATGCGATGTCCCAGATGTCGCGGTCGGAAAACCCGTGATCGCGCAGGGTCTGACGGTCGGCTTCGGTGGTTTTGGCGCTGGCGACTGTCAGGTTTTCGGAAAATTCCAGCATGGCGGCCACGCGCGGTTCCAGATCAGCGGCCCGCCAGTTCATCACCATCTGTTCGCCCAGCATTGGATCACCCGAAAGCTGTCGCACGGCAGCACCGTGCGCGGTCAGGCAATAATAGCATTTGTTCACCGAACTGACGACAACGGCGATCATCTCGCGCTCCAGCTTGGTCAGACCGGAATCGCCCAGCATCAGATCGTTGTAAAGCGCGGTAAAGCTGTTCAGCTTGTCGATATCAAAGGCATAGGCCTGAAGCACATTCGGGATCATCCCCAGCTTGTCCTGACAGACATCAAAGTACTTCTGCGTCGCCTCCGGCAGCGGGTCGACCATCGGCAGGTTCAGCGCTGTGGGTTGTTTCTTGTCGCTCATGGTTTTTCCTCCAGATGTCTATAATGATAGCGCCCGATTTCGGTAAATCCGCTTTTTCGATAAAGCGCGTTCGCGGCTGTGTTCGTGGCCACACAGAGAACCGAAAGACTGTGCGCGCCGTTTTCCTGCGCCCATAACGCCGCCTTGCGCATCATCCAGTCGGCCACGCCCTGACGGCGTTGGTGCGGTAAAACTTCGACCGCGTGAACCATGCAAACGCCATCGTGAATGGCGGCAAAGGCGACGCCGCCCGGTTTCTCGTTCCAACGTGACAGGATCGCGGTTTTCAACTTGGCCCGCGCCATCACGGCCAGACGGGCGGGGCCGATCCCGCCCTTGGCCCAGATTTCTTCCATAATCGCCAGCGGTTCCCAAATGGCAAAAGCTGTGACCTTGGGGATAGGGATGTCGGTCAGGGTCTCGACCGGTGTGGCATAAAGCACAACGGGATCAATGACCATAAAGCCGCGTGCCGCCAGCATTTCATCCAGCGCGTCATCGCCTTCGCGGATCTGAAACAGCGGCTTCTGGTCCATCGCTGCCAGTCCTGCAATGGCCGCATCAATGTCGGCATCGGTCACAGGCCCCGTGGCCGATGCCGCCGATACACGTTTGCCGCCACCTTGCCCCTCGCGCAGGGTCCACGGACCTTGCGTGACAAACCGTGCAGGCGGCCATGTGGCGTCGCATACCTCATAAAGGTGCTGCACGGTCGTCATGCCGGAAACGCCGCTTCAAGTTTCGCCAAAGCCTCGTCCAGCAGGGCCGCATCGGTGCCACGCAGCACGATGTTTGCACCATACCGCCCGTCCTTCTGAAACGGGTACGACCCGATCGACAGCGCCGGATAAGCCCGCGCCAGATCGCTCAAGGGGCCCGCAATGTCGCCCTCGCCCCGATCAATACGCTGCGTGCGGCTGATCAGCGGCGCACCGCCTGTCAGGGTCGGCAAAACACTGGCCACCATCGCCTGAAACACCGCTGGCACTCCCGCCATGACATGCACGTTTTCCATCGTGAAACCGGGTGCGACCGACACAGGGTTTTCGATCAGCGTCGCGCCGTCCGGGATACGCGCCATCCGCTTGCGCGCGTCGTTGAACTCAGATCCCTGCCGATCGTAGTGCGCCTGCAACAATGCCCGCGCGTCGTCGCGCACGTCAATGTGCACGTTGAACGCGGCGGCAATGCAGTCGGCGGTAATGTCGTCATGGGTCGGGCCGATGCCGCCGCTGGTGAAGACATGGCCATAGGCTTCTGACAGCGCCTTGACCGCCTGCGTGATCGCCTCTGCATCGTCGCTGACCACACGCACTTCGCGCAGGTCGATGCCGCGTTCGGCCAGCTGTCCGGCTAAATGGTACATATTGCTGTCGCGCGTGCGCCCCGACAGGATTTCGTCGCCGATCACCAGCATGGCTGCGGTTGGTTGTGTCATCTGGCCGGTTCCCTTAAGCGTCTGTTGCCCAAGGTATAGGCCCACCCACATGCGCTTTCAAACCCAACTTGTCCCTGCCCGGCTGATCCGGCGATATAAACGCTTTCTCGCCGACTGCACACTGGAAGACGGAACCGAAGTGACCGCCCATTGCGCCAATCCCGGATCAATGATGGGACTGGCAGAGCCGGGCATGAAGATATGGCTAGAGCCGAATGACGACCCCAAGAAAAAGCTGAACTACGGCTGGCGACTGGTTGACCACGAAAACGGCCATTTCACCGGTGTCGACACATCGGTGCCCAACCGCGCCTTGCGCTCTGCCCTCGCGGCACGGCAAATCGGGCCGCTGGCCGCCTATGGAACCGTGCGCGCGGAAGTGAAATACGGCACGAACAGCCGCATTGATTTCCTGCTGAGCGAGGCGGGCCTGCCCGATGCCTATGTCGAGGTGAAGTCGGTGACCCTGAACCGCCAACCCGGACTGGCCGAATTTCCCGACAGCGTAACCGCCCGCGGGGCTAAGCATCTGGCCGAACTGACCCGTATGGTGGAGGACGGCCACCGTGCCGTGATGCTGTATTTGGTGCAGCGCACGGACTGCACCCGATTTACGTTAGCGCATGACATCGACCCGGCCTATGCGGGTGCGTATAGCATGGCGGTACGGACCGGGGTGGAAACACTGTGCATCGGCACCCATATTACTCCACAGGCCATAACCATCGGGCAGCCGCTGGCTGTCGATATGTAAGCAACTCTGGTGTTTTTGCTGCACCTGCATTATAGTTGACCAAACATCAAGGACCAACGGAGACCTCTGTTGAAACAAGAAAACCGGGGCCGTCTGACAAAGGATGGCATACGCATTTACGATCCGTCCGATTCCGCTGGCATGTATGCTGCGGGCGCATTGGCGTCGCGTATTCTTGACGCCATGTCCGAGCACGTTTTCCCCGGACAGACCACGGCCGAGATCGATCGGATCATCACCAAGATGGTCGAGGATGCGGGCGCGAAATCAGCGACCATCGGCTATAAGGGCTATGAGCACGCCAGTTGCATCAGCGTGAACCATGTGGTGTGCCACGGCATCCCCGGTGACAAAAAGCTGAAAGACGGCGACATTCTGAACATCGATGTCACCGTCATCGTTGACGGCTGGTTCGGTGACACCAGTCGCATGTTTGTTGCGGGCAAACTGCCCCGCAAGGCCGAGCGTCTGATCACAGTGACCCACGACGCCCTGATGCGCGGTATCGAAGCGGTAAAGCCGGGCAATACCTTTGGTGACATCGGCCACGCCATTCAAAGCTTTGTTGAAGCGCACCGCATGTCAGTGGTCCGCGATTTCTGCGGTCACGGGCTGGGCCGTGTATTTCACGCGCCGCCGAATGTGCTGCACTATGGTCGTCCGGGCACAGGTGCGCGGCTTGAGCCGGGCATGTTCTTTACCATCGAGCCGATGGTAAACCTTGGCCGCGCCGAAACCAAAACACTGGCCGACGACTGGACCGCCGTGACCCGCGACAAATCCCTGTCAGCGCAGTTCGAACATTCGGTTGGCGTGACCGAAACAGGGTTTGAAATCTTTACCCTTTCCGAGGCCGGAACATTCCACCCGACTTACTAGAGCGTCATTCGGCGTTGAAAGTAAACAAAGTCTCGCCGTTGACGGTATAGCTGTTGATCAGTTCGGCCGCGCGGGGACTGGTCAGCCAATCCTCAACTGTGGCGGCCACATCGCGGGCCACATGAGGGTTCCGTTCAGGGTTCACCGCAATAAAATTGTATTGGCTAAACAGAACCGGATCACCGGAAAACAGCGGCGCCAGCCCTGCCTTGTCGCCCGCCCGCAGCCACCCAAGCTGGTCCGTCAGGATATACCCGTTCAAGCCTGTGGCGATGCTCAGACTGCCCTCGATGCCTGCTTCTGCGACTGTATACCAGTTGGGAAACTGTTGCGGCAACAGACCCGCATCGGCCCAAAGCGACTGTTCCTTTTTATGCAAGGCACTGTCATCGCCAAGGCTGACAAAATGGCGTTCGCTTTTGGCAATGCGTTGCAAGGCTTCGGTCACGGACACAGATTGCGCAATGCCTGCGTGATCGTCCACGGGCCCGACCAAGACAAATTCATCGTACATAATCTTGCGGCAATGTGTACCAAATCCTTCTTGGACAAAGGCCTCTTCTTCTCTGCGGCTGTGAAGAAGGATCGCATCCACCTGCCCTGTCTCGCCCAGCGCCAGCGTGTTCGCGGTGTCGCCGACCAGCAGTTGTACTTCGATGCCGGTATCTTTTTGAAGCGCGGGCAGCAGCACGTCGGACAGGCCAGAGGCGGCAAACGACGTGGTCACTGCCAGCTTCAGAGTCTCGGCTTGCGCAGCACCCGCCGCCAGCGCCAGCGCCATCGCGGCGAGTATTCGGATCATGCGGCAACGTTCCTTAGAAGAAGATACTGAAAGGTGGGGGCTAACCCCCTTGGTTAACACCTGCAAGAGCTAGTCCTTATTGGTTGGTATCCCTATGCAGCATTAATTCAGTTCGCAGCGCAAGTCCGAGCGTTCTAGCCCTTTTCCAGCAGTGTCACATGGGTGTCGCCAAAACGGCGTCCGTCCACCTGAATGAATCCTTCCGGCGGAGACATCGGCGCGTTCTCTTCCCAGACCACGCAGGCGCCTTTGGCGATCCATCCGCCAGCCACGGCTGATCGCAGCGCACTGTCGCCCATACCCTTGCCGTAGGGCGGATCGAGAAACACCAGATCAAACGGCGCTGCGATCCACACACCCAGCCGTGTCGCATCGTTGCGCATCAACGTGGCCGTGTCCCCGGCGCGCAGTTTCTTGATGTTCTCGGCAATCAGATTTTGACCCACGCGCCCGTTCTCAACCAGCACCGCCTGCACCGCCCCGCGTGAGAGCGCCTCAAGCGCAAGTGCGCCGGTGCCTGCAAACAGGTCCAGCACCCGCGCACCTTGGATCACGCCGCGACTGGTCAGCATCGAAAACAGGCTTTCGCGCACGCGGTCGGACGTGGGCCGCAATTGTGCGCCCGCGTCGCCCTTGCCCAGATGGGCAAGCCCCGTACCGCGCCATGTGCCCGCGATGATCCTCACGCTTGCAACAGCGGCTTCAGGTCGGCCTCGGGGTCGGCCACAATCGCGGGATCGGCAGTCTTGCCTGCCTCGATCAGCCGTTTACCGATCATATAAGCGCGCGGGTCATTGGCGGCGTCCACCGCCAGCAACTGGTCGCCAAGGTAGTACCAGAACGACACCGCAGCACCGTTGTTACGGGTCACCACGCGGTCATAGCCCACGTTCAGTCCCGCGATCTGCAATTTCACGTCATATTGGTCCGACCAGAACCACGGCTTGGCCGCATATTCCTTCTCGGCACCCATGATATTTTCGGCCACCACTTCTGCCTGATCAATGGCGTTCGGCACACTTTCCAGCCGGATACGCGCACCGCGATAGGGAAAGGATGCGCAATCGCCTGCTGCCCATATATGCGGATCAGAAGTGCGGCCATGCGCATCGACCATGATACCGTTGTCCATCACCAGCCCCGCAGCTTCGGCCAAGGCCGATGCAGGCGCGATGCCAACACCCACAATCACGAAATCAACCTCCAGCTCGGTGCCATCGGTCAGGCGTGCACCGCTAACCGAATCCTGACCCAGCAGCCGGTCCAGCCCGACACCCTCGCGGATATCAACACCGTGGCCCGCGTGCAGGGCGCGGAAAAAATCACTGGTCTGGGGGGATGCCACCCGTTGCAGGATGCGGTCTGCCATTTCGACAAGGGTCACTTGCAACCCCAGTTTTGATGCAACCGCCGCCGCTTCGAGCCCGATGTAGCCGCCTCCGACAATCAGCACCCGCGCCCCCTTGGCAAAACGCGGTGACATGCTGTCCACGTCCATCAGGTCGCGCACCGTGTACACACCGTCCAACGCACCACCAATCGCCGCAGGCAGGCGGCGGGGGTCTGACCCCGTGGTCAGAACCAGTTCATCATAATGCAGCACTTCACCCGGCACAGTCACTGTCTGCGCGGCGGGGTCGATCGCCTCAACCTTGGTGCCCATTCGCAGATCAATGTTGTTCTCGGTATAGAAGCTCTCGGGGCGTAAAAACATCCGCTCCAGCGTCATGTCACCCAGCAGATACCCTTTGGACAGTGGCGGGCGCTGATAGGGGGGCACGCTCTCGGCCCCGATCAAAGTCACCTGTCCGTCAAACCCTGCATTGCGCAGCTTGGCCACGCAAGATGACCCCGCTTGACCGGCCCCGATAACAATAACGTGCATTCGCGTCCCTTCCCTGACCTTTTGGCCGAATTTAATGGCCCAAATCCCTGCCGGACCCTATATCGGACAACGACGGTAACACAATTCCCGAAAGGAACCGATGATGGCACTCTCTCAAGGTGATACTCTGCCCGACGCAACACTGGTGCAAATGGGCGCCGAAGGCCCCGCACCCGTTAGCCTGTCCGACAAAACCAAAGGCCGCAAAGTCGTGATTTTTGCTGTCCCGGGCGCGTTTACCCCCACATGCCATTCGGCCCACGTTCCGTCGTTTATCCGCACCAAGGACCAGTTCAACGCCAAAGGTGTGGACGAGATCATTTGCGTGTCGGTCAACGACCCTTTTGTGATGAAGGCATGGGGCGAAGCCACTGGCGCAACAGCCGCAGGCATCACCATGTTGTCGGATGCAGGCAGCGAGTTTACCACAGCCATCGGTATGAATTTTGACGCCCCGCCCGCAGGGTTGATGGCCCGCTCCAAGCGTTACGCGATGCTTGTGGACGACGGCAAGGTGACCCTGTTCCAAGCCGAAGAAAACCCCGGAGTTTGCGATGTATCCGGCGGCGAAGGTCTGCTGGACAGCATGTAACTCCGGCCTTGGCCAGAGATAACGGAAACGCAAAAGGCCCCCGATTCCGAGGGCCTTTTTCATGACGTGCCTGCAGGGATTACTCTGCTGCGGCCTGATAGATGGTGCGCGTGGGGAACGGAATATCCACGCCCTTGGCATCCAACGCTTCCTTGACCTTGCGGGTCATATCGTTGGTGAACGCAAAGTAGTCTGACGCGTCGCACCAAACGCGCACGCGGAAATCAACCGAGCTGTCGCCCAAATTGCTAACCTGAATAAACGGCTCCGGCTGCGCATGCGCGCGCGGATCGGCCATGATGGTCTCGCGGATCGTGTCCTCGGCATCTTTCAGATTGGCACCATAGCCCACGCCGAAATACCACTCGGCGCGCCGCGTGGGATAGACCGAATAGTTTTCGATCACGTTGCCCCAGACTTCCTTGTTGGGAATGATGACTTGGGTGTTCGACAGGCTGGCCAGTTCAGTAAAATTCAGCGTGACATCTTTGACGGTGCCCATCTGCCCCGCCACATCGACAAAATCACCGATTTTGAGAGGGCGGAACATGATCAGCATAACACCCGCCGCCACGTTCGACAGCGTGCCCTGCAAAGCCAGACCAATTGCCAGACCCGCCGCACCGACAGCCGCCACAATTGACGTGGTCTGGATGCCAAAGGTGTTCAGCACGATCAGTATCGTAAAACCGATGACGATATACTGCACGATCGAGCCGAGAAAATTGAACAACGTGTCGTCCAACTGCGGATGCGAGGTGCCAATCCTGCGCACACGGCTGCCCAGCCACGCGGCGATGATCCAGCCCATGACAACGATCAGAACGGCCCCAACGACCGAACCGGCCATCGATGCCAGCATGTTCAGTGTCAGAAAATCGGCAACAGTATTGCCAGCAAAAAGCTCGATATTCATTAAATCTTGAAACATATCTTATCCCGCAAGGCTGTCCATTTTACGCGCCAGCTTTACGTCCAGCGTGCTCAGACCGTCGACATCATGTGTCGTCAGGACGACATTGACGGTGTTGTAGGTGTTATCCCATTCGGGATGGTGATTCCACTTTTCGGCCCAGAACGCAGCGCGTGTCATCCAGCCAAAGGCATCTGCGAAATCGCCGAACTTGAATGTCTTGCGAATGGCATCGCGGTCGTCGACCATATCCCAGCCGGTTTCTTTCAATGGTGCAAGCAATGTCTTGCGTGTCTCGTTGCTTAATCTTTCAGTCATTCCTGTTCCTCGATTTGAACTTTCTTGAACGGGCCATAATCCGTCAGCACCTCTATTTCCTCGGCTACGGCCTCGCCTTCAGCCTTAAGATAGGACGCGATCGCGTCAGAGAAACCCGGATCGCCAACCCAATGCAGCGAATGGGTTGGCGTCGGCAAATAGCCCCGCGCCAGTTTGTGTTCGCCCTGCGCGCCTGCTTCGACCGTGTCCAGTCCTTGGGCAATGGCGATGTCGATGGCCTGATAGTAACACAATTCGAAATGCAAGCAGGGGTGATGCTCTGAACAGCCCCAATAACGGCCATAAAGCGCATGAGCGCCGACGAAATTCATCGCACCGGCCACATATGCCCCGTCGCGCCATGCCAGAACCAGATAGATGTCATCACGCAGGTGCGCCTGCGCCTGATTGAAAAAATCCCGCGTCAGATAGGGCGTACCCCATTTGCGTGCACCAGTGTCCTGATAAAACTCCCAGAATGCATCCCAATGGTGCGGCTGGATCGCTTCACCCGTCAGCACCTCGATCTCGCCACCAAAGGCCTGTGCCTGCGCGCGTTCCTTGCGGATGTTCTTGCGTTTGCGGCTGGACAGGCTGGCCAGAAAACCGTCGAAGTCGGCATAGTTGTCATTGTGCCAGTGAAACTGCTGCGTGGTCCGGCGCATCAGGCCCATCTGGACGCCCAACTCCGCCTCGGCTTCGGTACAAAAGGTGGCGTGCAGGGTCGAGATGCCGTTGTTCTCGGCAAGTTGCACCGCCCCTTGCACCAATGCGGCAAAGCCTGCCTCGGCAAAATCGGGATGCACCAGAAACCGCCGCCCCGTGGCAGGCGTGTGGGGCACCGCGATCTGAAGTTTCGGGTAATAGCGCCCGCCCGCCCGCTCGTAGGCGTGGGCCCAGTTGTGGTCAAAGATATACTCGCCCTGACTGTGCGATTTGACGTACATCGGCGCACAGCCAATGACCTGACCTTCCATCGACGCTACAAGATATTGCGGATGCCATCCAGTACCGACGCCAACCGAGCGGCTGTCTTCCAGTGCGCGCAAAAAACGGTAAGTCGTGAACGGATCGTTGGGCGGCGCGCCGCCTGCGGCCTCGGGGCAGGCACAGGTGTCCCACGCCACAGAATCGATTTGTGCCAATGCTGGCACAATCTTGATCTCTACCTCTTGCCCGCTCATGTCCGCCTGCCTCTTATCGTACCGGCCTTGGTGGTGCTGTTGCCCGCGTTTCTATGTGTGGCTCCGCCGTTCGGGATCAACCTTTCAAGGGCGGCAGATATTGCTCAAAGGTCACATTCTGCGCGACACGGCGTGCTTCTGCCTCGGCCTCGGGTGTGCGAATGGTCCAGCAAAGCACGTCTGCCCCTGCTGCCTTCAGCGCGGCAACGCGAGGCCGGTCCAGGTCTTGCGCCTCATGACTGATGAAACAGGCCCCGACACGGTCATAATCCGGAATCTCGCGCAAACGGTCCCGTACCTGCGCGCTCAGCGGCCAATCCTCGGCGGTATAGGCGCTGGTGACCAGCCCGCGCGGCACCTTGGGCAACACCTCGGCCAGCCGCGCCACGGAATGCGGGTTGAACGACATCACCGCCAGCGGCCCATTGTAATCGCCCAACACCTCGGCCGCCGCATCCTCCAGATGGCCCACATTCGGGCCCATAGCCCCGTCCTGATCCTTGAACTCGACCAGCAGCGGCACGCGGCCTGCGACAATCTCCAGCACTTCGGTCAGATCGGGAATGCCCTCGGTCGAACCGCGCAGCACCGTCCGGCACAGCGTTGCGGCATCGTACTGACGCAATGCCCCGCTGCCCTCGGCCAAACGGTCCAGCGCATAATCGTGAAACACCATCGCGCGGCCATCAGCGCTCAGTTGCAAATCAATCTCGATGCCATAGCCATGCGCGATCGCCGCGCGGATTGCCGCGCGGCTGTTCTCGGGTCGACCATCGGCCACATCGTGCAAAGCCCGATGCGCCAGCGGCACATCCAGAAATCCTTGCGGCAGTGTCATGGTCATTTGATCTGGAAAATGCCTTCGATCTCGACCGCAACGCCCAATGGCAATGAAGCCGCCGACACTGCAGAGCGCGAGTGCCGTCCAGCCTCGCCCAACGCTTCAACCAAAAAGTCGGACGCGCCGTTCACCACTTTGGGCTGCTCGGTAAAGTCCACGGTCGAGTTTACGAAAGCGGTCAGTTTGACCACCCGCACCAGACGGTCGATGTTGCCATCACAGGCCGCTTTGACTTGCGCCAACAGGCTGATCGCACAGGTCCGCGCCGCAGCAGCCCCCGCAGCAACATCCATATCCGCACCCAGCTTGCCGGTGATAAAGCCGTCAGGGCCATTGGAAATCTGACCCGACACATAAACCAAATCGCCGATCTGAACGAACGGCACATAATTCGCCGCAGGTGCGGGCGCATTCGGCAATTCCACACCCATTTCGGCCAGTTTCTTTGCAAAGCTCATCGCGTTCTCCAATGCTGAATGTCAGCCGCGACGCTAGTCCCTCGCCAGCAAAAGCAAAAGACCCAATGCTTCATCTTGCCCGATAAACTCCGGGGGACGGCGCGCAGCGACGGGGGGCTGGCCCCCTTTGCCCCATCAGCTTTCGCGGAACGCCCGTTTGAAATAGTCGGAAAAGGGTTTGACCAGATAGGCCAGCGGCGTACGGTCTGCGGTGCGAATAAACACCTCGACCGGCATACCGGGGATCAGCACCTCGCCTATTTTCAGCTTGCTCTGCTCGCCGAGGTTCAGCGCAATTTCGGCGCGGTAAAAGCTGCGCCTCTGCGCCTCGTCCTCGAATGCATCCGCCGAGATCAGATCAACCTGCCCCACCAGTTCGGGCGTGTTGCGCTGGTCAAGCGCGCTGAGACGCAGGTTCACCTGCTGGCCGACGTGAACCTCGTCGATGTGAATCGGAGCCACCTGCGCCACGATCACCAATGGCCTGTCCTGCGGGATCAGGTAAAGCACCGGATCAGCGCCACGAATAACAGATCGGGGGGTTTGCACCCGCATCGCATAAACGATGCCCGACACTGGCGCGCGGATTTGTTGTTTTTCGATGTCCGCTCGCAGCGATGCGCGCTGTTCCACCAGTTCCAGTTCGCGATAACGCAGATCGCGCAGCTGTGTGATTGCCTCTTCACGCCGTCCAGCGCTCAGTTTCAGCACTTCAAGGTCAATTTCGGTGATCCGCCCTTCGGCCTGTGCCTTGCTGGCGGCCAGTTCGCCCAACTGCC
This sequence comes from Pseudosulfitobacter pseudonitzschiae, assembly GCF_002222635.1. Taxonomy (NCBI): domain Bacteria; kingdom Pseudomonadati; phylum Pseudomonadota; class Alphaproteobacteria; order Rhodobacterales; family Roseobacteraceae; genus Pseudosulfitobacter; species Pseudosulfitobacter pseudonitzschiae. The sequence continues at coordinate 3,458,533 of NZ_CP022415.1, read as the reverse complement.
CTTCAAGGCTGGCCTGTTGGCGTTGCAGCGCCAGAACCCGTGTAGCCTGTGCCAGACCTTTTTCCAGCAAAGCCTGTTGGTTGGTCAATTCTTCTTCGATAAAGCCCAGTTGCAGTGCCAGCGCCTTGTCCTGTGCCTCGACGCCGTCGATCTGGCTTTGGATCTGGCCCTGACGTTTTTGTAGCTGCTCGGACTCGCCTGCGACACTGTCGCGGCGGGCAAAGAACAGGTTGCGCTGGCCGCTGATCAACTCTTGCAGATCGGAGTTTTCCGCACCAGCTTGCTTCAACTCTTCCTCGAACACCACCCTATCGGTCTGGTCGCGCTCGGCCTCAAGCCGTCCGCGACGGGCCATCAGTTCGTAAAGCTGGCCTTCGATGATCGCCAGTTGCGATTTCATCTGCCGGTCGTCCAGCGCCAGCAGCAGATCCCCCGCTTTGACGGTGTCACCTTCTTTCACTGCAATCTCGGACACAACCCCACCCGTGGGGTGCTGTACGATCTGGCGGTTGCGATCAACCTCGATACGCCCCGAGGCGATGATCGCGCCCGCGATATTGCTTTGCGTCGCCCAGAACGCAAAGCCGCCGAACAGCACGATCAGGCCGAACAGGCCAAACAGAACGGGTCCCCGTGCGCTCCATGCCTTTTCGGTTGCGTCAATCATGAGATACCCCACGCGCGGCGCGGCGCCTGCGTGATTTGTCGATGGTTCTGTACGTTCGATTTCAGCACATCGTCCTTGGGGCCAAAGGCCACGCGCGCGCCCTGATCGAGGATCAACAACATTTCGCATTCCGCAATCGCCGAAGGCCGGTGCGCCATGATCATGACCGATCGCCCGTCCGCCTTCATTGCACGGATCGCACGGTTCAATGCCTCGGTGCCGTCATTGTCGAGATTCGAGTTCGGCTCGTCCAGCACCATGATCACCGGATCGGCATAAAGCGCGCGGGCCAAACCGATACGCTGGATCTGACCGCCCGAAAGGCGCTGCTGGCCTGCGTTGATGCGGGTGTCATAACCTTCGGGAAATTCGAGGATCATTTCGTGCGCCTCCGCCTTTTTCGCGGCCTCGACAACGGCGACATCGTCTGGCTTTTCGGCCAGACGAGCGATGTTTTCGGCAATGGTGCCATCAAACAGCTGCACCCGTTGCGGAAGATAGCCGATATGCTGCCCCAGAACGTCCGGTTCGTATTGGTCCAGTGCTGCACTGTCGAGCCGGATCGACCCGCCAGCAGGGCGCCACACGCCAGTGATACAGCGTGCCAGCGTCGATTTACCGGCACCCGATGGCCCGATCACGCCCAGTGCTTCGCCCGGTTTCAGCTCGAAATTCAAGCCCCGCAGCGACGCCTGCTTTTCACCCGGCGGCACCACTGTCAGCGATTTTGCAACCAGCCGCGCCTTGGGCCGCGGCAAGGCTGTGCGCGATTGTTCAGGTCGTACCGTGCCCAAAAGTTCGGCCAGATTGTCCCACCCTTTGGAAGCGCGCTGCACCAGCGGCCACTGGTTCAGCATCATTTCAATCGGCGCAAGCGCACGACCCAACAGGATCGATCCTGCGATCATCGCTCCTGCAGTCATTTCGTTCTGCAGCACCAGATAGGCCCCAAGGCCCAGCATCGCGCTTTGCAAGAACAGTCGCAGCATTTTGGTCAGCGACGTGAACGTACCACCCACATCTGTCGCTGAAATTTGTTCTTTCAACGCACAGCTTCGTATTTTGGACCAACGGGTGAACGCCGCGTCGCGCATTCCCATTGCCTGAACCATTTCAGCCTCGATACGAAGCTGATCTGACATGGAACCGGCCTGTTGGTCCGCAATCCCCGCGCGCAATTGCGGTTCGCGCGACAGCCACTGGTTCAGAAAGGCAATCAGGATCAACAGAACCCCGCCACCCACCGCCAGCCAGCCCAGCATCGGATGGAACATAAAGATTCCCGCCAAAAAGATCGGCGTCCAAGGCAAGTCGAAAAAGGCAATCAGCACCGGCGAGGTCATAAACCGTTGGACGGCTTCCAGATCGGCCAGACCGGATTGCGTTTGCAGGTCAGGCGCCACAGCCGATTTGCGCACCACGGCGTCGAACACACGACGATCCAACCGCGTCTGAAAACGCGCCCCCACGCGCGCCATGATCCGGCTGCGGGTATAGTCGAGAATTCCCATCACGCCGTAAAGGAACAAAACCAGCAACGACAAGGCGATAAGCGTCTCTTCGGACCGGCTGCCCAGCACGCGATCATAGACCGACAACATATACAGCGGGCCCGTCAACATCAGCAGGTTGGCAAACAGGCTGAACACGCCTACCAACCAGTAAAGGTTGCGAGTTTCTGCACGGGCGCGCCGCAATTCGGCTGCTCCCATTTTCTGAACGCGATTTTGCATCGGCACCTTTTCGCCTGCTATACGGCGACTGCTATGCCCTCTCAGGCTGAAAAATTTTATGGTCGCTGCGGCGGAAGTGCCACAGAGATATAATTCGCACGTTACCCATCTGGGCAATAGCAGTGAAAGCATTAGGTAAGTTCTAAGATTTTGAAACGGAGACCGCCATTGTCAGTTTATCACTTCAAGCACCGCGGGGCGCGTCTGCCGATCATGATACTGGCTTTGGCCCTTGTCAGCGCTTGTGCAGCGCCTGACCAAAATGCCGTATCGCGCGACGGCATCTATGACCCCAACGAAGCTGGCAATCGCAAGGTTCACGCCTTTAACCGCAAGCTGGACCAAGCGGTCTTGCGACCGGCCGGACGGGGGTATTCAAACGCGGTTCCCGACGAGCTTGAAGACACTGTTGGCAACTTTGCCACCAACCTGGCCCAACCCAGCGTTGTCGTAAATTCGCTATTACAAGGTGATTTTCGCGGCGCTGGCCTGTCGACCGTGCGGTTTCTGACCAACACGGTTCTGGGATTCGGCGGACTGGTGGATGCTGCGACCGAATTTGACGTGCCGCAACACAACACCGATTTCGGCGAAACGCTGTATGTCTGGGGCGTTGCCGAAGGCCCCTATGTGGAAATGCCCGTAGCAGGCCCCGCAACCCGCCGAGATGCTGTAGGGCGTATTGTCGACCTGTTCACCAACCCGCTGACCTATCGTTTGCCCAACCCTGAAAAATATTATGCCACCGGCGCTAAGCTGGCGTCGCGACTGGGCGATCGCGGCCGGTACTCTGACACGGTCGATTCGATCCTGTACGAAAGCGCCGACAGCTACGCCCAAGCCCGTCTAATCTACCTTCAGAACCGGCGGTTTGAACTGGGATACAGCGTCGGGACAGGCGGTGCCGAAGGCGACGATCCTTACTCTGATGACCCGTACTCTGACATTTACGAGGACCCCTATGCTCAATAACCTGACACGACGCACGTTCCTTGCTGCTTCTGGTGGCGCCCTTGTGGCCGGTCCCGTCTGGGCCCTGAACGAAGCGCAGGCGCGCGCGCTGGTTGACAAGCTTGTGGCCGAAATCAACCGTGTGATTGCTTCGGGCAAATCCGAAAACGCGATGATCCGTGACTTTGAAAAAATCTTTGCAACGTACGGCGATGTGCCAATCATGGCGCAATACGCTCTTGGCGTGGACGGACGCAGCGCCTCTGCCGCGCAAAAGCGCAAGTTTGGCGACGTGTTCGCGGGCTATATCTCTCGCAAATACGGGAAGCGGTTCCACGAGTTCATCGGGGGCCGGATCGAAGTGAAATCGGCCCGACAGATCAAGGCAGGATACGAAATCAAAACCACCGCTTACCTGCGCGGCGAGGCTCCCTTCGAGGTGACATTCCTTGTCTCGGACAAGTCGGGCCGCAATCTGTTCTTCAATATGTTCATCGAAGGCGTGAACATGCTGCTGACAGAACGCACCGAAATCGGCGCGCTGCTGGACCGTAACGGTGGCAACATCGACAAGATGATCTCAGACCTCAGCCGCATGGGTTGACGGACTGGAGACGGCAGCGCTCTTCGCGGGGCGCTACCGTTCTCCTCCGTTGATCTTCGGCTGTTGCCGGCCAGAGGAATTCCCACCCCCGCCACCAAGAATATCGCGCAGCAGGTTATTAATGATGCCCTCGGTCGTCGTGGCACGCGGTTGTGCAACTGGCGCATCGACGACGTGCTGCGGCTGGCGCGGTCCGTCCATTGGCAATGGCGTCAGCGGCAATCCCTCGTGTACGCGCATCATCACTTCACGCCAGATTTCAGCAGGCAACCCGCCGCCGGTCACACCGGTTAGCGGCGTGTTGTCGTCGTATCCCATCCAGACACCCGCCACATAGTCACCGGTAAAGCCGATAAACCATGCATCACGCGCCGCCTGCGTTGTGCCGGTTTTACCTGCAATCTCGCGCCCGCCAAACTGTGCACGCGCGCCGGTGCCTTCGCTGACGACTTTTTCCATCATCCAGACCAGTTGCCGCGCGGCGTCTTGCTGGATCACCCGCTCGCCAATGCCACCGCCGGTGCCCATCAGGGGTTCTTCGTCGCCCAGCAGCCGCAGTTCGATCAGACCGTAAGGCGTGACCGACGAACCGCCGTTCAGAAACCCCGCATAGGCGCCCGTCATCTCGATCAGCGTGCTTTCCGATGCACCCAGCGCCAGTGCAGGCCCAGCCGCCAGATCGCTGTCGATGCCAAAGCCGCTGGCTACGGTTCGCACGTTCTCACGGCCAACGCTTTCGGACACTTTAACAGCCGGAATGTTCAGCGATTCTTCCAGCGCCTTGGCCAGTGTTACCGTGCCCAAAAAGCGATTGGTGTAGTTATTGGGCGACCACGAACCGGAACCCGGAATGTTTATTGTCAACGGCGCGTCTTCGATGAGGTCCAAAGGCGATGCGCCCAGGTCCAGTGCAGTGGCATAAACGAAGGGTTTGAATGCCGATCCGGTCTGGCGCAATGCTTGGGTGGCACGGTTGAACGCGCCCGCCACCTGATTGTCGCGCCCACCAACCATCGCGCGCACGGCCCCCTCTGCATCCATCACGACGATGGCCGCTTGGGCTTTGGACCCTTCACGTACCTTGTTCTCAAAGACCCATTTGAGCCCCTCTTCGGCGGCGCGTTGAATACGTTGATCAAGCGTGGTCCGAATGATCACATCTTCTGTTGTTTTGCGTGTGAAAAATTCGGGGCCCGAAGACATCACCCAATCGGCGAAGTACCCGCCCGCGCGGGCGGCGGCAGCCTGGCTAAGCACGGCCGGATTGGCCTGTGCTTGCGCTGCCTCTGCGCTGGTCAGATAGTTCTGTTCGTTCATCAGCCGGATGATTGTCGCCGCACGGTTCTGCGACCGCGCCAGATCGTTGGTGGGCGCAAACCGCGTTGGTGCGACCAGCAAACCTGCCAGCATCGCAGCCTCGGCAGGGTCTACAGTGGCCGCAGATTTTCCAAAATAGCGCAGACTTGCAGCCTCAAAGCCACGTGCGCCAGCACCCAAAAACGCACGGTTCATATAGATCGTCAGGATGTCGTCCTTGGAATATTTGGCCTCCATCGCCAGCGCATAAACCGCTTCGAAAATCTTGCGCTGCAATGTTCCACGTCGGCAATCCTGTTCGTACTGCGTTTCTGTCTGACCTGTTGCAGGGTCATAGGGCGTGCCCAGACACAACAGTTTCGCAACTTGCTGGGTGATGGTCGAACCGCCATGCCCGTCCAGTGGTCCGCGCCCTTCGCGCAGGTTGATCCGCACGGCGCTGGCAATGCCGCGCGGGCTGACACCGATATGTTTATAGAATCGCCGGTCCTCGGTCGCGATAATCGCGTTCTTGAGGTGGGGCGACACGGTTTGCGCAGTCACGACGCCCCCGAACTGGTCGCCGCGCCATGCAAAGGTGTTGCCCTGATAATCTTTCATGGTCACCGACCCGCGTGCGCGACCGTCCAGCAACTCTTCGAGATCGGGCAAGGTCGTGGCGGTATAGCCGACCCACAGGCCCAGAACCAAAACAGCCACCAGCGTTCCGCGCCATGTCACGGCCCAGATCAGACGGGTGAAAAATCGCAAGATACGCAGAAGAAACCCAATAATCCCGCCGCGCCGTGGCGGGATGGGTTTGCGCCGTTTAACCGGACGCTTGCGCGTTGTGGTCGTTTTCTTCCTGGAAGTGGAGGAAGACCGTTTGTCTGCCACCAAAGGACGCTTGCCGCGTGTCGAATTGCTCATCTAGACCCCTGCTCGGCCTTGTTTGTTTCCAGCACAATACCTGTCTGCGCCGCGAGATACACGGGGAACTGTTCGCTATCCTTCATCATTTTTTCGATGAAATTTTAGGCATATTCGCAAGTTTGCGCATTTTTTGCGCACAAACCTATCGCAACCGCCTCATAAATGCGCGCCTGATCTTCCCCAACGGCCCGTCATTCCATCTGTTGCCAACAGGAAAACGGCCAAAAAAGATGGCCATCGACAAGGGGAAAATGCGTGAAACTGATCATAGCAACGATCAAACCATTCAAGCTGGAGGATGTCCGTCAGGCTCTGACCGAAGCTGGCGTCCGCGGCATGATGGTGACCGAGATCAAGGGCTTTGGCTCTCAATCCGGCCATACAGAAATTTATCGTGGCGCCGAGTACGCCGTGAACTTCGTTCCGAAAATCAAACTGGAAATCGTGGTCGATGCCGCCACCGCCGATCAGGTGGTCGAGACGATCAAGAAAACCGCGCACACCGGCAAAATCGGTGACGGCAAGATTTTCGTGCTCGACGTCGAACAGGCCGTGCGTGTGCGCACCGGCGAAACCAATCACGACGCGCTTTAACGCGACCGCAACCGGGGACATTCCAACAATGAAACGTACCACAACTCTTACGCTCGCAGCTGCCGCGTCGATCGCGCTGCTGCCGACGCTGGGCTTTGCCCAGGACGAAGGCCCGACGGCTGGCGTGAACGCGTCGACCGATATGGTCTTTATCATGAACTCGCTGCTGTTCCTTGTGGGCGGCTTTCTGGTGTTCTTCATGGCGGCAGGCTTTGCCATGCTCGAAGGCGGCCTCGTCCGTTCGAAGAACGTCACCATGCAGATGACAAAGAACATTTCGCTCTTCTCGCTCGCGTCGATCTTCTACTACCTGATCGGCTACAACCTGATGTACCCGCTGGGCACCTGGTCCATCGATGGCATCCTGTCCGGCGTCTGGGGCCCCGGCGTTCTTGAAGCGGTTGGCGTCACTGCCGATGCAGCCGATGACTATTCTTATGCCTCTACCGGTTCCGACTTTTTCTTTCAGTTGATGTTCTGTGCGGCGACCGCGTCGATCGTTTCAGGCGCATTGGCTGAGCGCATCAAACTGTGGCCCTTCCTTGCCTTTACCATTGCCTTGACCGCCGTGATCTATCCGATCCAGGCGTCGTGGAAATGGGGCGGTGGCTTCCTGGACGCGATGGGCTTCCTCGATTTCGCCGGTTCGACTGTTGTGCACTCGGTCGGTGGCTGGGCTGCTTTGGTCGGCGCGCTGATCCTTGGTCCGCGTATCGGCAAGTATAAAGACGGCCGCACTATCCCGATTCCCGGTTCGAACCTGACTCTGGCAACACTGGGTACGTTCATCCTGTGGCTGGGCTGGTTCGGTTTCAACGGTGGCTCGCAGCTGGCGATGGGCACCGTGGGCGACGTGGCTGATGTCAGCCGCATCTTCGCGAACACCAACACGGCTGCTGCTGGTGGCGCGATTGCTGCGCTGATCCTGACGCAGATCCTGTACAAGAAACCTGACCTGACAATGGTGCTGAACGGCGCGCTTGCCGGTCTGGTGTCGATCACAGCCGAGCCGCTGACCCCGTCGCTGGGCGCTGCAACTCTGATCGGTGCAGTGGGCGGTGTGATCGTGGTCTTTGCGGTTCCGTTTCTGGATAAACTGAAGATCGACGACGTTGTCGGCGCGATCCCGGTTCACCTGTTCTGCGGTATCTGGGGCACCATCGCGGTTGTATTCACCAACGGTGACGCTTCGCTGGCAACGCAGCTGTATTCGATCATTGTGGTGGGTCTGTTCACCGCGATCGCATCCGGTATCGTCTGGTTCATCCTAAAGGCAACCATGGGCATCCGCGTCTCCGAAGAGGATGAGATCAACGGTCTGGATATGTCCGAAATGGGCATGGAAGCCTATCCCGAGTTCTCCAAGGGCTGAGGTCTCCTTCCTCCCGCTATCAGCCATGAGACAACAAGCCGGGCGCAGCAATGCGCCCGGCTTGTTCATGTTTGGAACAAGGTGATGCAGGCAGCAAAAAGGGCGACCCCGAAAGGGCCGCCCAATCACGCTGGTCCCGTCAAACGCGGGTCCGTCAGATACCCGCATCAATGATCGCGCGCGCCAACACCGGCACGGTTTCGGAATTCAGGCCTGCGATGTTCATGCGGCTGTCACCCACCATGTAAATGCCGTGATCAGCCCGCAGCTTTTCGACCAGCTCGGGCGTGGTCCCCAGACGCGAGAACATGCCACGATGAAGGGCCAGAAAATCAAACCGGTCCGAGTTTGAAAGACGTTTCAGTTCTGCGGCCAGCTGTTCACGCAGGCCCAGCATACCCAGACGCACATCTTCCAGCTCGGCCTGCCAATCGGCGCGTAGGGCGTCGTCAGTCAGAATCATGGTCACCAGCCGTGCCCCATGATCGGGCGGAAAGCTGAAGTTCTGGCGGTTGAGGTAGGCAAGCGTACCCTGATTCAACGCCTCTGCCCCAGCATCCGCAGCCACAACCATCAAAATGCCTGTGCGTTCGCGGTAAATCCCAAAGTTTTTTGAACAACTGGCCGCAATCAAACATTCCGGAACAGCCGCAGCTACTGCGCGGGTTCCGGCAGCGTCCGCGTCCAGTCCGTCGCCAAAGCCCTGATAGGCAATGTCGATCATCGGTATGGCACCGGTTTCTTGCAAGACTTTGATAACTTCGGCCCACTGCTCCATCGTCAGGTTGGCGCCTGTCGGGTTGTGGCAGCAACCATGCAGCAGAACCACGTCGCCCTTGGTCGCGGTTTTGAGGTCTTCGATCATGCCGTCGAAGGCCACACTGCGGGTTTCGCTGTCGAAATAGCGGTATGGCACCATTTCGATGCCCAGATACTGCAAAATCGAAATGTGGTTGGGCCAGGTCGGGTCAGACACGAACACGCGCGCCTGCGGGTTGGCCATCTGGACCATCTCAAAGGCCTGACGCACAGCTCCCGTGCCGCCGGGCGTCGCCGCCGCCGCCACGGTATTGCGCGGCACAGCATCGGCCAGAACCAATTTGATCATCGCATCCGAAAACGCAGGATCGCCCGTCAGACCGGTGTAGGACTTGCTGTCCTGCTCTTGCCACAGCTTGTGCTCGGCGGCCTTGACCGCGCGCATCACGGGCGTCAGCCCCGAGGCGTCTTTGTAAACACCCACACCAAGGTCGATCTTGGTGCTGCGCGGGTCTTCTTTGTATTGAGCCATCAGCGACAGGATCTTGTCGGGTGCCTGCGGCTTGAGAGTTTCGAACATCATGCGTCTCCGGTTGCGACGGGTACGGTGGGGAACATTCCCCACTCGGCCCAGGATCCATCGTAAAGCGACCATGTATCAACGCCGATCCGCTCCAGCGCCAGCGCCAGAACCGATGCGGTGATACCCGAACCGCAGGTGGTGATCAGCGGGCAAGACAGATCAACGCCTGCCGCCTCGAACACTGCGCGGCAGTCGGCGGGGGATTTGAGAGTGTTGTCATCGTTCAGCAGCAAATCGAACGGTACATTGCGCGATCCGGGAATGTGCCCCCCCCGCAACCCTTCGCGCGGCTCAGGCGCTTCGCCACGGAAACGGGCTGCGCTGCGGGCGTCGATGACCTGCGCATCCCCCAGTTTAGAGGCCTGCGACACCTGCGTGACGTCGCGCACCAGATGATTCTGAAAGCGCACGGTCAGGTGACGGTCTTTGACAACGGGAGGCAAATCCTCGATTGCGCGCCCCTCGGCCTGCCATTTGGGGAAACCGCCGTCCAGAACGGCGACATTCTCGTGGCCCATCAGCCGGAACAACCACCACACACGGGGGGCGGACATGACACCGGCACCGTCATAGACCACAACCTGATGGCCGTCGCCCACGCCCATCGCGCGCATCCGCGACATGAATTTTTCAACGGGGGGCGCCATATGCGGCAGATCCGACCGCGCGTCGGAAATCTCGTCAATGTCAAAGAACCGCGCGCCGGGGATGTGGGCCGCATCGTATTCGGCCTTGGGGTTGCGGTTGGCATCGGGCAAGTACCACGACCCATCCAGAATACGCAGATCGGGGTCTTTGATATGTTTGGCCAGCCACTCGGTCGAGACAAGCGTTTTGGGATCATCGGACATGGGTGGCCTCCGTGCGTGAATAAACGTGTTTTCCCTACCCTTGCAGGGACGCCTTCGCAAGATAGATCGCCTTCGCCGCCTTGTTCAGCCGTGATCCTTGAGCAAGCGGGCCTTTTGACGGTTCCAATCACGCTTGGCGCTGGTCTCGCGTTTGTCGTGGTTCTTTTTGCCCTTGGCGATGCCGATCTTGATCTTGGCCATCCCACGGTGGTTGAAATACAACACCAACGGCACCAATGTCATACCCTTGCGCTGTGTTTCGTTCCACAGATGGGCCATCTGTTTGCGGCTGACCAGCAATTTGCGGCGACGGCGTTCCTCGTGGCGGAATGTCTTGGCCTGATCGTACGGGGCAACATAGCTGTTCACCAGCCACAACTCGCCGTCTTCGACAGCGGCATAGCTTTCCGCGATGTTCGAACCGCCTTGGCGCATCGACTTGACCTCGGAGCCTTCCAGAATGATCCCGCATTCAAGATCTTCCTCGATGGCATAGTCAAACCGTGCCCGCCGGTTCTCGGCGATCACTTTGTAGTTAGGGTCTGCGTTCTTTACCTGTGCCATAGCAAAGGCATGTAGGGTGAAGCAGCGCATTTCACAATATCGCCGCACCACTTTCACAATTTCTGGGAACTGTGATGCAAAGAAGCGGTATATTCTGATAAAGGGAAACACGATGAAACCAATAGCATTGATGATCTTGCTGATGCTGTCCACACCCGTGGCCGCAGAACGGGCACGCATTCTGGCTATCGGAGATTCGTTTTTCGCGGTCCATTCCAGTTCTGGTCGCTCGATTCCCGCTGTGGTTCAGCGCGAACTGGGACAGCAGGTGTCGAACCGGTCGGTGATGGGCGCGCGGATGATCTATAACCTGCCGCTGACCGGCGCGCTGGGGTTCGACATTGTGCGCCAGTACCGTCCTGGCCCATGGAATTGGGTCATTATGAACGGTGGCGGAAATGACCTGTGGTTGGGCTGCAATTGTTCGCGCTGCGACCGGAAAATGACCAAAATGATCTCAAAGGACGGCACGCGCGGTGAAATTCCGGCGCTGGTGTCCAAGATGCGCAAAAGCGGTGCGCAGGTGATTTACGTCGGCTACCTGCGCAGTCCGGGCCGTGGATCACCGATCGAACACTGCCGCGACGAGGGTAACGAACTGGATGCCCGCGTGACCCGAATGGCACAGCGCGACAATGGTGTCTGGTTTGTGCCAATGGCTGATCTGGTCCCCAACGGCGACAGGTCGTTCCACGCGGCCGACATGGTTCACCCCAGCACCAAAGGGACCGCCGCAGCGGGCAAACGCGTTGCGAAAATCATCGCAGAAGCGGGCGGTTAATCGCCCAGCTTCTTGTGAACTTCATCCAGATCAATCTCGGCTGTGGGCATCTTGTTGGCGGGGTTTTCAAAATCGTATTTGAACACCTCGAAATCACGTTTGTAGATTTCATAGACCAGATGCATCGACAAATCATCGAAGTAATCTTCGACCGGATGCGCACGCTTGGGGCCGTGGCCTTCGCTTTCGTTGAAACGGGGAATTTCTGCGATATTCACTTTTTTCGGCGTGTCGATGGCATTTAGGACTTCTTCCATGCCTTCGTTGAACTTTTCAGTCCAGATGATTTTGTCGTATTTTCCGCCGTTTACAATGTACGTCGACACATGGCCTGACATCGCAGACCAGTGAATGTCAGGCTCCATCGGTTTGCGCCAGCGGATCGTGTCACGGGCGAACAGCAAGAACCGGCGAAAACTGGCGATCTGGTCAAACTCTTGCTTGCCGTCGTCGCCGCCCACTTCGATGCCGTATTTCTGCACCAGCAGCGGCACCAGATTGCCACGATAGCGTTTGCCGTTGCGCTGGATGCCGCAGATTTTGTCGAAAAACGACGATAGGATGCGGGTATAGGGATTGCGCACGCAGGTGAACGCATAGGAGCTGTGGTTTTGCACATTGGCCGTGATCGGCGCCTGACTTTCCTCAAGCGCCCATTTGTGCATCCCGCCCTTGGCGTCATGAATGTCACCGTCGAAAAATTCGCCGTGATCCGAATAATACATGATCTGGCCAATGGTCGAGCAGGCGCATTTGGGTACAACGCGGTATACCACGCTTTCGCTTTCCGTCATCCATGTTCCGGGGAAACCCATACCTGTCGTCCTTTGAAATCCTGCTGCTTCAACGGGTAGCAGTTGTCTATCGCAGCAAAAAAGCAAATAAATGCTGTTTATTCAATCTCCCTTCATCACTATCTAGGTAAACAACAACAGGTAAAGGGCTTGTGAATCTCTGGTATGGCCAAAATTGCCTATATATTGCTGTGTCACAAGGACCCGGATGCCATCATCAAGCAGGCAAAGCGGCTGACTGCGGCTGGCGATTACATGGCAATCCACTTTGATGCCTCGGCCAAACCCGAACATTTCAAAGCCATCCGCGCCGCCCTGAACGACAACCCCAACGTTACCTTTGCCCACAAACGGATCAAGTGCGGCTGGGGGGAATGGTCGCTGGTACAAGCCACGCTGTACGCAGTGGAATCCGCCGTCAAAGCTTTTCCGCGCGCGACGCATTTTTACATGCTTTCGGGCGACTGCATGGCGATCAAGTCCGCCGAGTACACGCACCGGTTCCTGGATGACAACGACGCGGACTTTATCGAAAGCTTCGACTATTTCGACAGCGACTGGATCAAGACCGGCATGAAAGAAGAGCGGTTGATTTACCGGCACTTTTTCAATGAACGCACGCAGAAACGCCGGTTCTATGCCAGTTACCACCTGCAACAGCGGCTGGGGCTGACCCGCGAAATTCCCGCCGACATTCAGGTGCAAATCGGCAGCCAGTGGTGGTGCCTGCGCCGTCGTACCATCGAATGGGTTCTGGAATTCACCAAAAAGCGCCGCGATGTGATGCGGTTTTTTCGCACAACATGGATTCCCGACGAGACGTTCTTTCAAACCATCGTGCGCCATGTCGTCCCCGAAACGGAAATTCGCACCCGCACGCTGACCTTTCTGATGTTCACCGACTACGGGATGCCGGTGGTGTTTTATGACGATCACTATGATCTGTTGCTCAGTCAGGATTTCCTCTTTGCCCGCAAAATCAGCCCCGAGGCTTTTGACCTAAAACGCCGTCTGGGTCTGCTCTATGCCGCCGAGGGGGTCCAGTTCCAGATATCAAACGAGGGTCGCAACCTGTTCAAGTTTCTCAGCGGACGGGGCCGCATCGGACGGCGCTTTGCCACGCGGTTCTGGGAAACAGAATCAACGCTGGGTCGCGAACGCGAGTTGATGATTGTGATCTGTAAGAAATGGCACGTGGCCAAACGGGTGCTGGACCGCATCCGGCAGGTTACCAATGTGCCCGCCATCGAATATCTGTTCAACGAAGATGACACCCCGCTGCCGGATCTGGGTGGAATCCAGAAAACGCTGGGGAAGCGCACGCGCCACCGTCGGGCGTTGATGCGGATGCTGTTCGACTATTACGAAACCGACCGCCTGATCGTCTGTATGGACCCAGGCGAGATGGACCTGTTGCAAGATTTTGCTGGCGACCGGTCAATGACGCGGATGCTGGAAATCCAGTGCAATTTCACTGAAACCTATTTGATCGGCCACGCCATGCGGGTGGGTCTTGCGGGCGAACAGACCAGTGCGGAAACGCTGGAACGGCTTCTGCCCACCATCCGCAACGATATGGTGTTCGAAAGCGACCGCATCCGCGACGCCGAATTCGAGAATATGAGCCGGATGCGCGAAGGGGCGACCATCGATGAAAACGCCCGCGCCCTTTCCAGATTTCTAAGCATCGGTGAGGACAAGGGCCGCGAGATCGCAAGCGCCGAATACCTGTTCGCCGATTGACGCGGCGCGCGCGGGCTTTTGCCGCCCGCGCCGCATGTCTTCTTAGTAGATCCCTCCGATGCCCGTTGACTTCATCGACGGCAGAACGATTACATCTGCCCCATGCAGCGCGCGTTCATACAGATGGATCGCGTCCTGATTCAGCATCCGGATACAGCCCGACGATACCGAACGGCCCAATTCACGCGGGTCGGCATCGCCGTGAATACGGTACAGCGTATCAACCCCATTCTGGAACAGGTACAGCGCCCTTGCCCCCAACGGATTGCCCGGACCGGGGGGCATACCACCCTTGGCGACGGAATAGGGGGCCAGTTCCGGTTTGCGCGCGATCATCGCCGCAGGCACTTTCCACACCGGCCATTCACGGCGGAACTGCAACCGTGCCGTGCCGTTCCAAGCATAGCCTGCGGCACCGACGCTGACGCCATAGCGGGTCGCTATCTCGGGGCTTTCGACAAAATACAGCAGTGCGTCGTCGGGATCGACAACGATGGTCCCGCGGGCGCGCTGCGGCCACAGGTTGGCAACGTCCTGTCTCCAATAGCGCGGCTTCAGAATGCCCTCGGGCACCGCTGGCACGGGAAAAGGCTCATCCGGCACAGCCTGATAAAAGGCAGGCAGGGGCGGGATCACGGGGGCGGGTGCCGCCACGGGTGTGGGTGCTTGGCGGGCACAGGCGCTAAGGCCTGCTGCCGCGCCACTGGCGACAAACATGCGTCGGGTCAACATTTGGGATATCCTTTTGATCTGATCGGGAATGGCGTCTGCGCGCCGGCAGTCCAGTCAGATCAGCCGCGGCGGCCCCTGAGGGGGTGGTTTGGTCACGCCACTGCGCAGCATCGTGTCGTGCGGCACGGGACGGTCGGTGTCGCGTGCAGGCACATCCAGCGTCGCACTGTCATTCAACCGCAGATCCTGCCCACAGGGTGACCCCGGCAGGGTCGCCGTGCGGCAGCGTTTGTGCGGACGCTCGAACGTCGCGGGCATCGCAGACACTTGCGAGGCATCCCCGACTGTCACATGCGATGGCTGCGCAAGCGCCGGATAGACGGCAGAGAACGCACCCCATGGCATCACCACGAAGACCATCAAAGCCAGAAGAAGAGAACGCAAAACCATCATTCCTCGGGAAATGGCCGAAGCACCGCCCCAAGTCCACCCTTGGCGCGATCACATCACGATGAGCAGATGTAACGCCTACTTGGCCCGCCACGTCCCCAACCAGCGCGAGAACCGGCTGCGGCGATCCGACATGGCATCGCCTGCGGCCTCCCAATTGTCTTGCATCTCTTCCAGTTTAGGGTCGATGCGCGCGCGGCGGAACCGGCGCCAGCGCACCCAGATGAAATAGACCACCATGAAGAACAGCGTCAGGATGATGATATTCAGAAACGGAATGCCCTTGGATGCGTCGGGGCCAGCCAGTGCCTTGACGCTGATCGCGTTGGGAAAGGTCGTGAGGAACTCGTTGCGCCAGCCGTAATGCTTGACCAGCACATACTGCGGATCAGCCTTGGTCGATTTCAGGTCGGCAGCTTCGGTCTGAAGGTTCTTGGTGTCGAACTTGAAATAGGGTGGCCAGCTCCAGCCGGTGTCTTCGTTGCGATAGACGATCACCCGCCCGTTTTCACGTACCGCCTGAATGAACAGGACGTCACGATTGGCTATCGTGCCATCCGTGCCGACATCCGCCTGCGCCCAGAACAGCCGGTTGTCACCGGGATCGATGCGCTGCTCGAATGTATCCACGATCCGCACGATGTCTTTTTGCGGCAGGGTGTAGTGGAAAAAAGCCGCTACAAAGACCCAGAACACGATGATGACGAACCATTTGATAAACCGCATATTGGCCTCCGTTCAGGCGAAATTGGTCAGATAGATGATGACGCCCACCAGAACAGTGGGCACCACATAGACGCCAAGGATCAGCTTGCGCCGCAAAGAGTTGTCGTATTCGATCATACCGATATCCACAAACGCATCTTCTGTCTGCTCGGCCACACCCGCCTGCGCCTGTTCGCGCCATTCGGCCCGCAACTTGCCCTTGCGGACGCTGCGCGAATACAGCGACAACCCGATGTAGATGATCGTCAGCACGACAAAGCCGACAACGATCAGACGCAGCAACGCGAACATGGCCTATCTCCTGACTGCGCCCCAAGGACCGACGCGAGCGACCAGATCGTCCATCGTCTGCGGCTTGGTGCGTGTGGTGGATGCTGGGGGTTCTTCCATCGGGGCGTCGTGGCCGAACAGTGCGTCGCGCGTGCCCACCTTGTCCGCCTGATACTCCGCTGCAAGATATTGTGCGACATATTCCTTTTTGGCGTCGGGCCAGCGGGCATAGGTGGCATAGAACATCTGCTTGTGACAGATGAACAGTTGGCGCACGTCCTTGGAGGTCAGCTCGGCCAGCAGCATGTTGACCAGATCGGCATCGGCATGGTCCGCCGCCCGCAGCGTATAGAAATAGGCCGGATGGTCCGAAGCGATGCGCGGCCAAGCCCCGCCGTTCTCGGCCCAGTTCACCAGCGACGCCAGCGCGTGAAATTCCTCGGGCAGATGGGCGGCATGGTCGCGCGCCAAACGGCGCATGTCGGCCCGCGTGGTGCCCGATAGATCAACACCCGCCGTTGTGACCGCATCCACCAGAATAAAATCCATCTTTTGCCGCAGGATCGCAGCCGAATCGATACCTCGCGCCGCCACGATCGGCTCAACCAGCCCGTTCAGCTCCAGAAACCGCGCGATCTGGTTGCGCTGGCGGGTCTCGAACACATGTTCCAGCGGCAAGGTGCCCAGCGCGCTTGCGTCTGCGGACGCAATCACCGCCGGATGTTCAACCTTTTGGAACACATAAAGACCGCCGAAATGTGCGGTCCAGAAATTGCCCTGCTCGAACCGCATCTTTTTCAGCTTCACCGGATTGCGCGTCACATCGCCGGTTTGCGCGGCAAGGCCGATCATCTCGGCGATCAGCACATCATCGAACCACGCGTCTTCGTCTTGCAGAAACGTGTCGATCTTGCCCGCCAGCGCTTCGGCATTGCGCACGGTGCCTGCGGTGGTGTCCGCGTCGACGGTGATGGCGCGGATGTCGAACAGGCGCTGCGGCGTGGACACGTCGTAGACCGAATTCACCAACTCACCCGCCACCGCATCCCGCGCGGTCAACGCAAACAGCGCCGCCTCGTTGTCCTCGATGAACCGCCGCAGGATCGTGCGCGAGGTCGAAAACTTTGCATCCAGCAAAGGCGCGCGTTTTTGGTCAGTGCTCAGCAGGATAAACTGCCGGTTCACGCCACCTTGGTTCAGGTATAGCGGATCGCCCAGATCATCGCCCACTTCCGGCGAAAAGCCTGAAATGTCGATGTAGAAATCGGTGAGCGCGGTGCGCTTGCCCGTCAGATGCTCCAGCGCGCGGTTATAGCGCTCGACCAGCGCGGGGCTGGTGACGTGGTAGAGGTTGCCGAACATGAGGCCGAAGCGGATGAGGCGGTTCATTTCGCGTCTTTCACATAGAATATTGGCGTCAAAGTCTTTGAAAGATCGCCTACAAGCGCAGATGGTACATCGTATGATTTTACTACCATCATGTTTCGACCAAGTGCCACAAAGATGAACTCTCGTGCAAAATAGCCATGAGTTTTCATAAGCCAATCAGTGACTTTAATATTAAAATCAAACCACTCTTGAAGTAATTTATTTCGTGCTGTCTTTGACGGGATATTAGCCCACTTTCTGTTTAACCGTCCATAAAACATGACTTCTTCACCAAGGGGATAGAAATCATTTCCGCCTACGTCATGGGTGTAAAAATTGAAATCACCACCATGAAAAACGTGTTTGATGTTCTCTTTTGCAGAGCTGAATGAGTAATGATGGGATGCTTCGTTTCTGATGTATCTTGCGATATTGTGCCCGTCACCCAAATCTAGTTTATCAAATTTTCCTGATGCAGTCTTCGCAAAGTCGAAAAGCCTAGCATCAGAAGTTTCCTTCTTTTTGTGAATTTTTCTAAGGAACTCGGCAATTTCAAATAGCTTTGAGCTCCAGGTTCTCAGGACCAGAAATTTATTAATGTTGTTCGCACTATCTATACTTTTTTCACCAGTGTAGTCATGCGAGATCGAAATATAGTTTTTTCTCAATACGTTAACTTCGCTAACAGCAAAACTCAAAACAGAAAATGCAGCCAGATGATCGGCGGGCAGGGTGCTCAACTCGCCCCAGTCCAATTCGTACTCATGGAATTCTAGTTGAGTTAGGCTCACCCTTTCCCCTCCAAATACCGCTTCTTCGCCGCTTCCTGTCGGCCAAAGTCGCGGACCATCGCGTCAATCGCCACTTCGTCCGACTTGTCCGCGTACCGGAACTCGCTGTCCGCGTAGCGATTGATCTCCTGTATCACCATTTCGACGGTGATCGGTTGGCGCAACTCGGCGATCATGTCTTTCTTGGTGTCATAATCCTTGAACAGGAACAGCTCGGGGTTCTCCATCCATGCGTCAGGCAGTTCAAAATCCATCGCCCGTACTTTCACCGCATCGGTGATGTTTTTGATCGCACGGCCCGTAAAGCGTTCGTCCGCTTCTTGGATCCCCTTCAGATAGGTGCCCAGCTTGGCAATCGTGTCCAGTGCGCCGATCTGGTCGTGGACGCGGTCAAAAACCTGCAACAACCCTGCCTCATGCGGGCGACTGTGGCTTTCGAACGATGCGGCCACCGCCGATTTGATCTCTTGTGCCGAAAACACATCGTGCTGGCCCACGGGAATGTCATGGTTTTTGCCCATCAGCAAATAGAGGATGTCGATGTAATCTTCGCGGGTTTGCGGCCCGTCCACCAGAAACCGTGCCCCTGCCCGCTGGCGCAGCGCGTCATCCACGTTCTCGGGATAGTTCGAAAACATGCCAAAGGTGCAGTTGCCCCGTACCACGGTATTGGCTCCGGCAAAGCTTTCCATCAGCACTGCGGTAATCTCAAGCTGTCCCGTGCTTGACTGCCGGTCGCCACGCTTGCCCGCAAGCTGGTCAATGTCGTCGATGGTGCCAAAGCCGATGGCATTGGGGTCGATGATCGTATTGATAAACGCCTTGGCGTTCTGGCCCGATTTGCCCTGATAGCTGTCGATGTTGTCGGTGCTGAGGTTCTGATAGCGAAAAGGATAGCCCGCAACCGTGCAATAATCGTTAATCAGCCCCGCCATCATCTGGATCAGCGTGGTCTTGCCTGTGCCCGGCTTGCCGTCACCCATAAAGGTAAAGATGAACCCGCCCAATTCGGCAAAGGGGTTCAGGCGGCGGTCAAAGTCATAGGCCATCAGCATCTTCGACAGCTTCATCGCCTGATATTTAGCGATGTGGTTGCCCACCACCTCGTTCGGCTTTTTAAAGGTCATCGTCAGCTTGGTCGACTTCGCCTTGGCCGCGGGGGTAAAACCTGCGATGGTGAAATCATCCGCCTCGACCCGCCAGACCGCACTGGTAAAGCCTGACAGGCGCGGCGCCTCTTGTGCGCGCAGGGCCACCTTTTCCATCAAAGCTTCGGCAAATGCGGCCACCGTCGCCACCAGACGCGCATCATCGGTGGCATGTGCAGCAATGTCCTGATCCAGCTCCCACAGCGCGCCGTGCAGGGCGGTTTGGCCATTGTCGGTCAGCATCTCCTGCACATCGCCCACTTCCACGGTCACCTCTGAAAGATGTGACGACATAAGATAAGCGGTGGCATTGCCAAATACATAAAGCGTGACCAAAGCCTCGCCCGCCAGCAGTTCGGAAAACTCGGTCTTGCGGGCCGCAGGCAGGTCACCCTCAAGGTTCGCGCGCTTCAGATCCCCCAAACCGGACACATCCGCATAATTCTCGGCCACCGCCAGAGCGATAGAAATCGCCCGTCGCAATCCGTTCAGCACCGTCGCCTGCAATGGCGAAACCAGCGCGTCGCCTTCCTCTGCCCCCTCGATCCGTGCTATCAGTTGCACCGCCCCCGTCACGGTGCTGCGCCGTGTCACCAGACCGGGCGTCGTGGTCCGAAACCGCCGCCGCGTGCCGATACCGGCAGAGGCCTCTTGCCGCGGCGCCTCGACCGCCTTGCCGATCCGCGGCGCATGGTCGAACCCCTGCAACATTGCCAATGCCATCGCGTAATGCGCGGTGACCTCTTCTTCGCGCAATTCCATCTGGTCCGCTGTCTGGCTCATTTCGTTCCCTCAATCTTCATCTTGCAAAATAAACTCCCCCGGAGGGCAGGACCGCCGCAAACGTCCGGCTCAATACCGCAGCACCCGGCCCGCATCGCTGACTACGAACTTGGCTACCGAGCGGAACCCCGGCGGGTTCAGTTCTTCCAACACCTGATAGGGCCGCTGCGGCAGGATAATACTGCGTTCCATCCGCGTGGTGCCAGTGTCTGCCCCGCGTCCTGCAAAAGGGTCCAGTTTGAAAATCTCACGCTCGACCGATGAAAACCACCCAACCCGCTCTTCTACCACACGGTCCGACTGCAAATCCTCTTCGGTCCAGACCAACGCCCAGTCCTGTCCGTCAGGCGCGCGCGCTTGTGACAGCACATCGCCAATCGGTCCCGACTGCCGCGTAAACGCATCCGAATACATTGGCCCCACGTGAAACCGGCGCAACCGTTTGGGATGCAGATCGTTGAAATCCTCGTCAAAGCCTTTGGCGATGGTCATCAGCTTCAGCCCGCCCAGCGATTGCGCCATCAGATGCGCCTGCACTTCGGGCCAGCGGCGCTGGTCCTTGGGCAGGGCGATCCGACCCGAGTCTTCCAGATCCATCATATAGATCACCGGCAGGTTCACCTGACTGTCGTAGACCGCCCAATGCATCCGAAACTGCCGACGCTGGTCAATGTTGCGCTGCCATTCGATGGCCGGATCGTTGCGCGGCCAAAACAATGTGCCCCTCAGCAATTCCTCATAATACAGCCGTTGTGACAAGGCGAATTGCAGCTTGGTCGGCACTGTGCGGTCGTCTAATATCACATGCACCATCTGCGCCTTCAGTTCCTCCACAGACGGCATCCCGCGCAAATGTTTTTCCGCCTGCTGCGCATCTGATGACATGGTGATCAGCTCGTCCGCTGCCGGAAATCCGCTTTCGGATGCGTCGATGGACAGTGATCCAAAGAACCGCCCCGTGTCGCGCCCGACCAGCAGGTACTTCAGGCTGAGTGCCTTGAACGTATAGTTCAGCGCAGAGGCATAGCCGACAAGAATGGTTACCTCGCCACGGCTCAGTGTGCCCTCGGCCTCCATCACGCCTGCAACACGGGTCATATGGGCCATGATCCCCTCGAACTTGCGAAAGTACCGGCGCGAGGCGAACAGGTCGGTCAGGCCGATGGTGTCTTTCTGGGCTATCATCGTTCAGGCCGTCCCTTTGCCCCGCCGTCTGGCCCGCTCACCCGCCATATGCGTTGCTGTCGTGTTTCTTTACGATGGCTTCAAACCGGCGGGCAAAGCGTTCGTCTGCCTTTGCCTTTTGCTCCAGAACGTCGCGGGCAAACACCATATGGTCTTCATGCGCTTCCAGCATGTCGGCCATCCGCGTGTTGGTCGCGGCACCGATACCGGCCATCGCGGTTTGCGCCTCTTGGTCGGTTTTCACGCCGATTTCGTTGATGCGGTGGGCCACATCCTGTTGCTGGGCGGTTTTCAGCGATTTGGTCAACGCATCGTAAAGAACCACACGCTGTTTGGTGTCTGTTTGCAGCTTGTTGATCAACACCATCTGCGTCGCCGCCTGGTTTTGCAGCGAGTCGATCCAGGTCTTGCCCTTCTCGATATAGCGCTCAAGCGTCTGGCTTTTGGCCAGTTTAACCTGTTCGTTCTGCACCATCTGGTTGTATTGGCTATTCAGATCGGCCAGTTCGGTTTCCAGCTTGGTGCGTGCCGCAGCATCGGTTTCCGACGCGATTTTGTTTTCCAGACCAATGATCTTGGGATCCATCGCCTTGATGTCGTTTTGCAGTGCGGTTAGCTCCTGAACGGTAAATTCGCGCTCGTCCAGCGTCTCGGACAGGTTGCCTTCGACCTTGACCTTTTGCTCTTCCAGCATGTTCAGCTGCCCTTCGAGCAGTTTCACAATGATGTCCGATTTCGAAATCAGATCCTGAAGCTTGTCGTCAATCGACGCGCTGCGCACACGTTCCTGCCGCATACTGTCGGATTTCGCCCGCGAAAAGATGCCAACGACGCTTTCCCATCCCGTCTTGTTCCGCATCTCGTCAAAGTCCTTGGAGAAGGCAGAGGTAACATCGTCCAGACCCATGATCAGTTCGGCGATGTTGGCGTTCATCACGTCGGTGTGGGCATGCACATCTTCAAGCGTGGCGTTCTCGATGTCGATCATCGCATCATCACCCGCCTTCAACTTGGCACGGGCCGTTTCGATCCGGCTGGTCAGTTCGCTGATTTTTGCCTGTGCTTCCGCCACCTGTGACTGGGACTCACGCACTTGCGCGTCAAAATTGGACATCGAATTCTCCCTCGTATCAATATGTTGCCGTCTATATAGGCAATGTTACACGAATTTACATCAAGCAAAGGCCCGATTTTGCAAAAACTGTCGCAAATCCAGCGATCAAAGGAAAGAACCAAGCGTACAAACACACCAAAACGCGAGGCCCTGCGCAGCCTCGCGTCGGAGTCATCGAATTGCTTTAGCGTGACGGTTATCCGACCACGTTGAACGCAGGGCCATAGGGGTATTCGGTAATATTCTCGGCCCCGTCTGCGGTGATGATCAAAATGTCATGCTCGCGATAGCCGCCCGCACCTGCCGCACCTTGCGGCAGGGTCAGCATCGGCTCCATCGAAATCACCATGCCCTCTTCGATCACTGTATCGACGTCCTCGCGCAACTCCAGTCCGGCTTCGCGGCCATAGTAATGCGACAGCACGCCGAACGAATGACCATACCCAAAGGTGCGATACTGCAGCAGGTCACGTTCTGCGAAAAAGTCGTTGATCGCGTGGGTGACACCAGCGCAAGTCGCGCCGGGTTTCAGCAAACTCATCCCGTATTCATGAGCGGCAACATTGGCCTCCCAGATATTCAGAGATGCGTCATCCACTTCGCCCAGAAACATAGTGCGCTCCAAAGCGGTGTAATAGCCCGAAATCATCGGAAAGGTGTTCAACGACAGGATGTCGCCATGCTCTAGCACCCGCGCGGTTACGGGATTGTGGGCACCGTCGGTGTTCAGCCCAGACTGGAACCAGACCCAAGTATCGCGGTATTCCGCATTGGGAAAGCGGCGGGCAATCTCCAGTTCCATCGCGTCACGACCCGCCATTGCCACGTCGATCTCGCGGGTGCCTGCACGCACCGCATCGCGGATGGCATAGCCACCCACATCAGCCACCGCAGCCCCCGCGCGGATCAGGTCCAGTTCGGCCACACTTTTGTGCATCCGCTGGCGCATTGTTGCGGGGGCAATGTCTACCGTCTGCACAGGCGACAGGAACGCCGTCATCTTGCCGTGCTGGTCCAATGTCATATGGTCGCCCTCGTACCCGACCACACCGCCCGTTCCGGCAACCGACGTCACCGCCCGCCAGAAGTTGTCGCGGGTCCAGTCGGTATAGGTGATCGCATCGCCATGGCTCCGCCGCCACGGCTGTCCTGCGTCGATGCCTGCGGAAATCGTGACCACCTGAGATTCTGTCACCACCAGCGCATAGGCGCGGCCGAACGCACAATAGGTGAAGCCAGAATAGTAGGACACGTTGTGCATCGACGTCAGAACGGCGGCGATCACACCCGCGTCGTGCATGATGGCCCGCAAACCCGCGATGCGTGCGTCATATGCTGCGCCCGAGAATTGCAGGGGCGCTTTGGTGCCATTGTGTACACGATGGAAATCCGGACGCGCGGGTGTAGTGATGGGGTTTTGAACGGTCATGTCAGACCCTCCTTCGCAGAAAGATCCCGGCGTTCAGGACATATTTTGAAAAGGCACCGGCGACGCCATCGCGCGGTCTGCCCTTATTCTACGCCATCACACGACGCGGCAAAAGCATTCAACGGACCCTGCGCGTGTCGCAGACGACCTTTTGCAAAAGATTAATCGCAATTTGCGCGCAGCCAGCGGTTCGACACTTTGCCGCGCGCTCTTGTGACGTTTCTAGCCCAGCAGCCTTTGCAACATCGCGCTATCCGGTTCCGTCAGCGGATCAACCACATCAAAGTGATGCTTTCCCGCTGCAATGTGGTGGCCACATCTCCACGCTTCTGCCAACCAGCGCGCCTGATCCAGAAACGCTGGACGTTCTGCGCCCCCCACCCAGACGGTCACGTCACGTTCTGGGGCGGGCTGGTAGACGGGACTTTCTGCGCGGGCCATTCCGGCATCCATCTGGAAATCGTCGTTCATCGCAGTCAGCAACAACGGCTCAAGATCCGACAACGGCGAGATGGGCATGACATGACGCACCCGGGCTGCGACATCTGCGGGCAGCATCCCGTTGGCACACATCCGCGCCACCAGATGACCGCCCGCGCTGTGCCCGGCCAGTGCAAGCGGCCCTGTGGTCCTGCCCGCGATCACCTGCACCGCCTGCGCGATCGACTGAGTGATACCGGCGATACGCACGTCCGGGCACAACTCATAACCCGGCAATGCAACCGTCCAACCACGTGCCACGGCACCAGCCGCCAGATGCGACCAGTCCTGCGGCGACAGCATCCGCCAGAAGCCGCCATGCACGAATATCAGTGTACCCTTGGCTGTGCGCTCGGGCTCGAACAGGTCAAAGTTTTGGCGTGGGCTGGGGCCATATCGCAAACCCAATTGTGCCCGCGCTCCCATCGCGTCACGAAAAGCGGTTGCATCGCGCACCCATCGGTCGGGAAAGCTGGCCCCGTCCGGAATGTGTGCACCGTTGGCATAGGCATCGTCGTTTACTGGCATGTCGCTTCCCTTGCGTCTGGAACTGGACATTCATAGCAGGAGTTGGTTTTGCTGCACGAGACAAAATCTGGAGAGATGCAATGCCAAGTGCAAAGACCGACCTGAAGAGCCTGCTGAAAGACCCCTCACTGCTGGAAACCCGCGCCTATGTGAACGGGAAATGGGTCGACGGTGACGACGGCACTTTCGATGTGACCAACCCTGCCCGTGGCGATGTGATCGCCCAAGTGGCCGACCTGTCGCGTGCACAAGTCGCCGGAGCCATTGACGCCGCCGAAGCTGCGCAAAAGGATTGGGCCAGCTGGACAGGTAAGGAACGCGCTGCCGTCATGCGCAAGTGGTTCGATCTGATGATGGAAAATCAGGACGATCTGGGCACCATTCTGACCGCCGAACAGGGCAAACCGCTGGCCGAAGCCAAGGGCGAGATCGCCTATGGTGCCAGCTTCATCGAGTTCTTTGGCGAAGAGGCCAAGCGCAACTACGGCGAAACCATTCCCGGCCATCAGCGGGACAAACGCATCACCGTTATCAAGCAACCCATCGGCGTGGCAGCGTCGATTACGCCGTGGAACTTTCCCAATGCGATGATCACCCGCAAGGCAGGTCCGGCGCTGGCCGCAGGCTGTTCTTTTGTCGCGCGCCCTGCTGCCGAAACCCCGCTGAGCGCCATCGTCATGGGCGTTCTGGCCGAACGCGCGGGCATCCCTGCGGGCGTGTTCAACGTGGTGCCGTCGTCGTCGTCTTCTGCCGTGGGCAAAGAGTTCTGCGAGAACCCCAAAGTACGCAAACTAACCTTTACCGGATCAACCGAAGTGGGCCGCATCCTGCTGAAGCAGGCCTCGGAACAGGTCATGAAATGTTCGATGGAACTGGGCGGCAACGCGCCGTTCATCGTGTTTGACGATGCCGATCTGGACGCCGCCGTCGAAGGCGCGATCATGTGCAAATTCCGCAACAACGGCCAGACCTGCGTCTGTGCGAACCGCATCTATGTGCAGGCCGGTGTCTACGACGCCTTTGCGCAAAAACTGAAAGATCGCGTATCGCAGATGAAGGTGGGTGACGGTCTGGAACCTGGCGTAGAACTGGGCCCGTTGATCAATCCCGAAGCTGGAGACAAGGTCATCGAGCACATCAAGGACGCCAAGGCCAAGGGCGCCACGGTTATTCTGGGCGACGCTCAGGACAATATGGAGGGCAACTTTTTCGCGCCCACCATCATCACCGGCGTGTCGCAGGACATGGCCGTAGCAACCGAAGAAACCTTTGGCCCGCTGGCACCGCTGTTCAAGTTCGACAACGAGGACGAGGTGATCGAGATGGCCAATGATACGATCTTTGGTCTGGCCTCGTATTTCTACGCCAAGGATTTAAGCCGCGTGTACAAAGTCGCCGAAGCGCTGGAGTATGGCATCGTCGGTATCAACACCGGCATCATCAGCACCGAACTGGCCCCCTTTGGCGGAGTCAAACAATCGGGTCTGGGCCGCGAGGGCAGCCATCACGGCATGGAAGATTACCAAGAGATGAAATACATCTGCATGTCGGTCTGAACCTGCCGAATGCTATCACAGGGCGAACTTGTACAGGTTCGCCCTGTTTTATGTACAACACGACATAGCCACTACACAGATACAAGAATGGCCCGCACGCGGATGCGTACGGGCCAGAAACGTCAAGGCTCAATTTCGGCTTAGTTCACCGATTTGGCGTCCACGACGTCCTTGCCGATGGATTTGGTGCCGCCGGAAATTTCGATCTGGCGGGGCTTCAGCGCCTCGGGGACTTCGCGTTGCAGGTCGATATGCAGCATCCCGTCAGCATGGGACGCACCCGTGACGACCACATGATCTGCCAGATGGAACCGGCGTTCAAACGCGCGGGTGGCGATACCACGGTGCAGATAGCTTCGGCTGGACTCTTCATCCGCCTTGCGGCCAGAGACGATCAACGCCTTCTCCCGCACTTCCACGGACAGATCCTGATCAGAGAACCCCGCAACGGCGATCGAGATACGATAGGCGTCGTCGTCGGTTTTCTCGATATTGTAGGGGGGATATGTGTTCTGCGCGTGGTCGTTGGTCAGAACGCGGTCCATCATGTCGGCGATTTGGTCAAAGCCAACGGTTGAGCGGTACAGCGGTGCAAAATCAAAGGTTCGCATATGTGTCATCCTCTTACAGTGAGCGATTTCAGGTCAGGCCCTCCATCCGTGGACAGGCCTGTTTTGCAGTTGCCGGAACCCTGCTTAGGCGTTTCGGCAGATTAAATGTGGGGATGGATTTTACGGTTTCAAGAGCCGCTTAAACGGGGCTTTTAACAATCGCCTAGGGTTTGACGAATTTTGCGCCGGTATCGTTACGCACGCCAACGCGCACACGGTTTACCGAAGGCGATGCATCCTGCTGAAATCCGCCACCAGCAAGCAAGACCGACCGCAATTCTTCCAGTGGCTCGGCCAGCGAAGTGCCCAGCGACACGTTCTTTCCGTCCAGCTCTGCCTTGGCCGAAACCACGGACACGATGTTTGCCTCGCCACCGTCAAAGCTGAAGATCGGCGCGCCGGATGATCCAAAATCGACGCTGCACGATGTGATCAGCACGCCTTCCTGACGTGACAGCACCGTGCAGACCTCTTGCAACGACGGCACTTCCGATCGCGACTTGGCATAGCTGACCACACCCACACGGTCACCGGTGGCAGGCCGCACTGCGGTGCCAAAGGGGCGGATGGTGGTGTTGCGAATGGGCTGGCTCAGCTCGAGCAGCGCCAGATCGTTTCGAACACGCGCGGACGAAACCTCGCCATCATAGACATAGGCCGGATGCACCACAGCGCGGCGCACATTGCGATAGGCCGAAGCACGCCCGTTGCGCCATCCCGCCAGAAATTCGATCTTGTCATGGTCAATGGGCTGCTTCGAGCGTTTGTCGAACAGACAGTGCGCTGCCGTCAGCACCAGATTGGGCGCGATCAGCGCACCGGTACAAAAGCCGACCCCGTCCATATCCAGCCGCCCCACGGCCTCCCATTCGCGACCTGTGTTCGTCGTCTCAAGCCGGCGCAATTGCGCGTCCTGCGCAAAAGCAGAGGATGTGACCACAAGGGCCATAAAAGACAGGATCATCCAACGCCGCATCGACTTCTCCTAACGGGTGCCGCACAGGCCTAAGGGTGCGATACGGCAACATTGTGGCAATGTAGAAATTCAACGCAAAATCGGCACAGGATTCGGATGGTCTTCTGTGCGCGTCAACGCAGGTGGCTTTGGCCCGCCTGTGACCCAGTCCAACAGCTCGACCGTATGCACCACAGGAATGCCCGTTGCACTGCCGATTTGCATCATGCAGCCGATGTTGCCTGCGGCGATAATATCGGGTTTCTTCGCCTCGATCGTGCGTATCTTGCGCGCTTTCAACTGCGCCGAAATCTCGGGCTGCATCAGGTTGTATGTGCCCGCCGAGCCGCAACACAAATGGCTGTCTGCCGGTTCGACCACACCAAAACCGGCCATCTTGAGCAGGGTCTTGGGATGGGTTTTAATCTGCTGGCCGTGTTGCAGCGAACAGGCCGCGTGATAGGCAACGGTGACCGTGCGGTCACTGTCCTTGGGGGCTGTGGCGTCTGCTCCGGCAATGCCCATCTCGGCCATGTTGGGGCTGCGCGCAATATGTTCGGGCGCCATCATTTGCACAAGCAATTCGCTGATATCCATTGCCTTTTCAGCCACACGCCTGGCATCACCTTCAAGATCGGTGCGCGCGAACATGTGCCCGTAGTCCTTCACCGTCGTGCCACAGCCCGAGGTGTTGATCACAATTGCATCCAGCCCGTCACCATCCATTTCGGCGGCCCAAGCAGAGATATTTTTAGCCGCCGCGGCATGGCTTTCGCTGCTTTTGCCCATGTGGTGCGTCAACGCCCCGCAACAGCCCGCACCCTTGGCCACCACCACCTCGCAACCCAGCCGCGTCAGCAGGCGAATTGTGGCGTCGTTAATGTCGGTGTTCAGCGCCTTTTGCGCACAACCGGTCATCAGTGCCACCCGCTTGGTGCGTGGGGCTGTGGGCGCAAAGCTTTGCGGATCGTCGTTGCGGCTGACGGGGGGTATCTGTTTCGGTGCCATCGCGATCATCGCGCGCAGCCGTGGATCAGGCAGGAGCCGTGCAAACGGCCGCGCCATCTTAGCCCCCAGCAAGGCGATACGGAACCGTGTCGGATAGGGCAGTACCCGCGCGAGCACCCAGCGCAATGCGCGGTCGCTGAAGGGGCGCTTGTAATTGTCCTCGATATACTCGCGTGCCTGATCGACCAGATGCATGTAATGCACCCCCGAGGGACAGGTCGTCATACAGGCCAGACACGACAGGCAGCGGT
Source organism: Pseudosulfitobacter pseudonitzschiae (assembly GCF_002222635.1). Classification (NCBI taxonomy): domain Bacteria; kingdom Pseudomonadati; phylum Pseudomonadota; class Alphaproteobacteria; order Rhodobacterales; family Roseobacteraceae; genus Pseudosulfitobacter; species Pseudosulfitobacter pseudonitzschiae. The sequence continues at coordinate 3,428,983 of NZ_CP022415.1, read as the reverse complement.
CGATATGCTTGACCGTCTTTTCATCCGGCACGCGTTCGTTTTCCAGCATATCCTTGATCAGATAGATGCGCCCGCGCGGGCTGTCCAACTCGTCACCCAGCACCTGATAAGTGGGGCAGGTGGCCGTACAAAACCCGCAATGCACACAGGCCCGCAGAATCTGGTTGGCGCGTTGAATCTTCGGATCCTGCATTTGTTCGGGCGTGAATGTCGTTTGCATCGTCTCTCTTTCAACTGTTCAGCAGTCGGGCGAACGCCAGACCAAACCACGGCACCGTGGTGCCCATTGCGCCAATCACGCCCGTCCAGCGGCGCATGGTCCGCCCCGGATCAACCTGCCGCATGGCCAGCATGGCCAGCGCCAGCATCGCAATCCATGCCGTCCAGATCAGCGCAATGCCAATCCAGGTGACCCAGACATTCGCACCCCACGGAACGGGTGCCAGAAACCGCAGCCACAGGCTGGTTGCGGCGGCCATCACTATCAGGCCAACCAAGACCACCGGAGAAGGTGCCAATCGCATCAGCTGCAAGAACACCCACGGACCGAGGGCAAAAACCACGGCGAACAGGACCAGCCACAACACTGTCACGCCGCCATCTTGCCACTGGTAGTCAGCACACCACGCGGATCAAACCGCGCCCGCACCCCGTTCGTCAATGCGGCCAGTGCTGGCGATTCAGGGTGGAAAACACCCAACTGCGTCCGCACCTGTGCATCCGCCCGCACAAGGGTGGCATGCCCTGAAAGCGGCGCGATTCTGGCCCGCAAATCCGTCCCTTCGACGCAAAGGACCCAAATCAGGCCCCCACCCCAATCCAGCGCATAATCCGCATCCTCAGGCAAAGTGGCAACGACTGCGGGTGCATCGCTCGGCTTGACCGACACACGCCAGACATCGCCGGCACGCCCGACAAACCGCTGCACATCACGCACATCTTGCCACAAAATCCGCGACGCTGCCGCATCCAGCCGTTCAATGCCGCCAAAGCTGCTCAAAACGCCCTCAAGCGCACCCAGTCGGTACGCAACAGATGCCTCGAATCCTTCGATCCGGACCACCGCCCCGCGGTCTGGCAAAAACGCCGCCCCCGTGACCTCGAAGGCGGACCCCAAACCGCGCGATAACGCCGCCACCGCACGTTCGACGTCGGTCGTGCCAATCACCAGGCTGGCCTCGGTCTCCGGCGCGGGCAGCACTTTCATCGCAACTTCGCTGAGCACACCCAAAGTGCCGAACGATCCGCACAACAGCTTTACCAGATCATAGCCGGTGACGTTTTTCATCACCCGCCCGCCATTCTTCACGATCCGTCCGCTGCCATCGACAAACCGCACGCCCAACGCAAAATCGCGTGCGGCCCCCACCGCAATCCGGCGCGGTCCGCTGACATTGGCCGACATCACGCCGCCGATTGTCGGTGTGCCTGTGGTGCCCAGCAGCGCACGGTGATCCATCGGTTCGAACGCCAACCGCTGGTTTTCAGCGGCCAGCGCCGCCTTAATCTCGGCCAGCGGCGTGCCGGCCCCCGCCACCAGCGTCAGCGCACCAGGCTCGTAAAGCGCGATACCACTCAGCCCCGCGGACGACAGCACTTCGCCCGCGCCCGCAAAACCACGCGTGCCACCGCCCTGCACCGCCAAAGGCCCTTCGGCCCCGGCAATCATCCCGGCCAGTTCTTCTTCGCTCTGGGGTTTCAACATCTTCTTTTGGCTCCAAATATCCCGGGGGGTCAGGCGCGCAAGCGCCAAGGGGGCTGGCCCCCTACTGCGCAGCAATCGCTACTGTGCGACGCGCATCGGAGGCATCCAGCGGAAATACTTTCGCAGGGTTCAGCAACCATTGCGGATCAAACACATCCTTTACCGCCATCTGCGCCTCCAAATCGTCCATCGTGTACTGCACATGCATCAGGTCACGCTTTTCGATGCCCACACCGTGTTCACCGGTCAGACAGCCACCCGCCTCGACGCACAGTTTCAGCACTTCGGCGCCAAAAGCCTCGCACAGTTCCAGATCGCCCGGCTTGTTGGCGTCGAACAGGATCAGCGGGTGCATGTTTCCATCCCCTGCGTGAAACACGTTGCCAACGCGCAGACCATATTCCACCGACATTTCGCCAATGCGGCGCAGCACAAAGGGCAGCGACGACACCGGTATCGTGCCGTCGAGACACATGTAATCGTTGATCTGCCCCATCGCCCCAAAGGCGCTTTTGCGACCCAGCCAGATGCGCGCACTTTCCTCTGGCGATTTGCTTTCGCGCAGTTCGACCGGATTGTGCCGCCGTGCGATCTCCATGATCCGCCCCAGTTGGTCGTCGATTTCGGCTTCCGACCCTTCCACCTCGACGATCAACAGCGCCTCGCAGTCGGGGTAACCGGCACCGGCAAAGGCCTCTGTTGCCTCGATACAAGGCCGGTCCATGAACTCGATCGCCACGGGCAGAACGCCTGCCTTGATGATGTCGGAAACGCAGGCGCCGGCCACTTCGTTGTCGTCAAAGCCCATCAGCACGGGCCGCGCGCCTTCGGGCTTGTGCAGGATGCGCAAGGTCGCCTCGGTCACCACGCCCAACTGGCCCTCGGACCCACAGATGACACCCAGCAGGTCCAGCCCGCCTGCGTCCAGATATGCGCCGCCGATCTCGACCACGGTGCCGTCCATCTGCACCAGCGTGACGCCCATCAGGTTGTTCGTCGTCACCCCATACTTCAGGCAATGCGCCCCGCCGCTGTTCATCGCGATATTGCCCGCGATAGCACAGGCCAGTTGGCTCGAGGGATCAGGTGCATAGAAAAACCCGTCTTCCTCGACAGCGCCCGTGACGCTCAGGTTGGTCCGCCCTGTCTGCACACGGATGATCCGGTTGGCATAATCCGTTTCGATCACATCATTCATTCGCGCGACACCCAGAATCACACAATCAGCCGTGGGCAATGCCCCACCGGCCAGCGATGTGCCAGAGCCGCGCGGCACCACCGGCACGCCCTCTTCGTGACAGATACGCAGCACATCCGAGACCTCTTGGGTCGTCGCGGGCAAGACCGCAACCATCGGTGCGCATTTATAGGCGGTCAGCGCGTCACACTCGTAGGCGCGTGTTTCGGCCACATCACTGATCACGGCGTCAGCAGGCAGAACCTGCAACAAACGCTCAACCACATGGCCCTTGCGCACCAGCACATCTGGATTCGGGATCGGCATTTCCATGGCATCTCCTCCTATTGGTAAAATAATATTACCAATTTGACAGCGTGACAAGGGGCAGGGCAACACCCTATCACTCTAGCATGACATGGACCCATCGCCTTACCCTGTTTGATACATTGGATTACGTGGCTCTGGGCCTGCTGATCACCGCTTGGTTGCTGATCGGCTGGTGCGTCGAAAGCACAACGCTCAAATATCCCTCGACGGCGCGGATCATGTCTGGATACCGGCGCGAGTGGATGGTCCAGATGATCAACCGCTCCCCGCGTATCTTTGATGCCCAGATTCTTGCCAGTCTGCGCCAGAGCACTGCCTTCTTTGCGTCCACCGTCGCCATTGCCATCGGTGGCACGCTGGCGATGCTCGGCAATGCCGAGCACATCACGGACATCGCGAACGATCTGGTCATGGTGTCGGAACCGATCTTTGTCTGGGAAGCAAAGCTGCTGATCATCAGCCTTTTTCTGACCAACGCCTTTTTGAAGTTTGTCTGGTCCAATCGGCTGTTCGGCTACGCCGCCGTTGTTATGGCCTCGGTGCCCAACGACCCCGAAGACCCTATTGCCCTGCCGCGCGCCAACCAGTCCGCCGAAATCAACATCACGGCAGCCCGCAGTTTTAACCGCGGTTTGCGCGCGGTCTATTTCGGCGTTGCAATGGCCGCGTGGCTGCTTGGCCCCATTCCGCTGATGATTGCGACAGCGTTCACCCTTGCCATCATCTGGCGCCGCGAGTTTGCGTCCCATTCACGGCGCATCCTGATGGGCAAGGCTAAATAAAAAGACATGCGCCAGCTTTAGTCCCGATGATAGGGCGCACCCGACAGAATAGACGCCGCGCGGTACAACTGCTCGGCCAGCATCACCCGCACCAGCATGTGCGGCCAAACCATCGCCCCGAACGACAGCGCAAAGTCCGCCTCGGCGCGCAGTGACGGATCAATACCGTCGGCCCCGCCAATCACCAGCGCAAGATCAGAGCGCCCGTCGTCGCGCCAACCGGCCAGACGCTTGGCAAATCTGGGCGACGTTTCCACCCGTCCGCGTTCGTCCATCACCACCAGCAGCGCACCTTTGGGCACCGCGCGGCGCAACAGCTCGGCCTCGGCGGCCATGCCGCCCCCTTTGCGGTCGTCCACTTCAACGACCTGCGCCGGACCAAGGCTCATAGCCCGTCCGGTACGGTCGAAACGTGTCAGATAGTCGGAAATAAGATCAGCCTCGGGGCCGCCACGCAGGCGCCCCACGGCAATGATATGAACCTTCATAGATGCGTCAGCTGGCGGCGGTGGTTTCGCCTGTGCCCTGCCACATCTTTTCAAGCTGGTAGAACTCGCGCACTTCGGGCCGGAACACGTGAACGATAACGTCACCTGTATCGACCAGAACCCAGTCACCTGTGTCCTTGCCCTCGATCCGCGCGGGGCGACCAAATGCTTCTTTCAGACGTTGCACCAGCTTTTCAGCAATGGCAGCAACCTGACGCGATGACCTGCCCGAACATACGACCATATAGTCGCCAAAGGCCGTCTTGCCGCGCAGGTTGATCTGCACGACGTCTTCAGCTTTGTCATCGGAAAGGGAAGAAAGTATCAAAGCCAACTGCGCTTCGCTGCCTGCTTCGGGTGCGACGGCGCTCATCAGTGCGCCCGATTGGTCGGCAGCCGGTGCCGACGTTGTGTGGATTGACAGGACATTGCCCTCCTAGATACGCGCCGCCAGATCCCCGGCGCTGGGATACACCCATAAGGTAGCAAGCCGCAGGGCAGATTTCAACGCATGCCTGACGTCACCGCGTTGGAGGGCCGATTGATGCTTAACTTGCGTGCGGCATCCTGCTGTCGCTAAGGTATCCCGACCTGACATCAAGGACCGTTTGATGAAACATTTCACCCGTGCTTTCTACGTTGTTCTGGCTGTGTGCAGCACCTCTGGCGCAGTGTGTGCCCAAGAGGTGGTATTCAAGGAATGGCGCTATCACCAACCGGGCGACCTGCTGTATGACGAAGGCGTGCATACGGCGGGCGTGATCCTTGAGGATTACAGCTTTGCCATCATGGTGCTGGACGCCGAAGGGAAAAACACCGCAATTGGTGCTGTTATTCCTGAAACTGCGTTCGAGGACAGCGTCAAATCAACCATAACCATGACCGACGGGTCGGCGCGTACAGTCACGGTGTCGGGCAATAAATTGCGCCGTGAGCAGCCCAAGACCGACGGTATGGTGTCCTATAGTTTCTTCATTTCAGAAGAGGACGTCGAACTGTTTCAGGCCGCGCGTGACTGGACCATTCAGGCAGGCGATCAAAGCGCCACCTTCCCGCTGGCCGGATCGCGCAATGCTGTCGATGCCGCCCGCGCCGCGCAACAGATCAGCGCAGGTGGCCCGGAGGTGCGCGAGAAATGGATTGCCGCCTGTGATGCCGCCGCCGCCCACCCCTATGACAGCGAATCAGATGCGCCGGGCGTGGCGTGGGAAGATATAGACCCGGACACTGCCACCACCGCCTGCCTGAACGCCTATGCCGCTGGTGACGTCAGTCCCCGTATCCGCTTTGAATTGGGCCGCGCTTATGACAAGGCGGGCGATCCGCGCGCCGTGGAAATACTTGGCAAAGCAGCGCAGGAAGACAACTACCCGATCTCCTTCAACGGCCTTGCGACGCTTTACTGGGCAGGCACTTATGTCCAGCGCGATCCGGCCGCCGCGCGCGATCTGCTGGAGCAGGGTGCCACCTTAGGCGATATGGTTAGCAGCTATTCGCTTGGCCGGATGCTGGTAGAACACGCCAATGGCGATACCGACGTGGATAGGGGACGCGCACTGCTGCTGGACGCTGCCGAGGCGGGCTACCCTCCTGCCCAGCGCATCTATGGCGAATGGCTGGTTGATGGCAAATTGGGCGAGGGCGATCCGCAACTGGCCCAAACCTATCTGCAAAAGGCAGCTGACAATGGCGACGCCGACGCGGCCTTTGCACTGGCGCAGCTTTACATCGGCGGCAGCGGTCTGGCCCCCGATCCCGTCGCCTATCTGAAATACCTCAAGCTGGCCGCAAAAGGGGGCAACGACGACGCCATTGAGGCGCTGACGCTGGATTAACCGAACGACGTGTTGGGTGCCGTGTCGTCCTTTGCAACCGGGGTCTCGGCGTCGGCCGGGGACGGAGCCTTTTCGCCAAAGGCCTGTTTGGATGTCTCGCCCAGCATCCGCACTTCGCGTTGCGGAAAGGGAATCGAAATGTCGTTTTCCTTGAAGATGTCCCACAGCGCCAGATAGACATTGCCGCGAATGTTGGTCAGGCCCCCTGTGGGATCCTTGATCCAGAACCGCAGGATGTAATCCACACTGCTGTCGCCAAAGCCCACAACGTGACAGACCGGCGGACGGTGGCTCAGCACGCGGTCGGCGCTTTTGGCGGCCTCGATGGCCAGCTTGCGTACCTGATGCGGATCATCCGTGTAAGAGGTGCCAAAATAGATATCCAGCCGCACGAAATCATTGGAATGCGACCAGTTCACCACTTGTCCGGTGATCAGGTCTTCGTTCGGGATCAGGTATTCCTTGCCGTCCCGCGTAACCACAGAGGCATAACGCGCACCCAGTGTCTGTATCCAGCCAAAGGTATCGCCAAGGCTGATAACGTCGCCGGGCTTGATCGACTTGTCGAGCAGGATGATCACACCCGACACAAGGTTCGAAATTACCTTTTGCAGACCAAAGCCCAAACCAACACCGATGGCACCGGTCAATACCGCAAGGCCGGTCAAATCAATGCCAACCGCCTTGATCCCCGCGAAAAAGGCAAATCCATACAGCCCGATCTGCACGGCCTTAACGGCAAGAACCTGCATCGACGGGCTAATGTCTTCGTTTTTGCGAATGGTCGCGGCTGTGGTGTTGCTGAGCAGACGTGCCAGCGTGAACAGCACACCGATCACAACGGCGGCAATGATCAGCGTCAGCAACGACAGCCGGAAATCCCCAACCGCCACCGCCATGCGGTCCAGAAAGGCCGCCACTTCGTCGGAGACATTGAGATAGAACAGCGTGACATAGATCCAAAGGCTCCATGTCACCACCCGCCGCAAAAACCGGTTGCGCACCAGCCGTGCCGAAAACCCGATAAACGCCCATGCTGTTGCCAGAGTTGCAGCCAGTCCGATCAGATAGGAACGCGACGGCCACGTGATTTCCTGCATGACCAGCCAAAGGGTCCAACCCAGAACCGAATACCACAAAAGCCCGAGCCTGCGCCGGATTTGCACGACCATACGCAGCTGCCAAGCCTTCCAGCCCTCACGCGAGCGCACCCAGGACTGCAAAATACGCCCCGAAAATTTGTGCAGACCATAACACAGAACAGCAAGGGCGATGATGATCAGAACTTGATAAAGGCGCCAACCGGGCTGCATCAGACTGATCAGGAATGACTGGATAGTCCCTGCCGACGTGCGAATGGCCTCTAGCAAATCCAGACCGAATTTTGCCCCGGTTTCGGTGGTGTTCTCCATGCGCACTCCCTGTCTTGGTGCTTAGGTTGCACTTAGACTTAGCCGTGTGCAAGACAAACGGATTGGGCAATCGCACGTGTAAAATCCCTGACAGGGCGCAAACCATGGGCTGATGCGCGCCAACGGCTCTTTTCAAGAGTCTACCTTGCACGACAAGGGTCAAAGGCGTATCTGTGCGCCTATGACACGTCTGTTTAACATCGACGACCGCGCCCGGCTGCGCGAACGCTTCTTCGGGGCGACCCACGCGGTGCTGGCGCGACTATAAAGTCGCGCGCACCCGAAACCCCACGACATTTCAGCATTCAAAATACGGGAGAGGTCCCTCATGTCCCCCACCAAATCCTCCAAGACGCTTTATGACAAGATCTGGGATGCCCACGTCGCCCACGAGGCTGACGATGGCACCTGCCTGCTTTATATCGACCGCCATCTGGTTCACGAAGTGACCAGCCCGCAGGCGTTCGAGGGTCTGCGTATGACAGGCCGCACTGTGCGCAAGCCCGGTCAGACTATCGCAGTTCCCGACCACAACGTGCCGACCACGCTGGACCGTGCCAATGGCGGCATGAACGAAGAAAGCCGCATTCAGGTCGAAGCGCTGGACAAGAACGCCAAGGACTTTGGCATTCACTATTACCCCGTGTCCGACGTGCGTCAGGGTATTGTGCACATTGTCGGCCCCGAACAGGGCTGGACCCTGCCTGGCATGACGGTTGTCTGCGGTGACAGCCACACCGCGACCCACGGCGCATTCGGCGCGCTGGCCCACGGTATTGGCACATCCGAAGTGGAACACGTTCTGGCCACGCAAACGCTGATCCAGCAGAAATCCAAGAACATGAAGGTCGAGATCACCGGCAAGCTGCGCCCCGGTGTCACGGCCAAGGACATCACCCTGTCCGTCATCGGCGTGACCGGAACCGCCGGCGGCACCGGCTATGTCATCGAATATTGCGGCGAAGCGATCCGCGAGCTGTCGATGGAAGGCCGCATGACCGTCTGCAACATGGCCATCGAAGGCGGCGCGCGCGCGGGCATCATCGCCCCCGACGAAAAGACGTTCGAATATTGCATGGGTCGCCCCCACGCCCCCAAAGGCGCCGAGTGGGAAGCTGCGGTAACATGGTGGAAAACGCTGTTCTCTGACGATGACGCCCAGTGGGATCAGGTCATCACCCTGAAGGCCGAAGACATTGCGCCCGTCGTCACATGGGGCACCTCGCCCGAGGACGTGTTGCCGATCACGGCCAACGTGCCATCGGCCAGCGATTTCACCGGCGGCAAAGTCGATGCGGCGCAACGCTCGCTTGACTATATGGGTCTGAAACCCGGCACCCCGCTGAGCGAAGTCGAGATCGACACGGTCTTTATCGGCTCGTGCACCAACGGCCGCATCGAAGACCTGCGCGCCGCTGCTGCGATCCTGAAGGGCAAGAAGATCAAGGACGGTCTGCGCGCGATGATCGTGCCCGGTTCCGGTCTGGTCCGTGCCCAAGCCGAGGAAGAAGGTCTGGCCGATATCTTCAAGGATGCCGGTTTCGAATGGCGCTTGGCGGGATGCTCGATGTGTCTGGCGATGAACCCCGACCAGCTGAGCCCCGGCGAACGTTGCGCCGCCACATCCAACCGCAACTTCGAGGGTCGTCAGGGCCGGGGCGGACGCACCCACCTGATGTCGCCTGCGATGGCAGCGGCGGCGGCGATCACAGGCCGTCTGACCGATGTGCGCGACCTGATGTAAGCCCGTGAACGCTGGCCCCGCATCACGTGCAGGGCCACGCGTCACCCGCCAGAGGAAGCCCGCACCGATGCCGCGCCTTCAGCCAGAACAGGACACCGACCGGACATGAGCGCCGCCGACACGCCTATCGGCTCGCTTTGGGTCGGAACGGAACTGCGCTGGCTGGACATTCTGGCCCTGCGCAGCTTTGCCCATCATGGCCACCCCGTGACGCTGTTCCACACCCACGATCTGCCCGATCCGCAGATTGAAGGCATCACATTGCGCCCCGCATCGCAGGTGTACGATTATTCGGACGCGTTGTTGAAGGCGGTATCGCCCACCGTTTTTGCCGATCTGTTCCGCCTGCACATGGTGAAAGAAACTGACATCACATGGGTCGATACCGATTGCCTGTGCTACCGGCCCTTTACGCCCAAGGGTGGCTTTCTGGTCGGATACGAGTCGCCCACCACAGTGAACAACGCCGTTGTCCGTCTGCCCAACGACAGCGCGGCACTTGCGCTGCTGCTGGACCGGCTGAACGATCCGTGTTTCATTCCGCCCTGGCTGAAACCGGCGCATCGCAAGCATTTGCAGGCGCTGCCCGAGGGCGAACAGTTGCTGGCTGCCGCGAAACTGGTGCCGCCCGTTTACGGGCCGCAGGCGTTGACATGGGCATTGACCGAAACCGGAGAGATCGCACACGCCTTGCCGCGTCATGTTCTGAATCCGGTGCATTGGTCGATGGCCGACATCTATTTCAACCCGCACGGTGGCGTCGACGGATGGTTGCATGATGATACGCAATGCATCCACCTCTATTCCAGCCGCATCCGCGCCTTGCACCGCCGCAACGTACCCTACGAAGGCTCTTTCATTGCCAACTTCGCCTTGCAAGTCCACCATGACTTTGGCGGCCAACCCTTCCGACAGCCATAAGGACACCAAATATGGACAAGTTCGAAACAATCACAGGGGTCGCAGCCCCGATGCCGATGATCAACATCGACACCGACATGATTATTCCCAAAAACTTCCTGAAGACGATCAAGCGCTCAGGGCTGGGAGTGAATCTGTTTGATGAAATGCGTTATGATGACGACCGCAATGAAATCCCCGATTTCGTGTTGAACAAAGACGCCTACCGCAACACCGAAGTGCTGGTGACTGGTGCAAACTTTGGCTGCGGCTCCAGCCGCGAGCACGCACCGTGGGCGATCAAGGACTTTGGCATTCGCTGCGTCATCGCGCCCAGCTTTGCTGACATCTTTTTCAACAACTGCTTCAAGAACGGCATCCTGCCTATCGCGTTGCCGCAGGAACAGGTCGACCTTTTGATGAAGGACGCCGAAAAAGGATCAAACGCGCGTATGACCGTCGACCTTGGGGCGCAGACGATCACCACGTCGGATGGCGAAGTTATCACCTTTGACGTTGATCCGTTCAAAAAGCATTGCCTGATGGAAGGTCTGGACGACATCGGCCTGACCATGGCCAAAGCCGACGACATCGCCAGCTTTGAAGCAAAATCCAGCGCCCAGCGCCCTTGGGTCTAAAATCTGCGTCTTGCGCTGCGTGAAATTCCAAGGGGCCGCAAGGGATACTTGCGGCCCCTTTTGTGCGCCCATCCCCATTATCCACCAAATGTGCTACAATGCCCCGTTCGTGCCATATTTCTGATGCAAGATGGCACCACCCTCTCCCTCAAAATGCCGTAAGGATTACGTTTGCTTTAACCGGAACTTGAGCCGACCGGCAAAAGAAGGCACAAATTGGGCAATAATGAGGCAAGCTGCCACAAATGGCAGGATCAAGTTGGATCAAGATCGCGGCAACGTATCGCGTCTGGCCAGTTTGAAGGGAACGAGAAGTGATAGCACGACTGACAGGTGCCGCGATGCGCGGCTTCTTGGTGGCATTGATGATTGCTACTCCGGCGCTGATATTGCCGGGGGTGTCTGCGGACACCACGCAAATTATTGTGCTAGTCGCCCTGTTGGCCGCAGTTCTTGTCTTGGTCGAATATAACTCGCATTTTCCTTCCATCATCTTCCTTCCATCATCGAATTCCGCGATGCACCGCCACTGAACCGTCTGCGGTTCTGCGGTGCCTTTGTGACCTTATTCCTGTTGACCGTGATTTTCGCGGGCCGGACCGAGCCAACTTTGATGACAGGGGCCATGACATCGATTGCCCGTTTGATTGGCAATATTCTCGACTTTCCCTTCTCGCCGGTGCGACTGGTGATTCTGGCGATGCCATCCGAAATGCCCGAAGAAACGTTGCGCATTATTCGCGCTGCGGCTGGTCTCAGCTATCTGATAGCACTGGTTACGTCGGCAGTTTTCGTGCTGATGGTGCGTATCTTCGGTTGGCCCTCGTCGCGCAACGGTGCGTTCAACGTTTGGATCAACCTGCCGCTGTTCGACCCGACTGCGGGCGGTGACGCGCTGACACGCCTGCAAAGAGATTCGCGGATCAACATCATTTTGGGTGTCTTGCTGCCCTTCTTGCTGCCCGCTCTTGCCAAACTTGCAGGTCAGGTGCTTGGCCCGATATCATTGAGCGAGCCGCAAACCCTGATCTGGACGTTGACCTTATGGGCCTTTCTACCTGCCAGCCTGCTAATGCGCGGGATCGCGATGGGCAAAGTCGCCAACATGATCGAGGAAAAGCGCCGCCGCAGCTATGCCCGCGAGGCCGAAAGCGACTATCAGGTCGCCTGATCCTTTGGGTCTGCACCTTTGGGCTGCTGTCTTTTCCAGCGTTTGCTGAAATCCTACGGATCGCCACCTACAACACCGAACTGGCCCGGAACGGCCCCGGTCTGCTGCTGCGTGACATCGCAGGCGGCAAGGACGCGCAGATTGACGCTGTGGTCGCGGTTCTTGTCCACACCCAAGCCGACATCGTAGTGGTGCAGGGGTTCGATTACGACCTGACCGGCGCCGCGCTTGCTGCTTTTGCCAAGTTGCTTGACGCGCAAGGGCTGCGCTATCCTCATCAGTTTGCCCTGCGACCCAACACCGGAATGCCCACAGGGCAGGACATGGATGGCGATGGCCGTCTGGGTGGGCCGCGTGATGCACAGGGATATGGTGCGTTTTCCGGCCAGGGCGGGATGGCGGTACTCTCGCGCTATCCGGTGGCCCGCGATGCCGTGCGCGATTTCTCGGGGCTGCTCTGGGCAGATCTGCCGGGGGCGACGTTGCCCCGCACCGATGCAGGCCCCTTTCCCGATGCCAAGGCACAGGCCGCCCAGCGCCTGTCGAGCACCGCTCACTGGGTCGTGCCCATCGACGTGCCACAAGTGGGCCGCGTCACGCTTTTGACCTATCACGCCACCCCGCCTGTCTTTGACGGCCCCGAAGACCGCAACGGCCAGCGCAACGCCGACGAAACACGGTTCTGGCAGGTCTATCTGGACGGCGCGTTCGGTCCTGCCCCCTCTGACCGTTTTGTGCTGTTGGGCGATGCCAATCTGGACCCCGCCGCCGGTGACGGGCACAAACACGTAATGCGCCAGTTGCTGGATGACCCGCGGCTGACCGACACAGCACCCACCAGCGCAGGGGCAGCTGCCACTGGCGACACCACAGACACCGCCGACTGGGATGATCCATACCCCGGAAACCTGCGCGCAGATTACGTTCTGCCCTCTGCGGACTGGACAGTGACAGACAGCGGCGTTGTCTGGCCTGCGCACCCGGACCCTATGGCCGACGCTGTGGTCAGGGCCAGCCGCCACCATCTTGTCTGGGTGGATCTGGCGTGGTGACAACTTGACGCTTGCAAGCCGCCGCGCTACGCCCCTTGCAACCTATTTTCCCGAGGAGAAAACCCATGTCGAACCCTTCCCTGTTGATCCTTGCCGGGGACGGCATCGGCCCCGAAGTCATGACCGAAGTCAAACGTGTCATCGAGTGGTTCGGCACAAAACGCGATCTGGCGTTTGATGTGGAAGAAGACCTTGTCGGCGGTGCCGCCTATGACAAACACGGCACCCCGCTGCACGACGACACGATGGCCAAGGCGCTGAAAGTCGACGCCGTCCTGCTGGGCGCCGTGGGTGGCCCCAAATACGACGCGCTGGATTTCAGCGTAAAGCCCGAGCGTGGCTTGCTGCGTCTGCGCAAGGAAATGGATTTGTTTTCCAACTTGCGCCCCGCGCAATGCTTTGACGCACTGGCTGATTTTTCGTCGCTGAAGAAGGACATCGTTGCGGGTCTGGATATCATGATCGTGCGCGAACTGACCTCTGGCGTCTACTTTGGCGAACCGCGCGGCATTTTCGAGGAAGGCAACGAACGCGTCGGCATCAACACCCAGCGTTATACGGAATCCGAGATTGACCGCGTGGCGCGGTCTGCGTTCGAATTGGCCCGCCGTCGTGGCAACAAGGTTTGTTCGATGGAAAAAGCCAATGTGATGGAAAGCGGTATTCTGTGGCGCGAAGTCGTGCAAAAAGTGCGCGACACCGATTACCCCGATGTCGAACTTAGCCACATGTACGCCGACAACGGCGCTATGCAGCTGGTCCGCGCACCCAAACAGTTCGACGTGATCGTCACCGACAACCTGTTCGGCGACATCCTGTCCGACTGTGCTGCGATGCTGACCGGCAGCCTTGGTATGTTGCCGTCAGCCAGCCTTGGTGCACCGAACGCCGATGGTCGCCCCAAGGCGTTGTACGAGCCCGTGCACGGTTCGGCCCCCGACATCGCGGGCCAAGGCAAGGCGAACCCGATTGCCTGCATCCTCAGCTTTGCGATGGCGCTGCGTTACAGCTTTGACCAAGGCGACGAAGCCGCAAGACTGGAGGCCGCGATTGAAAAAGTGCTGGCCGATGGTGTGCGCACCGCCGATCTGCTGGGCGAAGAAGGCGTGACCCCTGTTTCGACAACCGGCATGGGCGACGCGATCCTCGCGGCCCTCGACGCCTCGCTGTAAATCCGGCCGGTGCGTGCACGCCGCTGACGCACACGCACCGGCCCCTTGAAGCTGCCTGAAATTACCGCCATGCCAAGCGCAGGTTTTTTATGAGGTGGCCCATGTCGCGCAATATCCAAGCCATCCTAATCGCTCTGACCGGCGCTTTGATCTATTCCGCCCACGACGCGATCATCAAGGCGCTGGGAGCGACACTTCCCGCCATACAGATTGCGTTTTTCGCCTATCTTCTGGGTCTGCCCTACGTCATTTTCATGCTGATCCACGACAAGACGCCGGGCACCTTGCGGCCCGCCAATCCGCTTTGGATGGCGATCCGCGTGGTTGCAGTGATGTTTGCAACGGTCGGGGCGTTCTATGCCTTTCTCGTGCTGCCGCTGGCCGAAGCCTATACGATCCTGTTCGCCGCGCCGCTGCTGGTGACCCTGCTGGCTGTGCCGCTTCTGGGCGAGGTTTTGCACTGGCGGCGGACCACGGCTGTGATCGTGGGACTGGCAGGCGTGCTGATCGTGCTGCGGCCCGACACCAACACGCTGAACCTTGGGCATCTGACCGCGCTGGCATCGGCTGTGGGCAATGCGATGGTGCACATCTCGTCGCGCCGCATCGGCGGGTCCGAGCGTCTGCCGCTGATGATTCTCTATCCGATGCTGGGCATCATCGTGCTGTTGGGTGCGGTCATGCCGTTCACATTCCAGCCGGTCAGTGGCGCGGCCTTTGGCGGGTTGGCGATTGTTGCGCTGTTCTCGTTTCTGGCGATGCTGTGCATGATCGAGGCATTCAAACGCGGCGAGGCGGCGCTGGTGGCGCCCATGCAATATTCGCAACTGATCTGGGGCACGATCTTTGGCATCCTGTTCTTTTCCGAATATCCGAAGGGGCCGACATTGCTGGGTGCTGCGCTGATTATCGGCTCGGGTCTGTACATTGTATTCCGCGAAGCCGGTCTGAAACCGGGGGCACCGGTAACGCCGCCGATTGCTACCCGCCGCCCCTGATATCAGGTTGCGGTTGCAAATCAGCCTTGCCAATTCGGGGTAAAACCGCTACGTCGCGGCCTCACGGTCGGGCTGTAGCGCAGCCTGGTAGCGCACCTGCTTCGGGAGCAGGGGGTCGGAGGTTCGAATCCTCTCAGCCCGACCAGTTTCAACATTTTCAGACACCACAACGGTCTGCCATCCGGCGGCGAAATTGCGTTTCAGCTGATTGTTTGACATGGGCACGCAACTTGCCCGAAGCTGCAAGCCTTGCAAAACGGGAGCGTTTCAATGGTGTCCACAGCAATCAACATCGGCATTATCGGTGGGTCGGGCATGCTTGGTTCGGCCATCGCAACCGCTATTCTGGCAAGCGGCAACATTGCGCCTGCACAGGTCTGGATTTCAAACACAAGCGGCCAAGCCCCCGGTTTTGCACTGAACTCCAGCGTTCATATCACCAAGGACAACGGGACATTGGTCGACGCTTGCGACATGGTTATCCTGTGTGTGCCGCCTGCCGCTTTCCCCGAAATCCATATTCACGCCCCTGACAAACTGGTCATGTCTGTCATGGCCGGTGTCACATTGGACCAGTTGGGAGCACGCACCGGCGCTGTGCGTCTTGTCAGAGCGATGAGCAGTCCGGCCGCATCACTGGCCCTTGCCTATTCCCCGTGGATAGCCAGCCCCGAGGTCACGTCGAGCGACCGGCACATCGTTCAGATAATTCTGGAAGCATGCGGCAAGACAGACGAGGTTTTCGACGAAAGCCAGTTGGACCATTTCACCGCCATGACGGGCCCGGTGCCCGGCTTTGTCGCCCTGTTTGCACAGTCTATGGCAGATCATGCCGAACGGCAGGGCATCGCCCCCGAGGTGGCCGATCGTGCTGTGCGCCAGCTTTTCCTTGCTGCCGGAACCATGATGGCTGCTGGTGCAGCGCGTCCTGCCGATCACGTCCGCGAGATGATTGACTATGCTGGCACAACGGCTGCGGGGCTGACAGCCATGCTGGAAGCGGACCTGCCCAAGTCGATCAGCGACGGGCTGTTGGCTGCTGCGGACAAGGCCAAATCATTCTAGCGTCTTTCCCGAACTGACATCCGGCGCAGGGGCTCTCCAAGGGCAAAGGGACTTTACACCGGCATCGGGAATTCGTCTAACCTCAGGGGCCGTAAAACGTACCCTCAGGAGACGACCTTATGACCTGGCTCATGCCCGCAGAAACCGCCTCGCAAGACCGCATCTGGATGGCCTTCCCACGCGAGGGGCAGACCTTGGGCGAGACCAGCGCCGAACGCGAGGCTGGCTATGCCGCCTGGGCGCATGTGGCCAACACAATTGCCGGTTTCCAGCCTGTGTCGATCATCGTCGATCCGACCGAAATGACGCGGGCAAAGGGGTTGTTGTCATCAGTCATCACCATTCACGAGTGCACGATTGACGACTTCTGGATGCGCGATTCCGGTCCAACATTTGTACACGCAGCAGATGGGACGCTGGCCGCAGTCGATTGGGTGTTCAACGGCTGGGGCGGTGGTGACTGGACCGAAAGCGGCAACGACCGTGATCTGGCGCGTTTTATTGCGGATCTGGCCGGTGTACCGGTGGTGCCATCCTTGCTAGTGAACGAAGGCGGCGGCATCCATGTGGACGGCGAAGGCACCGTTCTGCTGACCGAGACAGTCCAGTTGGACCCCGGACGCAATCCCAACCTTGACAAGACCCGCGTGGCCGAAGAAATCTCGCGCACTCTGGGAACGACCAAGGCGATCTGGCTGCCGCGCGGGCTGGAACGCGATTATGAAACGTTCGGGACGCGCGGGCATGTGGACATCATTGCCTGCATACCGTCGCCCGGTGTGATCCTGTTGCACGACCAACGCGATCCATCCCACCCCGACCACGCGGTTATGCAGCAGATCCGCACCCAACTGGCGGGCGAAACCGACGCCCAAGGGCGCAGCTTCGAAATCATTGATCTGCCCGCACCCGAGACGCTGACAGACGCCCACGGTCCGGTCGACTGGAGCTATGTGAACCATCTGGTGATCAATGATGCCGTAATCGCCTGCTCATTTGGCGAGGAGCGGACCGACGCGCAGGCGCAGGAAATTCTGGCAGCCGCCTATCCGGGTCGCCAGATTGTCGGCGTTGATGCGACCGAACTGTTTGCCCGTGGCGGCGGCGTCCACTGCATCACGCAACAGCAGCCTGCACCGCGTGTATCATGAATGTTGTAGAAGCCTCGATCGCCGATCTGCGTGCAGCACTTGAGAATGGCACGACAACCAGTGTCGCGCTGGTGGAAACCTATCTTGACCGCATCGCACGCTTTGACACCAGCGGCCCCTGCCTGAACGCGGTGCCGGTTCTGAATCCCGATGCGCTGGCCGAGGCGCGGGCCTCTGACGCACGGCGTGCGGCGGGCCAGTCGCGTGGCCCTCTGGACGGCATCCCCTATACGGCCAAAGACAGTTACAAAGTCAAAGGCATGACCGTCGCCGCAGGCTCGCCTGCGTTCAAGGAACTGGTGGCCAGTGACGATGCCTTTGCCATCGCGCAACTGCGCAAGGCGGGCGCGGTGCTGATCGGGCTGACCAATATGCCGCCGATGGCCAATGGGGGGATGCAGCGCGGCGTCTATGGCCGCGCGGAATCGCCCTATAATGCGGATTATCTGACAGCGGCCTTCGCCTCGGGGTCGTCCAACGGATCAGGCACCGCCACGGCTGCCAGTTTTGCCGCGTTCGGTTTAGGTGAGGAAACATGGTCAAGCGGTCGCGCGCCTGCGTCAAACAACGCACTTTGTGCCTATACCCCCAGCCGCGGCGTGATCTCGGTGCGGGGCAACTGGCCCTTGGTGCCGACAATGGATGTGGTGGTGCCGCAGACACGCAACATGGCCGACCTGCTTGAGGTGCTGGATGTGATCGTGGCTGACGACCCCGACACTCAAGGCGATTTCTGGCGCACGCAATCATGGGTGGCGCTGCCCCGCGTCCGTGATTTGCGCCCCGCGTCCTATCCTGCTCTGGCAGGCGGGTCGCTGCGCGGCAAGCGGTTTGGCGTTCCCGCGATGTATATCAATGCCGATCCTGATACGGGCACGGCGAGTGACGCGGGTATCGGCGGCCCAACGGGCCAGCGCATCGAAACCCGTGCGTCGGTTATTGCACTGTGGGAACAGGCGCGCGCGGCGCTGGAACAGGCGGGGGCCGAGGTGCTCGTGGTCGATTTCCCGGTGGTCTCGAACTATGAGGGCGACCGCCCCGGCTGCCCGAAAATCGGGACGCGAGGGCTGGTGTCAGCCGAATATCTCAAGCGTGAAATCGTTGATCTGTCGGTCTGGGCTTGGGATGATTTTCTGCGGGCCAACGGTGACCCGTCGCTGAACCGTCTGGCCGATGTGGATGGAACCCAAATCTTTCCCACGCCGCCGGGCAGCCTGCCCGACCGCTATTCCGGCTTTGACGATGACATCGCGCAGTACCCCGCCCATGCCCGCGCCCATCCTGTCGACAGCTTTACCGATATTCCAACCCTGCCTGAAGGATTGCAGGGGCTGGAAGACACCCGCCGCATCGACCTTGAGGACTGGATGGACGGTCTGGGCTTGGATGCAGTGATTTTCCCCGCCCTGGCCGATGTAGGGCCAGCGGATGCCGACACTAACCCTGCCTCGGCCGATTTGGCGTGGCTCAACGGGGTCTGGGTGGCCAATGGTAATCTGGCAGTCCGGCACTTGGGTATTCCGACAGTGACAGTACCAATGGGCACGATGGCCGATATCGCGATGCCCGTTGGGCTGACCTTTGCAGGGCGCGCCTATGATGACAGCGCACTTCTGGCCTGCGCTTGCGCGTTCGAGGCAACAGGCCCCTACCGGACAGCCCCACCGCGCACAGCAGCCTAGGCCCGATCCGCCAGCACCTTGCGGGTGGCCAAAAGCATTGTGCCGGTCGCTGCATCCGTTGCTTGGCCTGCGCGGGTCATCACACCGATAGGTCCGCGTGTGGGCGACGTATCGAAGGGCAGTCGCACCAGCCGCCCTGCCTCCAGCGCAGGGGCAACGACGCCATGCGAAATGATCCACACCGCATCGGACGCAGGCGTATAAACGTGGGCAAATGCGCCCGACACGGTTTCCAGTTTGTCGGGCAGATCACCGATTCCATTAGCCAGCATAAAGCTTTCGACCAGTGCGTAAATCGCACTGTCGCGCGGCGGATAGATCACCGGCCAATTGTGCAACGCGGTCAGACGCGGTGCGCTCAGCAACGGGTGGTCGGGGCGCACCACCATATCCACCACTTCGGTGTAAAGCTGGGTGAACGACAGACCTTGCATCGTATCAACCGCCCCCAGCCGCCCGATAACCATATCCAAGGCACCTGCGCGCAGCCGCCCCACCAGATCGCCATGCGCGCCCTCGACGATGTGTAGCTGCATGTTGGGTGAGGATGTGGCTAGATGCGCCACCACCTGCGGCATTAGACTGGCCGCGACCGAAGGCAGCGCGCCCACTGCAACCACCGTGCGCCCGCCGCGTGTCATCTGGTCGACTCCGTTCAACCCCTGTTGCAGCGCGGCCAGCGAAGTCTGCGCAAAATGCCAGAACACCTCGCCTTGCGGGGTCAGCGTCACGCCGCCCCTGTCCCGTTCCAGCAGCGCCGCATCCAAGGTTTCTTCAAGGTCTTTCAGCGTGCGCGACACGGCGGGCTGAGTCAGGTTCAGCCGTTCAGACGCGCGTTTCAGGCTGCCTTGGCGGACGATTTCAACAAAGCACTGGATGTGGCGAAATTTGATGCGCGGATCAATCATAGTTATCCATTTTGGTAACTTACTCACCCAATATATCAATTTACTTGCATTGAAACAGCATTAAACTTGGTCCAAAGGGGAGACTTTCGACATGCGCACACAAGTTGCCATTATCGGTGGCGGGCCGTCCGGCTTGCTTTTGGGCCAGCTTTTGCACACGCAAGGCATCGAAGCCGTTGTTCTGGAACGTAAAACCCAATCCTATGTTCTGTCCCGTATCCGCGCAGGCGTGCTGGAACGTGGCCTTGTCGGGTTGATGGAACAGGCAGGCGTAGCCGAACGTATGCACGCCGAAGGCTTTATTCACGAAGGCACGATGGTCGGCTATGATGGCGATATGTTCCGCATCGACTTTGCCGAACACACCGGCAGTTCGGTCATGGTTTACGGGCAAACCGAAGTGACCCGCGATCTGTACGAGGCGCGGGACAAGGCGGAATTGCAAACCATCTACGAGGTCGAAGAAGTGGTGATCCACGACGCCAAGACCGACGCGCCCTATGTGACCTACTCCAAAGACGGGCGCGAAACCCGCATCGACTGCGACTTTGTCGCCGGATGCGACGGCTTTCACGGTGTCAGCCGCAAGACCATTCCCGAAGCACAGCGGCGCGAATACGAAAAGGTCTATCCCTTTGGCTGGCTTGGCATTCTGTCGGAAACGCCGCCCGTGGATGACGAACTGATCTATTCCAACTCGGAGCGCGGCTTTGCCCTGTGCAGTATGCGCAACGACCATCTTAGCCGCTATTACATCCAGTGCCCCGCCACAGACAGCGTCGAAGCGTGGTCCGATGATGCCTTTTGGCACGAGCTGAAACGCCGCATCCCGCAAAGCGCCGCCGATACGATCATCACCGGCCCGTCCATCGAGAAATCCATCGCGCCGTTGCGGTCTTTCGTGACAGAGCCGATGCGCTGGGGGCGTTTGTTCCTGTGCGGCGATGCCGCCCATATCGTGCCGCCGACAGGGGCCAAAGGTCTGAACACCGCCGCTTCGGATGTGCATTACCTCTACAACGGGTTGAAACAGTTCTATCTGGATCAAGACAGTGACGGTATCGACCAGTATTCGGAACGCGCCCTTGCCCGCGTCTGGAAAGCCGAGCGGTTCAGTTGGTGGTTCTCGAACCTGATGCACACCTATCCCGGACAATCGGAATTCGACAAAAAAATGCAGCTCGCCGAACTGGCGTTCTTGCGTCAAAGCCCGGCGGCACAGGCCGCAATGGCCCAGAATTACGTCGGCCTGCCCTACTGAGGATATTTCCAATGAGCGACAAAACAGACATCGGTATGAAAGTGCGCCGCGAAGTTCTGGGCGATGCCCACGTCGACCGCGCCGAAGCCAACAAGACTGCCTTTGACCAGCCGTTCCAAGGGCTGATCACCGAAGCGGCATGGGGCACCGTATGGGCCAGCGATGCCATCAGCCGTCGCGAACGGTCGATGCTGACATTGGCGCTGCTGGCGGCGACGGGCAACTTTGCCGAAATCCCGATGCATATCCGCGCCACCGCGCGCACCGGTGCCACCAAACAGGACGTGATCGAAGCGTTCCAGCACGTCGCAATTTATGCGGGTGTTCCAAAGGCCAACCACGCGATAGCCTTGGCCAAGGAAACCTATGCCGAAATGGAGGATACCCAATGACCGAGAAACCCTCTGGCCTGTTTCACCGCGACCGCAGCTGGCACCCCGCCGCCCTGACGCCACCCTATAAAACCAGCGTCAAACGCTCGCCTGCCGCAGCACCGCTGGCGATGCCCTCGACGCTGAGCGAAGACACCGGCCCGGTGTTCACCCGCGACATTCTGGGGCCGCAAGACGCCGACCTGATCCACAACTTTGCCAGCGACGGACAGTCGGCCATCGGGCCGCGCATCATCGTCTACGGGCGCGTGCTAGACGAGACGGGGCGCGGCGTGCCGAATGCGCTGGTCGAGGTCTGGCAGGCCAATGCCGGGGGCCGCTATCGACACAAGAAAGAAAGCTATCTGGCTCCGCTGGACCCCAACTTTGGCGGCTGCGGGCGCGTCATCACCGACGAACACGGCAACTACGAATTCCGCACGATCCAGCCCGGTCCCTATCCCTGGCCCAACGGCCCCAACGACTGGCGGCCTGCGCATATCCACTTTTCGATCTTCGGCCAGTCTTTTGGCCAACGTCTGATCACCCAGATGTATTTCGAAGGCGACCCGATGATCTGGCAATGCCCCATCGTCGGCACTATCCCGTCGCGCGAAGCAATCGAAAGGCTGGTTGCCGCGCTGGATATGCGCCGCACGGTGCCGATGGACGCGCGCGCCTATAAATTCGACATCGTTCTGCGCGGCGTGCGCCAGACCATGTTCGAAAACCGGATGGAGGGACTGTGATGGTACAGAAGCTGGACAACCTGAAGGAAAGCCCGTCGCAGACGGCGGGCCCTTATGTGCACATCGGTCTGACCCCGAATTTCAGTGGCATCACCGGCGTTTACGACAGTGATCTGGGCGCCGCGATGCTGGGCGATGCGCCAAAAGGCGCGCGGATCACCATCACGGGCCGCGTACTGGACGGCACTGAAACCCCGCTGCGCGATGCGCTGCTGGAGATCTGGCATGCGGATGCGAACGGCATCTATCCGGGACAGGACGGGGCCGATGCGGATGTGTATGGCTGGGGACGTTGCCCGACGGATATGGACAGCGGCACGTTCCGGTTCGACACCATTAAACCCGGTGCGGTGCAAAACCGCGACGGCACGCCGATGGCGCCGCATGTCACCTTGTGGATCGTGGCGCGTGGTATCAATCTTGGGCTGCACACGCGGATGTATTTTGCCGATGAACAGGACGCGAACGACGCCGATTCGGTGTTGAAACGCATCGAACATCAAGTGCGCGTGCCGACACTGATGGGCCAGCCGCAGGGCGATGGCACCTACCTGTTCGACATCCACCTGCAAGGGCCGGGCGAGACGATCTTTTTCGATATCTGAACTGTCAAAGGGCGGCGCATGGGATTGCGCCGCCCTTGTTGCATCAATCCTCGGACTGGCTGCCGCCCATCTTGCTCAGGTCGACGCCCTGACCGAACGGGATCGTGGCAAAGGGACCGGCATGACGCGTTTGCGCAGGGTCGGACGGATCGGCGGGGGTCGCTTCGGCAAAGATCTCTTCCGCGAACTGTTCGGCATTGTCCTGCGGCTTGTACCCTAGAAACGATGCGCCAGAATTGTCGACCGGGCAGCGGTCGTTGTTAGACACGCCGTAGATGATGGTGAATTCGGTGGTCGGCGTGTCGATCGCCCGGGTAACCAGATGCACCAGATCGGGCATCGACAGCCATGTGCCCAGCGCGCGCGTGCTGCGCACCGGTGCTGCGGAGAGGATGCGCAGGCAGACCGCCTCGATCCCGTTTTTCTCCCACATCATCCGGCCGAGATTTTCGCCAAAGCATTTCGCCAGCCCGTAGAACGTGTCGGGGCGGTGCGGGGTGTCGACACCGATATATTCGTTCTTGGGGTACATCCCGACGGCATGGATCGACGACGCGTAGACGACCCGCTGAACCCCGTGCCGCCGCGCGGCCTCCCAGATATTATAGGTGCCGCGAAAGTTCGAATGCAGGATTGAATCGAAGTCAGATTCATTGGCGATGGCGCCGAAGTGGACAACCATGCTGGCGCCTTCCATCATGTTCAGCACCGGATCGAAATCGCCCAGATCGGCAGTGACCCATGTTTCGTTCGGCATCAGATCGCCTTGGGCCTCTGCGATGTCGGTCGATACCAGTTCCTTGGCCATCTTCGACAACTGCTCGCGCAAAGCATGGCCCAGCGCCCCTGCGGCGCCTGTGAGTACGATTTTGTTCAGCATTTCTTAGTCCTTTTAGATGATGGCCTTTTCGACAAAGCCTGCGCCCTGTGCGATCCGGTCAAAGTGGAATGAGGTCAGGTCAAGCGACCGATAGCCCCCGTGTATGATCATTTCGGCAGTGCCACGTCCGATGGCCGGGGCCTGTTGCAGGCCGTGGCCCGAAAACCCGTTCACGAAGATGAAATTCGAAACTTCGGGGTGTGGCCCCAGAATGGCGTTCTGGTCGAATGTGTTAAAGGCATAGTGGCCCACCCATTCGTTCACCAGCTTGATCCGCTCGAATTGCGGCACGCGGTGGGCGAGCACCGGCCAGACCTTGTTTTCCCAGATGCTGTGATCGGGCGCAAAGTCGTCGGGATCGACGGCCATGTCGTCATCAGGCGGACAGCCCGCCATGTAATAAAGCCCGTCGCTGCGCATGTGCACGCCGCTGGGGTCGATGGTCAGCGGCAGGTCGCGGTCCAGCCGGTCGGCAGCGGCAAAGACAAAGGTGAAACGCTTGCGCGGCTCGACCGGCAGGGGGATGCCTGCCATCGTCGCCACCCGCGCCGCGCGTGGCCCTGCGGCGTTCACCACCTTGCCGCAAGCCACCGTTTCACCTGTGGCCAACGTCACGCCGGTAACCTGCGTGCCGCCAGTATTCATGGTCAGAGCTGTCACCTCATTCGCCACATATTCCACGCCATGCGCCCGCGCGCCCTTGCGGAACCAGTCGAACACGGTGCCGCCGTCGAAATAGCCTTCGTCGATCAGGTTGTGATTGCCTGCAACGATGTCATCCAGATTGTAGAACGGATAGGCCGCCTTGATCTCGTCCGCCGTCATGTGCCGTGTCCCCGCGCCGCAGTCGGCCTGCACCTGCTGCGCCTGCGCGAGATTTTCGGCCTGTGCCATGGTCTCGGCCAGATACATATATCCGAACGACTGGATTGGCAGGTTCGGCACCTGCGGGTCATCGTTCATGTGGTGGCGCATGTTTTGTACAAAATCGGCCCCGAACTGCGAGATACGCACGTTGACCTTATTGCTGAACTGCTGGCGGATGCAGCTATTGGTGTGTGCGGTCGAACACATCGCATAACTGGGGTCACGCTCGACCACCAGAATTCGCCCATCAAAGCCGAGTTGCGTCAGCCACCATGCCACAGATGATCCGTACATTGCTCCACCGATCAGAATAACATCATAGGCGTCATGTTCGGGCGCGGTGAATTTAAGTGCAGTCATGGGGGCGATCCTGAGCCATCGGAGTTTCAGCGGACCACACCACGCCTGACGGCTCCTTGCCAAGGGTCTGTGAAACACCAAGAGCGGAAAAATGCATCGCCCTCAGAATGTGGGAGGTTCGAACACCAAAATGCAGCACCTGATTGCACGTCGGTGTTCCCGACGAAGGGCTTGGATCAATCCCCCGATAACCCTGCGGCAGCGTGTGGTACCATCCTCCGGCCGCCTCTTTACCATGCCTGAAAATTGAGCAGTGCAGGGAACTTAGACACACCCCTTTAACGGTCTGGTTGCGCATTGACCGCAAAGCTGTACTCTTGAAGAATGACATCACAAAGCCAACACTTCAGCGAGATGATGGGACAGGACAACGTCCGTGCTCCCTATGTCGATTACAACGCATGGTTCTCGCGGCAAGACACCGCGCGACTGTCCCGCAAAGCGCAAGAGGCCGAGGCCTTCTTTCGCCGTACAGGCATCACCTTTAACGTCTATGGGCAGTCCGACGCCGAAGAACGGTTGATCCCGTTCGACCTGGTGCCGCGCATCCTGACCTCGGCGGAATGGACCAAGCTCAGCCGCGGAATCGACCAGCGGGTGCGGGCGGTCAACGCATTCCTCCACGACATCTATAACCGACAGGAAATCCTGCGGGCGGGTGTCGTTCCGGTCGAACTGATCGAGAGCAATGACGCATTTTTGCCGCAAATGATCGGATTCACCCCTCCGGGTGATGTCTATACCCACATCGTCGGCACCGACATCGTGTGCACCGGCGAGGGCGAATTCTATGTTCTGGAAGACAATGCGCGCACTCCGTCCGGCGTTAGCTATATGCTGGAAAACCGCGAGACGATGTTGCAGATGTTCCCCGAACTGTTCAGCAAGATCAAAGTGCAGCCGGTCAGCGACTATCCCAAGAACTTGCGCCGGTCACTAGCGGCCTGCGCGCCGTCCAGCTGCGAAGGCCGGCCCACTGTGGCGGTGCTGACTCCGGGTATTCACAACTCGGCCTATTACGAACATTCGTTCCTTGCCGATCAGATGGGTGTCGAACTGGTCGAAGGGCATGACCTGCGAATCGTTGATGGCAAGATCGCCATGCGCACCACACAAGGTCACAAGGTGATCGACGTGATCTATCGCCGGATCGACGACGAATACCTTGATCCGCTTACGTTCAACCCTGATTCGTTGCTGGGTGTTCCGGGCATCATGGATGTTTACCGTGCGGGCAATATCACCATCGCCAACGCACCAGGCACCGGCGTCGCCGACGACAAGGCAATCTACAGCTACATGCCCGACATCGTCGAATTCTACACCGGTGAACGGGCGATCCTGAAAAACGTACAGACCTTCCGCTGCTCCGAGGCGGATTCCCTGAAATACGTCTTGGACAACCTGGCCGATCTGGTGGTCAAGGAAGTCCACGGTTCAGGCGGTTATGGCATGCTGGTCGGCCCTGCCGCCAGCAAGCAGGAGATCGAGGATTTCCGCGCCAAACTGAAAGCGCGGCCATCAAACTATATCGCACAGCCTACGCTGTCGTTGTCCACCGTGCCGATCTTTACCGATGCCGGACTGGCCCCGCGCCATGTCGACCTGCGCCCCTTTGCGCTGGTGTCGCCCCAAGGCGTCCATATCACGCCCGGCGGTCTGACACGCGTGGCGCTGAAAGAAGGGTCGCTTGTCGTAAACTCGAGTCAGGGCGGCGGCACCAAAGACACATGGGTATTGGAAGACTGATATGCTGGGAAAAACCGCAGGCGGTCTGTATTGGATGTTTCGGGGACTGGAACGGGCTGAAAACAACGCCCGTTTGATCGAAGCCGGATTCCGCATCGCTTTGACACGCTCGACAAACACCGAAACCGAATGGAAATCTGTCATTGTGACTTCGGCGGCCCAAAAAGGGTTCACCGCCAAACATTCCGAATTCAACAGCACCAACGTCATCGACTATCTTCTGCGCGACACGGACAATCCGTCGTCTGTGCTGTCCGTCGTCAAACAGGCCCGCGACAATGCGCGGCTGGTACGCACAGCCCTGACCACCGAAGTGTGGTCGGCGGTGAACGAAACATGGATGCTGATCACCGAGCTTTTGAAAAATCCGGTGCCCGACACTGACCTGCCCGAAGTACTTTCGATCATCCGCCAGCAATCGGCGCTGGTGCGCGGTGCGTTGCACGGCACGATGCTGCGCAACGACATCTATGATTTCTGCCGTCTGGGCACCTTTATCGAACGGATGGACAGCACCGCGCGGATCATCGACGTGAAGTATTACACTTTGCTCCCCTCGCCCGCGCTGGTCGGCAGTCGTATGGACAATGTGCAATGGGAAACGCTGTTGCGGTCGGTCTCGGCGCACCGCTCGTATCGCTGGGCGGTCGAAGAAGATTACACCGCTACCAACATTGCCAACTTCCTTGTGCTGGACCGGCGGATGCCGCGGTCTTTGGCCTTTTGCGCGTCCCACATCGCCGAAAACCTCGAGTATCTTTCCGAAGAATACAACGACCGCCGCCCATCGCTGGATATGGCCGAACGTCTGGCTGCCCGACTGAAAGGACGCGACATTCACTCGATTATCGACGAAGGTCTGCATGATGTTCTGGGCGGTATCATCTCGGATGTCGCCGCCTTGGGTGCCCAGATCGAAAAAGATTATCGTTTCATTCACTAATCACAGGCAGGATCCCTCAGTTGCAATTGCACGTCACGCACACGACCCGTTACGCCTATGATGAACCCGTCATTTATGGGCTGCAAAAAATCCGGCTGCGGCCAGTGGGGTCGCACATGCAATCTGTCGTCGACTGGAACCTGACCGTCACAGGTGGCAAGATCGAATGTTCGTATTGCGACCACCACGGCAACCAGACCGATCTGGTGTCGATCACGCCCGAGGGTGATGCGGTAGAGATCACTGCGCGCGGCACGATCATCACCGAAAACACCCACGGTGTCTTTGGCAAGATTTATGGCCGAGTGCCGCTTTATCTGCTGCGTATGCCCACCCTGACCACCGAAGCCGGCCCCAAGATCAAGGCATTTGCCCGCACGTTGGACAAACATGACGATCTGCTGGCCGGCCTGCACGCCCTGTCCGAGGCGATCCTAAAGGCCGTACCTTACGAATCCGGCCACACCGCCGCTGATACCACCGCCGAACAGGCGCTGGCCGGGGGCAAGGGTGTGTGTCAGGACCACGCGCAAATCTTTATCGCAGCGGCGCGTCTGGCGGGCCTGCCTGCGCGCTATGTTTCGGGTTATCTGATGATGGACGATCAGGTGGATCAGGACGCCAGCCACGCATGGGCCGAGGTGCATCTGGACACTTTGGGCTGGGTCGGCTTTGACGTCTCGAACGGCATCTCGCCCGACGAACGCTATGTCCGCATTGCCGTGGGCCGTGACGCAAAAGAAGCATCTCCCATCGAAGGGATGCGTATGGGCTCTGCCGACGAATCGATGATTGTGTCTTTGCAGGTCCAGCAGTAGTCACAAGCATCGAATCTGCTGTGGATTACTCATCATGACTTACTGCGTTGGAATGCGACTTGATAAAGGTCTGGTCTTTATGGCCGACACACGCACCAGCGCAGGCGTCGACAATTTTGCCGTGACCCGCAAGATGTTCAGCTTCGAGGTGCCGGGCGAGCGGTCCATTGTAATCATGACAGCAGGCAACCTTGCCACAACCCAAGCGATGATCAGCCTGCTGGAAGAACGCTCGAAAACCACCGAAGAACGCGACCCGTCGATCCTGCGCCAGTCCACCATGTTTCAGGTGGCGCGCCTTGTCGGTGACACCCTGAACGAAGTCATCGTGAACTCGTCGCCCAACGGTCAGGGCGCCGCAGACCAGTTCCGCGCGTCGGTGATTCTCGGCGGGCAGATCGGCACCGGCAAACCCACGATTTTCCTGATCTACCCCGAAGGCAACTTCATCGAGATCACCGACGACACGCCCTTCTTCCAGATCGGCGAAACCAAATACGGCAAGCCCATCCTCGTGCGGACCTACGACCGCGAGATGAGCTTCGAAGACGCTGTTAAACTGCTGTTGGTATCATTTGATTCGACAGTGAAATCCAACCTCAGCGTCGGGTTGCCATTTGATCTGATGATCTATGAACGCGACAGCCTGAACCCCATGCGCCTGACCCGCATCGACGCCACCGACAGCGTCTATCAGGCAATCTCGAACGGCTGGGGCGACGCGCTGAAGGATGCTTTCCTGCAACTGCCCAGCTACACGCTGAAAGACTGAACAGGCGTCCGGTCCCAGAGGTACACTGGTGACCCCGGCAGGACGGGGCGAACCAAGAAATTACAAGGGCTTACCACAAAAAGTTCCAAGTAGTGCCGTCATAAGAAATCAATGGCTTACAAGGCACGGTCCCAACTTTTCCGGGAGCACACTGACCCAAAAGAAAGTCGCCGGAAGGGTTGCAGCCCTTTCCGACGACAAACAAAAGTTCATTGCCCTTCCTGACTACCAGAAACCCCGGATTCCCGCAAGCTCGGGATGGGAGGTGCGGTCATGACGCAGCAGCTCACACATGGCGGTTTGCCGGATGGCATTCCACCATTCCGACTGAAGCTGCTGCTACAGCAGGCGAGGATTGCGCTCGGCCTTTCGAGCGGAGCACTTAGATATCTCGAATTCGCGATTGATAACTGTCAGGCGTCCGATTTCCAGCAAGGCCGGATCTGCGCCATCTGGTATTCATTGGAGCGGCTTGGAACAGTCTTTCGTGTGTCAAAACGACAGGTCGGGCGGATCGAAGCTGAACTTGTTGACGTGGGGCTGATAAAGCGCACGTACCCAGAGCGCAAAAGTCGCTCCGGTGACCGCGTCGAGGGTGTAATTAAGCGTGCAGCAGGTATCAATCTGGCCCCGCTTATCGAGCAGGCGGAGTACGTTCGCGCTTTGGCCAGTCGGCAGATGCGGGCCGATGAAGAGCGCAAGCTGCTGCGCGAGCATATTCAAGGCCTCTTCCGGCAGATACGGGATCTGGAAAACGTTGATGCCGATGAGGCGGCCACCTGTATCTTGCCGCGCCGTCGCCCAACCGAGCTGAGCGACTTCAAAAAAATGCAGGGAGTCGCCGAGGCGTTGGAAGCCGTGCTTGCAGATTTTTCGGCGGTTGGCGGTCAGCCAGAAATGACCGTCGAGTCAGACGAAAATGTCCGACTCAATACGAATGAAGAAAAGAAAAAGAAAATTCGTATCGCTGAGAAACCGAGGGAAGAAGGCCGGTTGAACACCAGCCCGGCCCATGCCCGGCTTTTGGCGGGACCACTGCTGGGCGAGTACATTGATCTGTATGCCTGTGGTGGTCCGCCTGATTGGAAAACAGTCACGCGAGCGGCGCATGATCGCGCCTATGAACTGGGCATTTCCAGCCGGTTATGGCGAGAGAGATGCACGCAAATTGGCGAGGCCAGGACCGCGCTTTGTCTGATCGTGGCGGATCGAAATTCGCAGAGGGATGGCCCCTTTGGCAGGAAAAACGCAGCTGCTTCGTTTGCAGGGATGGTCCGAAAAGAAGCCAGACAGATCGCCGTTCTCGACGGCTTGGTCGGAGAGCTGACACATGCGTTGCTTCGGTCGGGAGGCAACCCATGAATTGCCCCAGTCTGTCCTCAGAGAAAGAGAGCAAGGTTACGCATGTGGCTACGCGACATGCACCTTGCGAGGGAATGGGCAGGCCCTTTCCCCTCGACCCCAAACCCGGCGCGCAGAGCGCGTTAGGTGGCCGGTATGAATAAGCGAGAGCCGAAACCTCGTGTGGTGCGCGAACTGGTTTTGCGGGTGCGCTGCACAGAGGAGGAGCGTGCTGCATGGCTGTGCAAAGCCCGCTCTCAGGAGCGATCCCTGTCCGACTATGCCCGCCACGTTCTGTCTGAAGAACCCATGCAGCGGCGCTTGCGGCCACCGGATGTCGATCCGGTGCTGCTCGCGGCGGTTGGGCGCGCGGGCGGCAATTTGAACCAGATCGCCCGCGCCATGAACACCGATCGCAAAGCGGGGCGCGAAATCGACCTGATCGCCGTCCGCACGTTGCTGATGGCGCTGAACCGCCAGCTTGCCGAGATCGTCGCGGAGCATTCCCGATGATGGTCCGCTTCTTTCAGCATGGTGATGGCTCGGGTGCGGCGGCTGTTGAGTACCTGCTGGCCGAGGAGGTCGCAGCCTATACCGAAGACCGCAAGCGCATTGCTGGCCAGACCATCTGCCGGGATGTGCTGCCAGAGATTCTGTCAGGCAATCCCGATCTGACCCGCGCCCTGATCGACAGCAACACCCGGAAATGGCGCTACACCAGCGGCGTGGTGGCCTTCCATGTTGACGACGATCCCTCCGAGGCACAGCAGGCGGCTGTGATGGCCGATTTCGAAAAAGCCGCCTTTGCAGGGCTGGCTGGGGATCAGGCGAATATCCTCTGGGTGCGCCATAAACACATGGGCAATGTCGAGCTGCATTTCCTGATCCCGCGCGTGGAACTGCACGGCAACCGCTCGTTCAACCCTGCGCCGCCCGGATCAGAGGCCTATTTCAACGCCTTTCGCGACTATTGGAATGCCCGCGCGGGTTGGATCAACCCGGAGGAGCCTTCCCGCAAGCGCATGGTCAAGCCGGTGTTCGATTTTGGTGACCGGAAACAGATCAAGGAAACGATTCAGACGCTGATCATCCAGCGGGTCGAAGCCGGTGATATCCGCAATCATGCCGATGTCTACGCCGCCTTGGCCGACTTGGATGGCCTAGAATTCAAACCGCTGACCGACAAGCAGCTTGAAAAACGCCGCAAAGCGGAGGCCGACGAGGCCCGTGGTGGCAAGCCCCGCAAGCGTGACACCCGCATCACCATGCGCGTCGCGGGCACATCCGACAGCCAGAACACATTCCGCCTCGAAGACAGGATATTCCATGAATACTGGACCGCAGATGAATACTTTGCTGCAAAGCCTGCAAGCGAAGGTCGAGACCCAAACGCACACCACCGAAGCCCAGACCCAGGAGATGTTGAACGACTTCGAGCAGCGTTTGTCGCAAGCGTTGAATGCCGCGGAGCAAAAAATCATGCGCGATTTGCGCGACCTCGAAAAGCTGAGCGAGATGATCCACGACCGGACGGCCAATCAGGTCGAGGAACAGGCCCGCAAGATACGGCAAGCAATGGCAGAACTGGAAGGCAGCCGGAAAGAATGGCGCACGGTGACGTGGAAAACCATGCTGCCGACCTATCTGGTCGGGGTCTTGCTGACCTTCTGGGTGCTCTTGATGGCGGTGCAACTGACCTTTCCCGACCCGCAGAACACGACGCCCGCGCCGGGGCTGGCGAGCTTCGGCCTCGAAGGAACGAGAGTAACCCATGGCCCTGGCAGATTAGGCCGGGTTCTGAGCCTTCCGGGCGGCGTTACGCTCGCCGATTGTCCGATCCCCAACCTGAACGGCGGCAACGTCTGCGTCGAGACCGCAGTAACGAGGTAAGCCATGACACATCCGCAACTGACGCCCTTCGAGACCGCATTGCTGCGCGCTGTCGAAGAACTGAACACGACATTCGAGACTGGTTTGAAGAACGCCAGCGCCTCGCCGAACGAGTTCGAGACTTTGCATCGCGCGTTCAATCGCTTCGCGACCGACTTGGAGAAACGCTTGCGCGACTTGGAGCGGCAACAGGCGGATTTGCGACGGCTGTTGGAGGCTGGCTGACCCAGCGATCTACACACCGGCAAGAAGCTGAGCAGAGCAACCCGAAGCCAAACGACACGACCCCCGCGCCGTTGTCAAACGGCCCGAAATTCTAAGCAAACGAAAGGACATGACCATGAACACAGAGAAAAGCTTCATTGACCAGATTGTAGAGCAAATTCAGAGCACCGTGCGAGACATGGAAGACTCTGGCTTTCTGGATGAGCTTGCCAAAGCGCCAGAGAAGGCGGAAACTCCGCAGGCGCAGGAAACGGAAGCGCCCAAGGACTCGGATCGCCAGCGCGACGAGTCGTGAGGCGACCATTCCGACCATTCGTTCACTGTTATCCCCCGGCCCCGCCTTCCCCTGCCTTATGAGGGGCGATGTCAAGCGGGGCCTGGCTGTGCAACGGTAGCCGGAAAATCCACATGAGCGAGACGCCAAGTATCGAGCGATTGTGGGCTTTCCGGCGGGCCTGTGTAGAGTGACAGGTCAATCGCGATATTCCACCGCGCTCTCCTTTGACCGCCGATGGTGTCTATGACAGGCATCAAGGAGCGACAAAGTTGTTGTCCGAGGGGAAAGCACCAAGGCATATAGAGGATCTGGCGTTCCTCACCGTTCTCGTCTTCGCGCTTGACGGTGCCGTATTTCACGACCGTTGCGGGGTTATCACACCTGCGGACATATGCCATCTACATTTCTGCCATTGTCATGTTCTTGTCTTGAGTGCTGACCCTGGAACGCATTTTTTCTCATTTGGTCACGACAACGGCATCCAAAGCGATGGCCCCCTGACCATCCGGCCGGACCAGCACCGGGTTTGCCTCGATCGAAACCAGCTGATCGGCATGGGCTGCTGCGAACACGGAAAGGGCGACAATGGCATCGGCCAGCGCCCCGAGATCGGAGGGCGGAGCGCCCCGGACACCGTCCAGCACCTTGCGGGCCCGTATTTCGTCGATCATGGCGCGCGCCTGCATGTGGTCGACCGGTGCGACGCGGAAGCTGACGTCGCCCATGGCCTCGACCAGAACGCCGCCCAGACCGAACATGACAACCGGCCCGAAAGTCGGGTCGATTGTGACGCCCAGTATCGTTTCGACCCCGTCGCCCGAGACCATTGGCGCGACGACGCAGCCGTCAATCCGGGCGTCTGCCACAGTGGCTCCGGCCTCCATGATCGCGGCGAAGGCGGCGTGGACCGCGGCTTCGTCTCGCAGGCCCAGCTTCACTCCCCCGATGTCGGACTTGTGCAGGATATCCGGCGACAGCAATTTCATCACGACTGGGAAGCCGATCTCTCTTGCGGCGGTGACGGCCTCTTCGGCAGTCTTGGCCAGCCGTTCGGTGATGACAGGCAGCCCAGCCGCGCCCAGAACATCCATTGCCTCGATTTCGTTCAACTGACCTTTGGGCAGTTGGCTTCCGGCCGTCACGGCGGGCCGGTCCACGGCGTTCGCAAAGCTCTGCGTAAAGTACCATGCGGCTGCCACGGCCCGCGGACCGTAGGTCGGCTCGATCGGGGCATATGTTCCCTTGGCTTCTAGACCTCGCGCGACTTCAGGCGGATGCATCCCCGGCGCGATCATCAGTCGATCGGGATGCGCGGCGCGCACGCGGTCCCAGCTTTCGAGCAGGACTTTGCCGTGGTTCGGGTCGTTGGTCGCGGCCCCGAGGAAACATACGACGCTGCCGAAATCGGTTTCCGTGAGGACCAGTTCAAGGGCCTGTTCGAACAACGTCAAGTCTGAGACCACCTGCGCGGTCACGTCCAGCGGATTGCGGACGCCGGCGAAGGGGATCAGCTCCTTGAACCGGCGCTGCACCGTTTCAGGCAAGGGCGCGACGTCCAGTCCGCGCTCCTCTGCCTCGTCAGCCATAAGGATGCCGACTCCGCCCGAAGGGGTGACAATCGCGATCCGGTTGTTCGCAGGAAGGCCGCCAATGGAGAGGGCGCAGCCGATATCGAGGAACTCTTCGATGTTGCGGGCGCGGTAGACTCCGAACTGGCGGAACATGGCGTCGAACACGGCGTCCGACCCGGCCAGTGCGGCGGTGTGGGACTGCGCGGCTTCGGCCCCTACCTCGGTCCGGCCCAGCTTCACGGCGACCACCGGCTTGCGATTGGCGCGGGCGATTTCCAGGGCTCGGATCAAGCCGGGACCGTTGCGGCACCCTTCGAGGTAGATCAGGATCACGTCGACGTTGGGGTCCTGCGCCAATTCGGCCAGGGCATCGGAAACGTCCACGTCCCCTTCGTTGCCAGTCGTGACCATGTGGGAAATGCCAATACCCCGGTTGTTTGCCATCTGGACGCAGAGCCCGCCAAAGGCGCCGGACTGACTGATTAGCGCAATGCGACCGTCGCGGGGCAGGGTTTCGACCTTGGCAAAGGCGGGGTGGAAGGTCGCGACCATGCCGGTGCTCATCGTGGCCACGCCCATGCAGTTCGGCCCGACCATGCGCATGCCTCCGGCGCGGGCCTTGGCGGCCATCCGCTCCTGGATTTCGCGGCCTTCGTCGCCCAGCTCTGCAAAGCCGGAAGAGAACATGACCAGTGCGCCGACGCTGGCGGCCACGCATTCATCGACCACCTGTTCTGCAAACTTACCGGGCACGGCGCAGATGGCCAGATCGACCTGACCCGCATCGCCGATCGATCGAAAGGCAGGAAGCCCCTGAACCGTGGCCGCCTTTGGATTCACCGGAACGATGCGCCCTTCGAAGCCTGAGCGCTTGAGAAAGTCGATCGGTCTGCCGCCGATCTTGCCCGGGTCCGACGATGCCCCGATCACTGCGATAGAGCGCGGATAAAACAAACGCTGAAGCGAGCCGATTTCGCCGTCCATAGTTCTCTCCCTTTTTTGCCTCTGCGGCGGCGTAAGCCGTGCAGACGAACTTGTTCGATCAATGTGCGCGACCCGAACCGATCTGAATACTTTCGTCCGCGGGCCTGTTCGTAGTTGGTGTGGGTTCCCGGCGTCAGCCGACAAGCTCGGGATCGGGTATCTTGTAGCGCCCCTCGAGCAGTTCGATCCGGGGTAGGTAGGCCCGCAGGAACAGTTGGAACGGTCCCGGCGGTGCGGGCAGCCAGTTCGATTCCCGGTCTGCGCCGGGGCTGTCATGACCGATCCAGATATCGAGTGACCCGTCCGCGTTCCATTTCAATCCCGGCGTGCGGTCGCCGACGGCATATCGGTTCGCGGGATTATGGACGAAATAGAACTCGCCCTCCGGCGTCGGCTCGTAGAGCGACAGGGACCAGAACGCCTCTGTCGGCAGCATCCGGTCCGCCGGGAAGTGCAGCCGCCACGCGCGGGAGCCGACGAACGGCTCACCACCCACGCCGCCGGAGCGGAAATAGCTGGCCTCTTCCAGCGGCAGGGCCCCCAGGCCACCGACCGCAACGACCGCGCGCAGGAAATAGTCCTGCCCATAGACCCCGAGGTTGCGGCG
Organism: Pseudosulfitobacter pseudonitzschiae; assembly: GCF_002222635.1. Taxonomy (NCBI): domain Bacteria; kingdom Pseudomonadati; phylum Pseudomonadota; class Alphaproteobacteria; order Rhodobacterales; family Roseobacteraceae; genus Pseudosulfitobacter; species Pseudosulfitobacter pseudonitzschiae. The sequence goes on along the minus strand of NZ_CP022415.1, from coordinate 3,392,503 downwards.
TGGCGGCACCCAGCCTGCACCGCCCCGTCCCATGGAGGCCTGAATGCGGGCCATCCGGTCCGAACATCGTCGCAGGCCTTCGGAGATTGCTTCGCCTTCTTCCCCGGTAAAGCGCGACGGATCGAAAACGGTGTCGGGGCCGATACCGAGGGGCGCGATGCGGCGCAGGATCTCGGTATCGGTCGCGGGGGGCGGGTTCTTTCGGATCAAGCGGTTGGCTTCGGTGAAAAAGCTCTGCCACGAGGCATGACGATCGACCGGGGGGAGTTCGTCGCCATCGTAAGCCGGGGCATCTAGGGTAATCTCATCCTGAATGCCACGTGGCCATGTCACATCGTCGGGGTTGTCCGCCAGAATGCGGTACAGCCCCAATACGGTCGGCGTCGCGCATCGGACCACCGGCCCCTCGATCCCTTCGGTGGATGCGGTCGGACCGACCAGCGTGACTTCAATGGCGTCCGGTCCCGTCGTTCTTGAGCCGAGCACGGCGATCGTGTTGGTGTAGGCGTCCAGCAAATGCAGCGAAATATAGCGGCCCTGCGTGCCCGGCACGGTGACACGCGCAGGCCCGCGATCAAGATCGAGCCATAGGTCGGTGTAAAGCGTGTCGTTGTTGGGGGTCGTGATCTGGCGGTCGTCCGGCGTCAGCAGGTCACGGTAGTGCATCATCCGATGCATGGCACCGTTTTCGATGCGACGTCGCCGGAACGTTTCAAGCGCCAGCAAAGGCATTGCATAAGTATATGCTTGGGCTGCAATGGCAGAGAAATCGGCGGGCGCGTCAGTTTCAGTGTCTCGGGGCATCTATCCATTCCTGTGGCCGCATTGACCGGGTCTCGTAGATCTGTCGTTTCGCGGCAGTGCAAAAGGTCTGCCCGCGCCGAAACAAGATCCGGCGCGGTGGTGGCGTCGCACTTAGGACGCTTCTGGCGGGATGAACTCTTCCGGCACAGGGATGCCGTTTTCCTTGTACCAGCGGTACGCTCCGGCGTGGACCGGTGCGTTCAACTGAAGCAGCGCGGTTTCCGCCGTGAAGACATTCATCCATTCGGCGGTCGCATGCATATCGGCGATGTTGTCAAACATGGCCTTGGTCACAGCATAGACCGTGTCAGCATCGACGCCCGTGTGCGACCCGATGCCGACCCAGCTTCCGACGGCTTTGATGGGTTCGTCGTTGATCTGGTTTTCGCCGTAAATGTCGGGGGCGATATCGGTGATCGTACGCCCCGGAATCTTGAGCATGTCGGCGAGCGGGCTCTTCGTGAAGGCCTCGTCGGGGATCGTGATCAGCTTGATCTTGCCCAGAAGCGCGAATTGCATGATCGCAGCCGAGGGAAGCTCTGTCGGGATGATCGCGAGATCGACCTGACGGTCCTGAAACGCCTGCTGGCCCGAGGACCAGTCGAGTTTTGCCTGCTCGTAATCACCCGGCTTCATGCCCGTGGCGCTTTCCATGATGGCCAGACCGACGGTCGTTGCCGCGCCGCCCGGGGGGCCGATAAAGATGCGGCGACCGCGGCAGTCCTCAAGCGTTTCGATGCCGGAATCCGCGTAGGTGATGATATGGTACGGCCCAAGCGGGAAATTCACCACCTGCCGGACGTTCCGGAACAGGTCGGACGCATTCGGCATGTCTTTGAACATCTGAGTGCCGTTCTTCATGTAGTGATTGATCGCCGGGGACGAGATGAAGAGGTCGACATTGCCGTTTGCCGCGTCAAGCGTGGAGCGGGTCGAGGTCTGACCCGAGGTCACGCTCATGCGGATGGGCGTCTCACGCTGGACGATTGTCTGCATGGTCGTGGTGAAGGTAAAGCCGGTGCTGCCCGGCGAACTGGTGTGCACACGCAGGTTTTCCTGCAAGGCCCACGCAGGTATCGCCGTCGAAGCGAGGCTTAGGGCCGCCATGCTGGTCATGGCCGTGCGGCGGTTCATCTTGGTCATTTTGGGGTCTCCTCCTCCCAATGGACGGGCTGCGGGACGGGGATCGTGTAACGGCCCTCTAGCAGCTCCGGTTTCGCAAAATAGGCACGCAGCAAGAGCGTGTAGGGTCCGCAAGGGGCAGGAAGCCAGTTGGCCTCCCGGTCCGGTCCGGGGGGTGCATGACCGATCCAGATGTCGAGCGATCCGTCGGCATTGCGTGTGAGCCCGGGGCTCCGGTCGCCGATGGCGTACCGAGACAGCGGGTTTTCGATAAAGAACAGCTCTCCGTCTTCGGTCGGCTCGTACATCGACAACGACCAAAAGGCGTTCACTGGGATCTGCCGGTCCGCTGGGATGTGCCAGTGCATCATTTGACGACCGTCCAGCGGCTGGCTGCCGAACGACGTGGCAGGGTAATAGGTCGCCTCTTCCAGCGTAAGGGCGCCAAGGCCTCCGACAGCAACGCGGGCGCGGAATTCGTAATCCTGGTTGTAGAAGCCCAGTCCGGTCTTCGGGTCGAGCCAGCCATCCCCGCCCTCGGCCATGATCATGCCGCCTTCGATGGCGCGGCGGGCATCAGATACGCCTGCGGCGATTTCTTCGGCCTCTTCCGTGCTGAAACGGGCTGGGTCGAACCCATCTGTGGCGTTCAGACGGAGCGGGGCAATGCGCTGCATCACACCCATGTCGGTCGCCCGTGGGCGGTGAAGGCGCAGCAGGTCCGCCGCCTGGGCAAAGTATTCGGCCCAGGCGGCGGTACGGGTGCCTTGTGCCGGATCATCGGCTTGCGCGTTCGGCGGCGGCGCCATCTTAAGGACGAGACCGTCCTGAACGGCCCGCGCCGCGGCAATATCTTCTGGGCCGGTCACGAGAATCCGGGCGAGAACCCAGCAGATCGGCGTGGTCGACCGCACGACAGGCCCCTCGATGCCCTCGGCCGACGCGTCAGGGCCGATGATCGTGAAGCGGCCGCCGTTTCCGCCCGTGGTACGGGTCCCGAGGATGGCGATGTTGTCTGTCCACATGTCCATGACCGCGACAGAGACATAGCGCTCATCCGTCGGGGGCAGGTCGAACATTGCCGGACCCTGCCGGAGGTCAAGCCACGCATTGGAATAAAGCGTGTCATTGTTCGGGGCGGTGATGTGACGCGACTTGAAGTGCAGCAGTTTGCGCGCGTGGAACATGTCGTTCATCGGACCGAGTGTCATCCTGCGCCGCCGAAAGCTTTCCATCGCGACCAGCGGCAGAGTGAAGACGTAGGCCTCTCGCGCGATGGCGCGCAGGTCCGTGCGTGTGGTGGTCTGTAGCATCCGGGCCCTCAAACAGTTCTTGGGTGAGTACGATGGCGGAACACTTCTGCCGCGAGCAGGGTGGCAACCAGGCCGAAGCCGATCACGTCGATTTCCGTGCCACGGGCCAGGCAAAGCCCCGCCGCCACGATGTACGCGCCGCGCCAGACCGGTTGCAGACGGGAGAGGCCGAAGCCGGCCAGCGCGGCGGACAGTGCCCACGTGATGCAGACGATCCGCAGCATGCCGATAGTGAAATCGGCCAGGTCGAAGTTATGGATCAGCAGGAGTGACGGGTTCAAGACGAAGAGGAACGGCACGATGAAGCCGACGATCGTCAGTCGCATTGCAACGACGCCGATCTTCATCGGGTTAGCGTCGGCAATCGGGGCTGCCGCGAACGCCGCGAGGGCCACCGGCGGGGTGATCGCGGACAGTACCGCATAGTACAGCACGAACATGTGCACGGCGATCCGGGGGGCGCCCATGGCCGACAAGGCAGGGCCCATCACCAGCACGATGATCAGGTAGGCGGGCAGAGTGGGCATTCCCATCCCGAGTGCCAGACAGGCCAGGGCCGTCAGGATCAGCGACAGGAACAGGCTTTGAGAGCCGAGCGATCCGACCGCCTGGGCGAAGTTGAGACCAAGTCCGGTCAGGTTCATGCCGGCCACGACGATACCGATGGCACCGACGGCGATCATGATCCGTGCGCCCGAGATGCCGCCCTTGGCCAACGCTTCGACCAGTCTCCACGGGTTGCGGCGGACTTCGGGATTAAGGAAGCCGAGGGCCAGCGCCGAGATCGTCGCGCCGAAGCCTGCCATTGCCGGGGACCGGCCCATCAGGAGGATGCCGATGACGGTCAGAATCGGAATGATGAACATCAGGCTCTCGATCGCGTCGCGTCGATTCAGTACGGGCATGTCCTCGGGGGCCGTTGCGCCGATTCCGCTGCGCCGGGCCTCCAGCCAGACCGCTAGCACCAGCGCCGCGATATAAGCCGCGGCCGGGACGATGGCCGCGATGCAGACCAGCAGGTAGGGAGTGCTTGTCAATTGGGCGAGCATGAAGGCCACGGCCCCCATCACGGGCGGGATGAACTGCCCGGCGGTCGACGCCGCGGCTTCGACGGCCCCCGCAAATTCAGGCCGGAACCCCTTTTGTTTCATCATTGGGATGGTGAATGTCCCGGTGCCGGCCACGTTAGCCGTGACGGACCCCGACATCGACCCGAAAAGGGTCGACGCGACGATGGAAGCATGGGCGGGCCCGCCCGCGATATGCCCGGTCAGCCGGACCGCGATGCGGATCAGCGCGTGGCCCGCGCCGGTGGCTTCCAGCACCATACCGAACACGATGTAGATGAACAGAAGCTCGATCACGACGGACACGGGCAGGCCAAAGACACCAGCATAGCCGTACCATGTCCCCTGCACGATCTGGTCGAGGGTGAAGCCTGCATGGCGGAACATGCCGGGAAGGCTTTCACCCCAGAGCACGTAGGCGAGCACACCGCCCGCAACCAGTGTCAGGCCAAGTCCAAACTCACGCCGGGTCAGTTCCACGCAGGCGCAAAGCGCGAGCAGAGCGAGCCACTGATCCGACACGGAGTAGCTGATCAGCATGTTTTCCATCGCGTCTGCACTGGCAATGAAGCGATGCAAGGCAACGAAGATGACGACGAGGACCGCGGTGTCGATCGTCCAGCACAATGCCACCTTGCCCAAGGTCGGGTTCGCAAGCCGGGCGGCGAGAGGCTTGAACAGGACGGCAGCCAGAATGCAGACGCCGAACGCAATGGGGCGATGCAGTCCCGGATCGAACATCCCAAAATAAGCCGTGTAAATCGCCTGCAGAGCCAGAAGCGCGCCAAGCATCAGCCCGATCTTGCGCGAGAGTGTAAGTACCATGAATCTCCTCCGTTGGAACAGGTCTCCAATCCAGTTCCTCGGTCAGATCAACACAGGATTTAATGGAAGTCAATTACTCAGGTGCGGATTGTGGAGAGGTAACCCCAGGCTTGTCGGCAATCTTACGCAAGGCATCCGCGGTTCGCGCAGGAATCGGAGCGTCCAGCATCGTCACGAGAATCGACCGAAGTTCCTCGATCCGGAAGAGGGCCTCGTCGCGGCTGTATCGCGCGCCCAGCCTGTCTTCCGCGCCTTCGATTTCCGCCATTTCGAACATCGAAAAATTGACGGCGTTCCGGAAACGGCCGCGCGCGACCTGGGCGGGAAGATGCGGGCGGGCGCGGCGCAATTCATCCTGTAGTTCAACCAGGGTCCAGGCTTGGCGCTCCCGCTCATAGCGGCGCCAGGCTTCAATGTTCATGCGAAGCTGAATCAAAAATCTTTGAGAATAATGAGGTCCTTGAGTGGAGGCCAAGCGTTCGATCCCCGGCTGAAGAAGCAGGTTGATTATGGTTTCCGTGGATAGTGGTCCGCCGCCCGCGGCGAGGCGCGCTTCCTTCAGCATCTGCTCTCGCTGTGCGTTGGCGGGAACGACCCGGATCGCGATGATGGCGTCGAGAATCGCATCGCGAGATCCGAAGTGGTAGTGGATCGCCGAACTGTTCTTCTGTCCGGCCTCAGTGTTGATCTGCCGGATGGTAGTTGCGGCAATGCCCTGCGTCGCGAAAAGCCGCTCCGCTGCAAGAAGCAGTCCCATCTTGGTATCGCTTAGCTCGTTTTGTCCATCCATGGGCGGCCCCTCACATCTACGGTTGATTCTTTTTTCTACTCAGAAAATAATGTACTTCAATTATTCAGATTCCGTAATACGCGGCCTGACGATTTGGGATAATAGCTGCCGCGCCATCGATAGGCGAGGGTTCCATGTCTCGGGATCGCAAACGTGTCTGAGGTGACTTGGAGGAGGACCCAATGAAAACAGAGCTTTGCGAGCGATTCGGAATCGAAGTGCCGATCTTTGGCTTCAGTCACGCGGTGGAGGTTGTCGCGGCCGTGACCAATGCCGGGGGCTACGGCGTCTATGGCGCGACACGGCGGCTTGCCGAAGAAATAACGGATGAGGTGGCACAGATTCGCGCCGCCGTCGGCGAGCGCCCGTTTGGCCTCGACCTCGTCATTCCGAACAAGGTGCCGGAAAAGAACGATCGGGCCGAGCTGGAGAAACTGGTGCCGGAGGCGCACCGCAGATTCATCGACGGGCTCGAAACCAAGTACGCCGTTCCGAAGCCTTCGGAGCCGGGCATGCGCACGCGCTTCATCCGGTCGGAGGAGATCCAGGACAGCCAGATCGCCGCGGTGGCAGAGTCCGACGTCAACATGGTCGCGCTTGGCATCGGCTGCCCTCCCGAGGTGGTCAAGCTGATGAAGTCCAAGGGCAAGACGACCGTTGCCCTGGTCGGACAGGAGCGCCATGCCGCGCGTGCGCTCGAAGCAGGTGTCGATCTGCTGGTGGCGCAGGGATACGACGCGGGCGGTCACACCGGACAGGTCGGGACCTTCTCGCTCGTGCCCCGGATCGTGGACATGGCGGGTTCGGTCCCTGTGCTGGCGGCAGGCGGGGTCGCCACCGGACGGCATATCGCGGCCGCGCTTACACTTGGTGCGCAGGGTGTCTGGATCGGAACCGCATTCCTGATGACGGAAGAATATCGGCCACACCTGTCGGAGGGCGAAATGGACGCGCTTCTGAATGCACAGGCCACGGACACGGTCATCAGCCGGGCCGAAAGCGGAAAGCCCTTCCGCCAGACCCGTTCTGCCTGGTCGGAGGAATGGACCTTGCCCGACGCCCCCGCACCGCTGAGCCATCCACTCCATGACGTACTGGTCGGAGACATCCTTGGCGCGATCATCGAACACGATATCCGCCCGTTGCAGCACTACGGTGCAGGACAGGGCATCGGGTGGTTCGATCGTCTGCGCCCGGTGTCCGAGGTCATGAACACTCTGGTCCGAGAGGGCGACTTGGCACTCGCAAGATCCTACCAGTTCTCGGGGGAGACAGCATGAACATGCACACCGGTAACGAGGCCGCGTTCCGGGCCGAAATTGCGGACTTCTGCAAGGACAACCTGGATCCCGAAGTCCGACGGCTCAGCGATCTGGGCCTTCCGGTCGGCGAACCCGCGTCGCTGGACTGGCAGACCAGACTGGTCGGCCGTGGCTGGGGCGCGCCCTCCTGGGACGAAGAGTGGGGCGGATCCGGATGGAACATGCGCAAGCTTTTCGTCTTCGAGGAGGAGATGGCAGCCCATGGTGCGCCGCTCGTCGGAACGTTCAACATCAAGATGATCGGCCCGATCCTGCAAGCCCATGGCTCGCCTGAGCAAAAGGCACATTACCTGCCGAAAGCGCTGAGTTTCGAACATGTCTGGTGTCAGGGCTATTCCGAACCGGGGGCGGGGTCCGACCTTGCCTCGCTTCAGACGCGGGCCGAGCGGGACGGCGATAACTATGTCGTCAACGGCACCAAAATCTGGACGTCCGGAGGGCACCTGGCCAATCACATGTTCTGCCTTGTCCGGACGTCCCGCGAGGGACGCCAGCAGGGCGGGGTCTCCTTCCTGCTGATCGACCTCGATACACCGGGAATTTCGCGGCGTCCGGTGCACCATTTTTACGGGGCGCATGTCTTCAACCAGTTCTTCTTCGACAACGTGCGCGTTCCAGTTGCGAACCGCATCGGCGAAGAGAATGCGGGCTGGGGCATCGCCAAGTCGCTGCTGGAGCATGAGCGGTTGTTCTCTGCCCGTCACACCGAGGCGCGCCGGAAGCTGGGGCGGCTGGAGCGGCTGTCAGAGGAGGTGCGCATCGAAGGGCGTCCGGCCATTGAGGATGCCCAGTTCCGCGATGACCTCGCCAAGCGGAAGATCGAATTGCGGGCGTTGGAAAACGCGACGATGCGGGCGCTGGAACGTCTGGTCGACGATGGCGGCATCGGTCCGTTCGCCTCTGTCCTCAAACTGCGGGGTATCGAGGTGAACCAGCGGCTGGACCGGGCGATCGTGCAACTTCTCGGCCCCGATGCGCTGCCCGCACAGGCGGCGTGGGAGGACGAGGCGCTGGCCGGGATCGTCCCGACCGAAGCGCGCAACGCAGCGGAGTCGCGATACTGGTGGCGCGGTCCCGCGATTGCGGGCGGGAGCCAGGAAGTGCAGCGCACCATCATCACCAAACATATTCTGAACCTGTGAGGTGACCATGAGATTTGCGGCAAGTGAAGACGAAGTCATGGTCGAAGACATGCTGGACCGCGCATTGCGCGAAGCGCGGGACAAAGCTCCGCGCATCGACGGACATGCGCTACGGCCCGAGCCCAAGGCGCTCAGAGCGCAACTCGGCTCGCTCGGTCTCTGGGGTGCCTGGCTGCCGGAGGCGGCGGGTGGAGCGGATGGCGGCCCCCGCCTGCTGATGACGCTCGCCCGGGGCCTTGGACGTGTGCCGACGCATCACGGCCTGATTGGCGGCTGCGTCCTGCCCGGGGCGATTTTCGCAAGGTCGGGCCGGGAAGACGCGTTGCATCTGGCGACACGGTTGGCTGGCGGCGAGATGCCCGTGGCGGTCGCAGTGATGGAGCCGGGTACAAGATGGGATTTCGAGGTTCCGACGATGCGGGCCGAACCCGATGGCGACGGCTATCGCCTTACCGGCGTCAAAAGCCATGTGGCCGAAGGCGCAACTGCCGAGGTTTTCCTCGTCTCGGCGCGGGACCGGGCCGGGGTCAGCCTGTTCCTCATGCCCGCCGCCGCAAAGGGGCTGACCGTGTCGCCTTACCCGGCAACGGATGGTACGACCTGGGCCATGGTCCAGGCAGAGAGGGTGAGCGTTCCAGCCTCCGCCCGCCTGATCGGACCGGACGACGGCATCGCATCACTTCAACAGGCGTTCACGCTGGCTGCCTTCGCGGCTGCGGCGGAGATCCTCGGCTCGTGCGAGGCGGCGCTGACCCAGACGCTGGAATACCTGCGCACGCGGGAACAGTTCGGCAAGCCGCTGGCGACGAATCAGGCGCTGCAGTTCCGGGCCGCCGATCTGCACACGGATATCGAGATGCTGCGGTCGCAGGTTCTGGGCGCCGCGAACGCCCTGTCCGGCGGGTATTCGCGAAGGGCACGGTCCGACGTGGCGGCGGCCATGGCGCTCGCCACTCAGACCGGGGACCTCGTCGCGCGCGAGGCGATCCACCTGCACGGCGCGATCGGTATGACCCGTGAACTCGGCGTCGGCTACCACCTTCTGCGGACTGACGTGCTGAGCCGTTGGCTGGGCAGCGCCGAACACTTCAGAGCGAAATTCCTGGCATTAGAGGAGCATGCCGCATGAACGATGTCGTGAGAACAGAGGTAGAGGGGGCCGTCACCACACTGACTGTCGACTCGCCCGAATATCGAAATTCCATGGGCGCCCCCGGCGTCCGGGAAGGTCTGGCGGCGGCGATCGACGCTTTCGAGGCCGATGACACACAACGGGTGCTCGTGCTGACCGGCGCGAACGGGACGTTTTCCGCCGGTGGCAATCTCAAGGTGCTTAAGGGGCTGCGCTCGCGCCCGGAACTCGAGGACAGGATCACCAAGGGCGGTGGTACGATCGGGACCATCCTCAGGTCGGACAAGCTCTATATCGCGGCAGTCGAAGGGTCGGCGTTCGGGGCCGGGGTCGGACTTGCCGCGGCCTGTGATCTCGTGGTTGCCGCGGATGGTGCACGTTTCTGTGCCGCCCAGATCCGCGTCGGCGCCTCGCCGGACGGCGGGATGTTCTGGTCGGTGCCGCGCCGGATGGGACGCGCGGCAGCCAAGCGGCTCTTGCTGACCGGGGATGAAATCAACCAGGCGGCGGCGCTGGCCCAGGGGCTGGCCGATTATCCCGCGCCCGACGGCGGCGCATTGGAGGCGGCGCAGAAGCTGGGCCGGAAGCTCGCCTATGGCCCGCCGCTGGCGCAAACCACCGTGAAACGCTTCTTCGCTCAGGACATCACCGGGATGGATGCGGTGCTGGGCTGGGAACGCGACACGGCAATCGACAATTTCATGACCGACGATTTCGCAGAGGGTGCATCCGCATTCCTAGAAAAGCGCCGGCCGACGTTCAGGGGGGAATGATGGACGATCATAGGATAACCGATCTCGGGACCCGGATGCGGGCCATCATGGAGCAGGAAATCTTTCCGCGGGTGAAGGAGGTGAAGGCCTTCACAGCGGCGAATCCGCCCGGCGCCAGACCTGCGTTCATCGCCGACCTCAAGCGAATGGCGCGAGACGAGGGGCTTTGGAACCTCGGCCTTCCCAACCTGCCTGACTGGGCGCCGGGGACACGGCTGACGAATACCGAATTCGCACCGATGGCTGAAACGCTAGGTTGGGTCGAATGGGCGGCAGAGGTGTTCAATTGCCACGCGCCCGACCTCCCAACGATGGAGATGCTAGTGTCCATCGGCAGCGAAGAGCAGAAGGAACGCTGGCTCAAACCGATGCTGGAAGGGACGATCTGCACCGGATTCTCGATGACCGAACCGGAAACCGCCTCTTCGGATGCACGCAACATCGCGACCCGCATCGAAGACAAGGGCGACCACTGGCTGGTCAACGGTCACAAGTGGTTCACCGGAAACAGCGGCGTTCCGGGCTGGAGCTTCACTGTCCTGATCGGCGTGTCGGACCCTGACGCCTCTGCCTATGCCCGCCACTCGGCGCTGATCGTCCCGATCGACCTGCCGGGCATGCATATCGTTCGCAACATCCCGGTTCTGGGTTTTGCACATCGGTCCCGTCCGCATGCCGAAGTCGTTTTCGACAACGTCCGGGTACCGAAAGAAAACCTTCTGGGGGAGCGCGGCAAAGGGTTCGCCGCGGCGCAGGTCCGTCTGGCGACAGCCCGGATTCACCACTGCATGCGTTCGATCGGCGGGGCAGAGCTAATGCTCTCGCTGATGTGCGAGCGCGCGAAGAAGAGGGAAACCTTCGGGCGAAAGATCGCGGATCACGGCAAGGTGCAGGAGTTCGTCGCGCACAGCCGGATCGAACTTGAGCAGGCAAGGCTGCTTGTCATGAACGCCGCTGCCGCTCTGGACGCCAAAGGCGGCAAGGGTGCGCAAGCCGAGATCTCGATGATCAAGCTGGCCGTGGCTCGGGCCTGCTACGAGGTCGCCGACCGTGCGGTTCAGACCTTTGGCGCTCTGGGCGTGACTGACGACAGTCCGGTGGCTGACTTTTTCGCCGGGATGAGGGCGCTCAGGATCTATGACGGCCCCGACGAGGTCCATGTCCGCACCATTGCGCGACATGAATTCAAACAGCAGGCGGCGCGATATCCTGACGGGTTGCTGCACCACTTCTGCACTGATTTCTCTGACCGGTCCCGCTGGACGGCAGAGTGAGTTGGCGGTCTCGGGAGGCAGCGTGAGGGACGGTGCAAGTGCAGCCACCTCGCCTCGCTGAAAGTCTTTGGAGGCGCCTCCGCTTGAGGGGCGCCGTCCGGATCATTCGTAACTGAAGACCCCGTCATTCAGGTCGATCCCCGCGAATTCGTCTTTTTCTATCCAATAGTCCTGCTGCAACTTCCATTCGTCGCTGTCGCCCCCCTTCACGCGCTTCGGTTTGGACATGAACTGAGCTAGCCCCTGCCCGCTCACAGTCAAAAGGGCTGTAGGGATGGGGCTGGTGACGTCGAGATGCACATTACAAAAACGTTCGGCACAGCCTTCAAATTGCCCTCGGCATTTGTTGTCAGATCATATGACACAACATAGCGTTGGCCAGAAGCGCGTAGAAGCGATTGCCGAGGCAGCTCTGCGTCCGAACTTGAAGGCGGTGTCTGAGAAGACCCAGGATCAGCTCGATTGCAGGCCCTGCATCGTGTCCGTTCGCGTCTGGTGTCGCGTCGAACTGCGACAATCAACCAGATTCGCGCCTTCGGGCACTGAGTCCTAACGTGTCAGCTGCTTCCGCAATTTGCATGTGATACCCTTTCCAGAACAGCGCTACGCCATTGACATTAGCGTCAATGTCAATGGCCATCTATCAAGTTTGGGTAAAAAGACAGAAAGTCGTTTAAGCCAAGCCAGCCCCCAAACCTCTGACATACGCCGCAGTGTACAGAATCATCACTTTGGGATCCATGCCGCCTTGCGGCAGCGCAGCGTGGCAGAAACATCGTATCAACCTGCGGGCGCATGGGCCGGGGACCGTTCGCAGCCCGAAGCTGCCGGTCGTGCGCGATGCGGCGCGAAGTTGCACTCTTGCATCCGATGTAAAGTAGCCGACATTCGCAGCGGGTGCAAAGCGGCGCGGACTTGAGCGGTAGTGATGCGGGACATAGCTGACTGTCAGTAATATTTCCAAGGAGTGATGCATTCCGTGGGTTTTCCCGGTCCATCTATGGTTCGTATAAACCCGCCAAGACGGTGACAGTCCGAATGCGGCCAAAGCTTAAGCGGGAATATTGAACCGAGAATCCAGCCGACCATCAAAGCTGCAAGCGACACAGACAACCACAACAATAACTTTTTCATAGCGACCGACCCAGAAACCCACGCTAGTTACCTAACGTATGGAATATTGTCAGCAAAGGGCTCGCAGCCGCCTTGCGGCAGCGCAGCGCCCCATTTCCGACAGATGCGTGCCTTGCCCAGCCTTTCCGGCTTCAGCAGGCAGCCCTTTCACGACATTCGGCCATGGCGCAGCATTGCTCTCACTGCATCTGCGACATTCAGCAGCCGATTTCCCCTAAGCAGAAGTTCAAAGGCCGATACGGTGCTCCAGGATGCTGCGGACTGCATAGTTGGCAGCGAAGCGCAGGAAGTCGCATTTGCAAAGTCACGCCCAAGGCGCACAACCAGTCAGAAAAGTTGCGAATTGATGCTACGATGCGGCCCGTCATTTCGGTCATTCTCTGCAATTGCGAGGTGACCGGCCTGACGAACTCACACAATGCGGGACTAACCCGCCTTTCACCACCAGCGCCCGAACGACTGCTTCCACAATTCAAGTTATACGCTTGTAGGAGCTGGTATTGCCTTCGCGGTTCAAAATGCCAAGACTACAAACATGCCCGCCGACATCGAATTCTCCTTCCGTCAGCTAACCCGTTCCGCCCGGCGGCACATTCGGGTTTTCCAGATGCACCAGTTCCTGGACCGCTTTGCGATGGGCTTGACGGTGGCAGTTGTCGCGCTGGCCTTGATCGACCGTGGCATGGACCTTTTCCAGATTTCGCTGCTGTTTGGAGTTTATTCAGTCACAACCATGACGATGGAACTGCCCTTTGGCGGGCTGGCTGACAACATTGGACGCAAGCCCGTCTTCCTGTCTGCGGTCGTTGCAAGCTTGATCTCACTGGGTCTCTTCCTGTCGTCCAGCGATTTTTATGTTCTGGCATTGTCGTTCGCGTTTATTGGGTTCGGACGTGCTCTGCGCTCAGGAACACTCGACGCGTGGTTTGTTGAGAACTTTGGTGTCATGGCCCCGAACGTCGATATCCAGCCCGCCCTCGCAAAGGCCCAATGGGCCAACGCAATGGGTCTGGCCTTCGGTGCGATTTGCGGGGGCCTGTTGCCCGACGCATTCGGCGCAACCGCAATCAGGCTAGGGTTCAGCATTTACGATGTCTCCTACGCTGCAAGCTTCATCATGATGACTGTGTTGTTTCTCTACACCCTATTTGCCGTCACAGAAGAGCCTCGCCCGCTGAATCCCAAGGCGCTCACGCAGGGCTTCACGAACGTTCCTGCAGTGATAAAGGAGGCTGGTTTCCTTGCCTTGAAGCATCCTTCCCTGTCGATGCTTTTACTCGCGCTAACGTTGTTTTTGATGGCAACGAACCCGGTCGAAGTGTTCTGGCCCACCCAGGTTAAGGGTATGCTGAGCGAAGGCTACGCCAATACTGCAATTGGTGTGCTGACGGCGACCTACTTCTTCTCAATCGCATTCGGTGCGGCGCTGTCGCCACGCATCAATCAGATCTTCAAGCGCCGAAATGCCATCTCGCTTTCCGTGGCTTTTGCTTGCCTCGCGGCTCTCCAGATCGCCTTGGCGTTTCAAGGAGGCATTGTCGGCTTTGTCGGGGTTTTCATTCTTTTTTCTGTCGTCCTTGGCTCTACGGAAACGCCAGCCAGTAGCATCCTTCATTCCTGTGTCGAGAACCATCAGCGTTCTACCATGCTGTCATTACGCTCTCTCGTACAGCAGTTGGGTGCAGCAATTGGTCTGATGGTGGTTGGAGGCCTTGCGGAGAGCTATTCGTTGCAAAGTGCTTGGATAGGAGGCGCTGGTTTCCTCGTGATCGCCGTGCTGTTGGGAGGCATTTTGGCCAAGAGATTAAAGAACTCAGGCTGATAGTTGCCGTTCGTTCACGGCGCAGCAATCGACATGTCGGCCTCGAAGCCGCCTTGCGGCGATGCAGCGCGTGGGTCGCTGCCCTGAGCCAGTCGATCATGGTGGAGGGCCATCGCTTCGAGATCCAGATTTACCGGGGGGAGGATACCTTGTGGACGCTGGAAGTCGTCAACGCCAATGGAACAAGCTTTGCCAGAGATGAGCTGTTTCCAACTGATCGGGATGCACTCGGAGCGGCGCTGGCTGACTTTGAGAACAGCCCTGTTGAGGATTTTCTAAGCTGACAAAAGCAACCCCGTCGACAGCCACCATGCCTCGCGCTGTGCGTTAATTGCCCAGTTCGATTTGATCGGCTTTGGCATCTAATTTTGCAGCTTCTCGATCAAGTCCCTGAACGATCAGATCATCGTAAGCTTTGTCAAAGTTCAACGGGGAGTTACCCGGCCCGCTGCGAACTGGCAGCGTTTCGCAGTGCCGCGGCTTCAGCGCGCAATGCTTTCGGTTCTGAAACTTTTGTCATTCGACTCATCCTACTGGGAGTTGAATTTTATGAACTCGGATAAGCTGGCATGAAAGCATCCGCCAAGCAATCCGGTTGCTCGATGCGCTGGCTACTTCTGTGTGGTGCGAACGTGGCTGTTCTCAGCATTGCACGAGGTAACGCCAAAACTGCCCTCTCCACCAGTATCGCACTAAGGGCAACGATGGGGAAGTGGGACGAACAGCCACGAAGGGAACTCCTAATCGCGGCCTGTAGCAGAGATCAAGCGCTTTCAGTTTACGACAGCTTACTCATTAGGAAAGTGCTTAGAAACATCTCAATCACTCGCGCGGCTCTGCTGGGGCTGCTGGTCGGCGTGCAACTGCTGCACCGAACGGTGGACCGTTTTAGAGCGCGACGTACCATCAGCTATTCTTTGGGCCTTGGGCTTAGGGTCGCGCGTGTGGGAACCTACTAGCCGTAACCTGCGGTTACGTCTTTCCGGCGAAGAGGCGCGCACCCCTTTCGAAACCCCAGATAGTTGATCTTTATCTTTTTAGTATTCTCGGCAAGGCCGCTTTGCCGCACCCCGTCTTGCAGATATTTTCTCTCATTTACCCCTATCCCTTTGGGAAACCTTGGGGTCCGCTCTGTCTGATTTCCCCGATGAAAAAGCGGTCTCTATCGGGCAGTTCCAAGACATCAAACTGAACCTATGGGTCTGGCACGCCGCAAGCGGTGCGCCGTGCGTTCTACGCCATGAATATTAAGTTTAGCAGCGGCTCAGTTGCCAAGCTTACCTGCATATTCCACCAATCGCTTGGCTTGAAATGCCACCGATTTCTTTCCGGTCTCGTCCAGTTCCCCGGGCGTACAAGAGTAGCCGTACGGGTTACCCCCGTCTTCGAACTTGACGGGGTCGGCATATCCCGGTGGAACAATGATGGCACCCCAGTGCATCGCAGTCACGTATACCGATTGGATCGTCGTTTCCTGCCCGCCATGTGGGTTCTGCGCAGAGGTCGTGGCGGTTACCACCTTGTTGGCCAAGGCGCCCGACTGCCACGACGGGCCGAGTGTATCAATGAAAGCGCGGAACTGACTGGCCGGAACGCCGAACCGGGTCGGCACAGAAATGAAATAGCCGTCCGCCCACTCCATATCATCGGGTTTGGCTTCCGGGATATCCTTCGTTTTCTCCAGCTGGTCCCGCCATGCTTCCTGTCCGTCAACAACATCAGCTGGTGCGGTTTCCTGACAGCGGCGTAGCCTCACCTCAGCACCAGCGGCCTCGGCGGCGCGGGCTGCTTCAAGCGCGACGCCATGATTTGTGCCATACGTCGAATAGAACAATACAGTGATCTTCGGAGCCATGATGGTTTCCTCTCTACTTAATTTCTCTGGTCAAACGAGTGGTAGGGAGAATGGTTCCACGGTCGAGGTCGGCGCTCGGTCCCTCGTGCATTAGCCCAATACGCGGAGACCGCTTCTTGATCGTTCGGCGTCTAGTTAAGCAAGTGACCAAGTGGCGGTGGCGAGATGGACGCGGTTAGAACCTATTATTAGGCGTAGCTTTCAGAACGACTCTTGCGGCGCGAACGCACTTCGCACACCGCCAGATAAAGCTTTACAAACTTTGTAACTCGGGCCTCTTGTGATGGTGGTGGCTATGGTTCGAGCCGTGGCTATCAAGCATTTACCCCTTTTTCTTTTAGGAGATTGAAGATGAAATCTATCACAATTTTTGCCGCTGCCGTTGCGCTATCTTTTTCGGCTATGGCTGCAGACGCTCATGGAGGCGGATGCCGGAAATCTTCGCCTGCGGGTCAATGCTGTCACGCAGACAACAGCAATGGTGGGCGGGTACACTGCCATTAGTGTAAAGCTCATTGGGGTGCAGCACCACAAACGCTCGTTTGATTTCTGGCGCAGTAATGCCCAACTGATACCCAGCGCACCTTGATGCGCTGGGCAGTGCTGCTGGAAGTTAGCTGGAATGCCCCTGCGAAGCCGCTTAGGAGCAGCGCATCGGACGTAGGGGCTATTGGGTTCCTTCAGGCTGCGACGGGCGGGTCAGCCACCACAAAAACACCAGACCGACGATCAACTGCACGATTGAGAAAGCGGCCAAAAGCCCCATGCCGCCCATGTCAGGCATCTGTGTTACTTGGCCATCCTGCATCACTGGCGCGGAGGGTGCGAGGAACAGGCTTATCAGACCCAATCCTATGGGAATAAAGATAAGCCAGCCATTTCGCCCGGTATCCTGAAGGCGCCGATACCCGACAGCCGCGGCAGGAACGATCAGCGCGAGCGTGTAGATCACATATAGAAATCTTATGCTCAGAAGCGACACGATGACGGCGCCGATTACATAAGCCAGAGCAAACCACCAATATTCAGGCCGACTGGCGCGTCCAGAAAAGGTCGCGTATTTCTCGAGAAGACAAACTTTAACCGCCGTCGCCATATTCATAAATTGTTCCTTTCGTTTGACGGCACTGTTGCTTGTCTCTGTCCGCTGAGCAAGTTTTTTCGCCCCAAGTGGGTGTGGCGAGATGAGCGGGGCTAGATTAGTCAGAACCTGTTCGGCCTTGAAGGTCTGTGAATGCGCAGGACAACTCAGCGTCGTCGGCCCAGACAGCTTTGGGATGCCGTCGGAATGCGACGATCATTGCCTCCTCAGCTTCAGTGAGAACGGTCGAACGCGGCTCCTTCGGCCCGGTCTTCAAATCCTCGACCGTCGCACGCTTGCGCCACTTCGCGACGGTCTTGGGATTGATGCCCAGTTCCTTGCTCGACTGCGAGAGCGAAGCGCCCCTCTCGGGATCATGCTGCGCATAACCTTAGCTATGATCGGACATCTATTGTTCCTTCGCATTGTGCTCGACATCTGCCCAGTGCTTGCCCTTGCGCCCCACGGGTTGCCAAACTCTTTGTCCATAAGGGCATCATCAAGCGCCAGATCGCGAGCGTTCACGGCGCGGCGGGCGCGCTTGTGCTCGCTCTTCTTGAACACCTTGTCGCTCGTGGCGGTGCTCATCCCGCAGATTGGGGCTTTTCGGTAGGACCGGGACATCTCAAAACTCCCTCGCGTTGTGCTCGACATCCGCCCAATGCTTGTTCACCGGCAAGGTTTTGGCGCGTCGCACAATATCCTCAAAGCGAACCGGCATGAAGTCCCACACATCGACGCCCGCGTTGACGCTGTTGCGCGAGCCTCTCCAATTGTTGTGAACGTGACCAAAGATCTGGAGCGCGCCGCGGCGGGCGCGGTTCCAGGTGATCATGGGATAGTGGCAAAGCGTATGCACCTGGCTGTCGGGGCCATCCTTGACCTCCGCCAAGTGCGAAATACTGTCCCAGGGCAATGCTAGCGTCGGTTCCAGATCGTGGTTGCCGATCACCAGATGTTTGCGCGCACCAGGGAGCTGCCCGAAAATGGCTTCGAGATAGCTGGCCTCTTTGGCTTTCGGCCCAAATGCAAAATCACCAATGATCCAGAGATCATCCTCGGGGCGCACCTTGGACCAGAGGTTTTCAATCAGCACCGTGTCCATGTGACCGGCATTGCGAAAGGGCCGCCCGCAAAGCGAAATGACTTTGTCATGCCCGAAATGGGTGTCTGCCGTATACCAGTTGGTCATGTCCTTGCCTCCGTCATGCCCGATGGCGGCGGCGTCAGAGGTTGGCGGTGATGGAAGATCATCTCATGGCGAACAGCTCGAAGCCGCCCGCCAGTCTGCGGGCGCTAAATCAGGGTGATATGTTTGCGCGATGTGATCATGCGGGTTTCATAGCGCAGTGAGCGGCATTTGGCCATCCACGACTACAGGTCCATATCTGAGGCTTCGACCGTCTTACCGGTAAGGGCTTCGACGATCTGACGATCCAGCTCTGCCATGTGCTGACGGCCAAGTTCGTAATCCACCAATGAAAAATTGATGGAGGTCATGCCGGGGTCGCCACGATAGCTGACCGTGAATGTTGCGAGGCAGCCCGGTTTGATGAGTGCATCACGCGGATATTCGAAGCGATATTCAACGTTGTTGAGATAGTGCCGTGCCGAACCACAAAGCTCGTATTCCGTCGTCATCGTGCTGCCGGAGGACGACGTTTCCTCGTGAGTGACGGCGCCAAGGGCATCAAGGTCAGCGATGAAACCGTCTGTGCTCCACGCGTAGGTGAGAACCATTTCGCGCCCGTTGACCTCGACGCGTGAGGGAGGACCATAAGTCTCTTCGATTTGTGCCCTGAGCGCCAGCGGTTCCGGCAGTTGATCGCTTGGCTGGCGAATGCTGCGATGGATCGCCATCGGGCGCTGTTTCATCACATCCGACGACAGCGTGGCTGTCACCTGATCCTGTGCGGTACCGGCGAGCCGACCATTGATGCCAACATCGCCGATCCGGGTGAAGAGCTGATAGCTGAACTCGAACACCGCGCCATCCGGGGATTGCACCCGCAGAACTTCGCTCTCGCTGGTCGGGGCCGCGTCGCTGCGTTCTGCATAGACAGCCAGAACATCATCGAGCGGATCGCCGGGCTGTAGGCCGAGGATTTCATACGGGTAAGGACGCTCGGCAGGGGCTGGCATGGCCACCAAGGCGTCCTCTGCGAAAGCAGGCAATGCGACCAGAGCGGCAATCAGGCTGGCGGATAAATTTCTGGGGATCATGCGATGGCCCTTCTAGAACGGAGAAAATCAAGCAATTACATATTATAGTTGATAACATTAAAGTATGTAAACCGCGACCTTGGCGCGCATGGATATGCGCAAACTGGTCGGTCGTAATTTCGCACGCTTGCGTCGGGAGAAGGACCTGACGCAGGAGCAGATTGAGGAACGTTCGGGTCTCAGCCAGCAGTATCTGAGCGGGCTAGAGCGAGGAAATCGCAACCCAACCGTGATCACGCTCTACGAACTGGCGCAGGCGCTTGGGGTCAGTCATGTTGAGTTGGTAAAGCCCGAAAGCACCGATCAATAGTCGGGGCTACCTGATACCGGAAACTCACGGTCTCGATCCTCGTCGAGCGGCCACCCCGCCTCAGTCAGCAGCAGATCGATGAAGGCATCGCGTGTCGCGGCTTCGTTGTAGTCGTGGTCATCTTTTACCGCAGTGTTGGACTTGCGGATTTCTTTGATTTCAGCACGCACCTGCGCGAGTTCGCCTCGAGCGTCTTTCGACCTTCTTCAGATGCGAGCGCAGCGGCTTCGCGTCCTTTAGTGCTTTGGCATCCGCGTCATGCTTCTCTTTCAATGCCTGGATTTACGTAACTGTGCTAGCACTAACCGTCAGGGTTTTTTCAAGCTTTGAGGCATCGAACTGCAACGAAGGGTCCGGCTTCGTATTCTTTGCATAGGTCCGCACAATCCAGTAGCAGACATGGAACAACTCGCGCACTACTGCTGAGGCATCCTGAGGCTTGTTCGGCTTTCGTCGAGCCGCTTGATGAACAGCAGGTCGGTGAACTGTTCGATCACAGATAGCGGATTAGAGACACCACCCGACCAGAAGGCATTCCATATCTGGTCGACTTGAGAGCGAATTTGACCGTTCAGTATTCACGCACCCGCCGTTTTTCAATCTCGCGAACAGCCAGAGCGACCATGATTACACCGATTGCGCCGACGAAACTCAGGATGAGGAAGATTAATCCAACGAAAGAATACTGTTCAGGCACGAATCTGGCCGGAATGAACAGGGTCATAAGAACCCAAAAAACAAAGCCAGCAGAAATCAATCGCGCCCCCAAGCCGTCGAGCAGGTTGTTGTTGTATTGTTTGAGAAAATTCTGGTTATCCATCAGTTTCGACCTTTTCGGGATTCCATGTATTCGGCAATGTCTCGATCACTGAACTCGGCCTTCGACAGCGTCTGCTTAAGCAAAAACGCGATAGCGCCAATGTGAGCTTGAAGTTCTGCAGAACCGAGGTGAGGGAAGATACGGGCGAGTTGCGTCGCTATGGCTTCGCTGGACAGCCCGACCTCACCCAGCACCAGGCTATCAATCGTGGTTCCCGCCATCTCTGCCGCCTTAGCCAAAACAGAAACCGGGGTCTCACGGTTGCCCCATTCATAGTTCCGGTACGCCGCGACAGAGACACCTAGTGCAGCAGCCATCTCGCCCTGTGAGAGATTCTCTTTTTGGCGAAGCGTGCTTAGACGTGTGCCGATTGCGATGTTGTCGATTAGTGGCATCTGGCGTTGACTCGCAATACGTGTGTAATATATTTGAATGAATTATAGTGCAAACGCGCTTTCCTTGATGCAACTTCTCCGTTGGGATTAATCATGCCACAAACAGACCACATGTCACAAGACTTCGTAACGCCGCAGAAGTTGTCGCAACTGTCCGGCTGGCCTATCGGAAGAATTCGGCGGCTTATACGTGATCGAAAAGTTCGTTTCGTTGTGATTGGGCGAAACTACTATCTGCCGACTACGGCCCTCAGCGAGTATGTCGAATGCAACATGGTCGAGCCTAAATGACCAGGCTTGTCTCACACACCATAGACGCACAATCGAATGGGATCACTACATGAGCCGCCCCGCTGCCCCATCAATGCCAACACCAAAACAGGTACGCGAAGCTCGAGATATGGTATTGAGCATAGACCCGAACGCAAAGATTCTCCGGGTTGGCCCTGACGGAGTGACTTTCTCTTACGATGGTGGAGGCCCTGCGGGTCCAATGAATAGCTGGGAAGGCAAGCCATTCTCGGCGGAGGACGACGATGAATGAAAAGTACTTGAGATCAAGAAGGCGGCGCGGTCGCTGGTTCCACTATTACAGAAGGAACGGCGTGGAGAAATCACTCGGCGTTCACGGTCTCGATCCGTCTGACCCGAAAGTCAAAGCCGCCTATTGGTCAGAGCACGCTCGCTGGCAGGACATGCCCCCAAACACACAAACGCCCAAAGCAGGCACTTTTTCTTGGGGTTTGGACATATATTTATCTGGCAGCGACCGGTGGGCCAGATACGCCAAAGGGACGAAGGATTCTCGTATGGCGATCTTCAACCGATACCGCAAAGTTCAGGGCACACGGCCATTGTCTAGCATCACAATAGACGATATCGAAGCGGCTCTTTATGCCAAAGGCGGCCATGGTGCGGCGAACGAGTTAAAAGCGCTCAAACCGCTATTTCATCATCTAAAGAAATTGCGGATCATTTCGAAGAATCCAGCCGTTGGCGTAGAATTAGATACCCCTCCGATCAAGGGCTTTCCGACAACTAACGCGATCGAGATTGAAGCATTCATAGATCGCTGGCAGATCGGGACACGAGAGCGGCTTATTTTCGACCTAGGGCTATTTACCGGGGCAGCACGTACGGACCTTTGTCGGATCGGTCGCCACAACATTCAAGGTAACTTGCTGACTTTCAGAAGGGGCAAATCTGGGGTCGAAACGCATGTCCCGATAACAGCCGACCTAAAAGCCGTCATAAACCGAACTCCTGATATTGCTCCGGCATTCATCCTAACCGATTTCGGCAAGCCTTACTCTAAAGAAGGTCTAGGAGATCGTTATGGGAAGGCAGCACGTGCCGCAGGCATTGAGTCAAGGCTGCATGGTCTGCGCAAGGCGTTTTGTGTCTATTGGGCCGAGAACGGCAAGACGACACAAGAAATCATGGCGATGTCTGGGCATTTGAGCCTTTCGGAAGTCGAACGGTATACCAAGGCGGCGGACCGCAAACGGATCATCCAGCTCATTGCAGGGGCCGCGTAATGGGACACGCAAACCAGAAGCTGGGACACAGAAAACTAACGAACTGTAAATAAGGGAAAAATATAGTGAAAAATCGAAATTGGCGACCCCGGCAGGATTCGAACCTGCAACCTGCCCCTTAGGAGGGGGCTGCTCTATCCAGTTGAGCCACGGGGCCGACGGGCGAACCCATAGCGCCTCTGATTGGCTTTGTCATCAAACGACCGTGCAGACTTGCACCTTTTGCGTGGCTGGGGCTTACTGATCGCAACATGACAACAGGATGGCTTTTGTGACAGACCGCCCCCAGCGCCCCCTTACCTTGCGTGACGTATCCGAAGCGTCGGGCGTCTCTGAAATGACCGTCAGCCGCGTGTTGCGCAACAGGGGCGATGTGTCTGACGCCACCCGCAAAAAGGTGCTCGAGGCAGCCACAACGTTAGGCTATGTGCCCAATCAGATCGCAGGATCACTCGCCTCGAAGCGGGTCAATCTGGTGGCTGTTATCATCCCCTCGCTGGGCAATATGGTGTTCCCCGAGGTGCTGACCGGTATCAACCAGATCCTTGACGACACGCCCTTGCAGGCGGTTGTGGGCGTCACCGACTATCTGCCCGAGAAAGAAGAGCGCGTGCTTTACGAAATGCTGTCGTGGCGGCCCTCGGGCGTGATCATCGCCGGGCTGGAGCACACAGATGCGGCCCGCGCCATGATGGCGAACGCGGGCATTCCCGTGGTCGAGATTATGGACACCGACGGGCGTTGCGTGGATTCGATGGTGGGTATTTCGCACCGGCGTGCGGGTGCCGAAATGGCGCGCGCGATCCTCAAGCAGGGATATCAGCACATCGGTTTCATGGGCACCAAGATGCCGCTGGACCACCGCGCCCGCAAGCGCTTCGAGGGGTTCACCGAGCACCTTGCCAAAGCGGGGGTAGAAATCGAAGACCGCGAGTTTTATTCGGGCGGCTCGGCTCTGGCCAAGGGCCGCGAGATGACCAAAACGATGCTGGACCGCAGTCCGGATCTGGATTTCCTGTACTATTCCAATGACATGATAGGCGCAGGCGGCCTTCTGTACCTGCTGGATCAGGGTATTGACGTGCCCGGACAAGTGGGGTTGGCGGGTTTCAACGGCGTCGAATTACTGCAAGGTCTGCCGCGCCAACTGGCCACTATGGACGCCTGCCGCCTCGAAATTGGCCGCGCCGCCGCCGAGATCATTCGCGACCACGGACAAGAGGGCGCACCGACCGAACCGCAAAAGATCACGCTTACGCCCAAGCTCAGTCTTGGTGACACGTTGCGCCGCCGACGCGTGTGACGCGGCCCGTTCTGAACAACACCGCCGCGCGGCGGGTCTTTCTGGACCGCCATGCCTTGCATGAAACGCCGCAGGGGCCTGCCCACGGCGACGCGCTGGCATCGTTGATCACCCGACTGGGATTCGTGCAGCTTGACAGCATCAACACCGTCGCACGCGCCCACGACCTGATCCTGTTCGCCCGCCGCCCCCGCTACCGACCCAAAGCGCTCGACACACTTTACCAACGCGACCGTGCCCTGTTTGAACATTGGACCCATGACGCCGCCGTCATCCCGATGGAATTTTACCCCCAATGGCACATGCGACGCACACGCGACGCCGAGCGCTTGAAAAAAGCGTGGAGCAAAGACCGGCGCGCGGGTTTCGAAGCGCAATATCAGACAGTGCTCGACCATATCCGCGAAAACGGGGCCTGCTCTTCTTCTGATGTCGGCACAGGTGAGAAAAAGGGATCGGGTGGTTGGTGGGACTGGCATCCGTCCAAAACCGCCTTGGAATACCTTTGGCGGTCAGGCGCTCTTGCGGTCACCGGGCGGAGCGGTTTCCAGAAGCGCTATGACCTAACCGAACGGGTGATCGACAAAGCACTTGCGAACCCCGCCCATGCACCGGACACCGAACAGACAATTGACTGGTGCTGCACTCAGGCACTCGACCGTTTAGGCTTTGCCAATCACAGCGAACTCGCGGCCTTCTGGGGCCATATCCGCCCAGCCGAAGCGCAGATATGGGTCAAACATGCCCTCGCGCGTGGCTCCATCATCGCCATCGACGTAGAAAACGCCGACGGCAGCTTGCGCGGCGCTTTTGCTCGCCCCGATCTGCCCTATGATCCGGCCATTCAAACACCGCCCAGTCCGCGCCTGCGCATTCTCAGCCCTTTCGACCCGGCCCTGCGCGACCGCAAACGGGCCGAACAATTGTTCGGCTTTCACTACCGCATCGAGGTTTTCGTGCCCGAACCCAAACGCACCTACGGATATTACGTCTTTCCGATCCTCGAAGGTGACCGGCTGGTGGGGCGCATCGACATGAAGGCCTTTCGCGCCGAAGACACCCTTAAAATCCGGGCCCTTTGGCCAGAACGCGGCGTCCGCTGGGGCAAAGGCCGGACAACAGCGCTTAACACGGAACTCAGCCGTATGCTGAACCTTGCCGGGGTCGGCCAGATCACCTTTGCCCCAAACTGGCTGCGCACCCAGCTTTAGCCCTTCATCTTGCAAAATAAACTCCGGGGGGCGGCCGCAGGCCGGGGGGCAGGCCCCCGGCCGATGACAGCGATTGCACCCGCCCCAAGAAAAGGTAGTGTCCGAATTATGTCTAGCACCTATCCAACGATTCACACTGTCGGCCTTTCGGGCGTTCTGGTCACCTTTGCCGAGGCATTGGACGACACTGCTAACCGCGCCGCACTGGCATTTCGGGCAGAGGTTGACGCCCAAGGCTGGGACTGGGTCCACGAAAGCGCCACCTCGCTGATTTCGGCATTTTTCCGCACCGATCTGGCACAGCATCCCGCCGCCGAAATCACCGGGCAGTTGACCGAACTGCTGGCCACCCGCGACTGGTTCGCCGCGCCACTCCCCGAAGGTCGCAAGCTCTGGCATATTCCGGCGGTGTTCGGGGGTGATCTGGCACCGCAACTGGACGAGGCCGCCGAGGCCGCAGGCCTGTCGCCCAAAGATGCCATCGCCGAGCTGACCAGCACCCGTATGCGCGTCATCACCATCGGTTTCGCCCCCGGTCAACCCTATCTGGGCACGCTTGGCGAACATTGGAACATCCCGCGTCTGGGCACGCTCAGCCCCAACATCCCGCGTGGTGCGCTTGTCGCCGCAGTGCGCCAGCTGTGCCTGTTTTCCAACGACACGCCCACAGGCTGGCGTCATGTGGGGCAAACCGCTTTCCACACCTTCCGCCCGACGTCCGACACGCCCTTTCCGCTTTCGCCGGGCGACGAGCTGCTGTTTCACGCCACGACGCCCGAAGATTACAAAACCATCAGCGCCAACAATGACGACGGCACAGGCGGCGCCACATGGGAGGCATTGTCATGACCGCCGCCCTCAAGGTTCTTCAGATTGGCCCCGCCGCCGCCTTTCAGGATTTGGGCCGCCCCGGCTATATCGCATCGGGTCTGACACGTGGCGGCGCGATCGACACGCTGGCCGTCCACGAGGGCGCAGCGTTGCTCAAGCAATCGCCCGATTGTGCGGTTCTCGAAATCGCCAGCGTCGGCGGCGTGTTCGAGGCCACAGGCCCGCTGCGCATCGCCCTGACCGGCGCGGATATGACCGCTAAAATCGACGACGCAACCGCCGCGTGGAATGCCGCGCACCAGATGGAGGCTGGACAACGGCTGACCATCGGCGCTGCACGTTCGGGCAGCTACGCATATCTGCACGTCGGCGGGGGTTTCGACGCGCCGGTGCGCATGGGCGCGCGGGGCGGCCACATGTCTGCGGGTCTGGGCAAGCTGATCGCCAAGGGTGACACCCTGCCCGTGCTGCCCGACAAAGGCAGCCGAACCGGCTTTTACCTGCCGCGCGACGCGCGTTTTGACGGCGGCACCGTGCGCATCGTGCCATCAGTGCAAACCAACCATTTCCCGCCCGAAGAGCGTACCCGCTTCGAGGCCACTGCCTTCAAACGCGACCCGCGCGCCAACCGTCAGGGCATCCGCATGGAGCATGACGGCGAAGGCTTTGCCGCCCAGGGAATGCGCACCATTGTCTCCGAAGTCATCGTGCAGGGCGACATCCAGATCACCGGCGACGGCACCCCCTTTGTGCTGATGTGCGAAAGCCAAACCACCGGCGGCTATCCCCGCATCGGCACCGTCATTCCCGCCGATCTGCCGCGCATGGCGCAGACGCCTGCGGGCGGCAAGATCACGTTCCAGTTCATCACGCTGGACGAAGCGGTCGCCATCGAACAGAAAGACGCCAAGGCGCGCGCCGGTCTTGCCGCCAAGGCACAGCCGCTGGTGCGCGACATCAATGACATACCCAACCTGCTGTCCTATCAACTGGTCAGCGGTGCCATCTCGGCCCAGGCCGACCCGTTTGAGTAAAGGAACATCGCCATGCAAGTGGATCTGAACGCCGATATGGGCGAAAGCTTTGGCCCGTGGAACATGGGTGACGACGCCAGCCTGCTGACCACGGTCACGTCAGCCAATATTGCCTGCGGGGCCCATGCGGGCGACCCTGACGTGATGGCCACGACGATGGGCATCGCGCTGCAAAACGGTGTCGGCATCGGGTCGCACCCAGGCTTTCCCGACCTTCAGGGTTTTGGCCGCCGTCGCATCCACATGCCCGCCGGATCGCTGCAAAACTCGATCCGCTGTCAGGTGGGTGCCTCGCTGGGCATGGCCGCAGCTCTGGGTGCATCGGTGCGCCACGTCAAGCTGCACGGCGCATTGGGCAACATGACCTCGGAAGACGAAGACATGGCCCGCGCCTGCTATGAAGCGGCGCTATCGGTGGATGAAAACCTGATCGTGATGGTGCTGGCCGCTACGGCACAGGAACGCGCAGTGCGCAGTCTTGGCTGCAAATTCGCCTGCGAAATCTTTGCAGACCGCGCCTATAACGACGATGCCACGCTGGTCGACCGCTCGATCCCCGGCGCTGTGATCCACGACCCGCAGGTTGCAGGGCAGCGCATGGTGGACATGGTCAAGGCGCAGGCAATCATCACCGATTCAGGCAAGCATATAGAAACCCCGATCGACACCATCTGCCTGCACGGCGACACGCCCACAGCCGTTCAGATCGCCGCTGCGGTGCGCGATACGCTGGAGGCGGCGAATATCACCGTCACCCAATTCGCAGGCCGCACTGCCTAACGCCATTTCCACTTCGGCACCCGCGGGTACACATAAGACAGCTTGCGGGTCTCGAAAGGCCCGCTAGGTTGTGGGCAATCCACTCATAAGGTTGCCCACATGCCCCTGACCCAGCCCACCTTCGTCCAAACCGACACCGCCATTCCGCTTACGATCGTTCCCGTGGACACCTGCGCCGACTGGCTCGCGTCGCTGGACGCACCAGCGCAAGTCTGGGCCGAGGCATCAGGCTTTACTGGGAAAATCGGGCAGGCGTTGATCGTTCCCGACACCGATGGCGCCGTGCAAACGGCCGCTGTGGGCTACGGCACCGAAGCCGAGCGCAAACGGGGCCGCTTTCACGTCTCTGCGGCTCTGCCAAAACTGCCAGCGGGCCGCTACGCCTTAAACAGCGACCTGCCGGTCAACACGCTCGAGGCCGAGGCCTTGGGCTGGCTGCTGTCCTCATATCGCTTCGACCGTTACAGCGCCCAAAACCCTTCCCACGCGCAACTCGCGGCACCCCATGGCATCGACGCCGCCCGTAT
Organism: Pseudosulfitobacter pseudonitzschiae; assembly: GCF_002222635.1. Classification (NCBI taxonomy): domain Bacteria; kingdom Pseudomonadati; phylum Pseudomonadota; class Alphaproteobacteria; order Rhodobacterales; family Roseobacteraceae; genus Pseudosulfitobacter; species Pseudosulfitobacter pseudonitzschiae. Next base: position 3,364,075 of record NZ_CP022415.1, on the reverse strand, counting down.
CGAGGCAATCGCCGCAGGCGAGGCTCTGACACGTGATCTGATCAACACCCCCGCCTCCGACATGGGTCCGCCCGACCTCGAAGCGGCGGCGCGGCAAGTCGCGGATGCGTTTGGCGCAACCATGTCCGTTACAACAGGTGACGACCTGCTGACCGATAATTTCCCGATGATCCACGCTGTCGGCCGCGCCGCAGACCGTGCGCCGCGTTTGATCGACATGACATGGGGCGATGCGGGGCCAAAGCTGACGCTGGTGGGCAAGGGCGTGTGCTTCGACACAGGCGGGCTGAACCTGAAACCCGGCGCGTCGATGGGCCTGATGAAAAAAGACATGGGTGGTGCGGCTGCCGTTCTAGGTCTGGCACGCATGATCATGGCGCTGAAGCTACCACTACAATTGCGCGTGCTGATCCCTGCGGTGGAAAACTCCGTGTCTGCAAATGCGTTCCGTCCCCAAGACATCCTGACCTCGCGCAAGGGGCTTACGGTCGAGATCAACAACACCGACGCCGAGGGCCGGCTTGTGCTGGCCGACGCACTGGCGCTGGCCGACGAAGACACGCCCGATCTGCTTGTGTCGATGGCCACCCTGACCGGCGCCGCCCGCGTCGCTGTCGGGCCGGACCTTGCGCCCTACTACGTCGATGACCTGCAACTGGTCACGGCGCTGGAACAGGCCGCCGAGGCAGTGGCCGACCCGGTCTGGCGCATGCCGTTTCATGCGCCGTATGAGACGATGATCGAACCCGGCATTGCCGATCTGGACAACGCGCCCAAAGGCGGGTTTGCAGGTTCGATCACCGCTGCCCTGTTCCTGCGCCGCTTCGTCACCGAAACCCCGCGCTATATGCATTTCGACATATACGGCTGGCAGCCGTCCGAAGCGCCCGCCCGCGCCAAAGGCGGCGTCGGCCAAGGCACGCGCGCACTGCTTGCCTCCCTGCCCGACGCGCTGAAACTGTGACCGACCGGCGCACAACACCCAACCCCGCGTGGGTCGACAGCAGTGCGCCTGCACAAATCGGCGTGACGCTGACCGATCTGCTGGATGCGCCAAATGGCATGCGCGACCGCCAGTTGATTTACGGCGATCCCATAACCGTTCTGGGTGCGCGCGACGGGCACAGTTATGTCCGCTCGGACAAAGACGGCTATATCGGCTTTGTACAAACGACAGCTTTGGCAAATGCCACCCGTCCCACACACCGGATCATCACCCGCACCAGCCACGCCTATGCGCGGGCAGATATGAAATCACCGGACCATGTCACCCTCAGCTATGGCAGCCGTCTGACCGCGCTATCGGAAACCCCAAAATTCATCGAAACCGTGGCGGGTTTTGTTCCCAGACAGCACCTGACACCCGAAGGCCACTGGCACGAAGATCCCGCCGCCGTTGCTGAAATTTTCCTCGGCACACCCTACCTCTGGGGCGGCAATTCGGGCACCGGCATCGACTGCTCCGGCCTCGTTCAGGCCGCCTGCCTTGCATGCAACATCGACTGCGGCGGCGACAGCGACCAACAGGCCCGCACCCTTGGCTCAGCCCTGCCCGAAGGCACCGTGCCGCGTCGCAACGATCTGTTTTTCTGGAAAGGTCACGTGGCGCTAGTGTTCGACAGTGAAACGCTGATCCATGCCAACGCCCACCACATGACCACAGCCTTCGAACCGATCAAGACCGCATTGGCCCGAATTGCCAAATCCGACGGCCCGCGCACAGCCCATAAACGGCTAAAACTTCATCTTGCCAAGTAAACTCTGGGGGACGACCGCAGGCCGGGAGGCTGGCCCCCTGATCCGTTCACAAAGTTAGTCCACCGCGCGGATCAGCTTGCGTTCCAGCACCCGCAGCACGTTTTTCAAATCTCCACCGCGCCGCAAAATCTGACCATCCATGCCAATCACCGCGTACATGCCTTGTTTGCCGCGCAGTTTGGGGCGTTTTTCAATACGGTACATCGGATGCTCGGCCGTACGTCGGAACACCGAGAATACAGCGACCTCGCGCAGACACGAAATCCCGTAATCCCGCCATTCGCCTGCCGCCACCATCCGCCCGTACAGCGACAGGATCATCGCCAGTTCGGGCCGCTGGAACGCCACCTGGGGGCTGGGCATCTCGCGCAAATTGACGGGGGGCGGCGTGTGCATTGTCATGCTATGACAGTTGCGCCGAAACACACGCAAATCAAGCCCCGTTGCGCAGCATCAGACTTGAAGGCGTTACAGATTACAGGCAACCTGACCCGACTTGGAAACATGAGGTGACCCATGACCCCGCAAGACCGCGCCGAACGCAGCGCCAAGGTGATGCTGCAAGGTGACACAGCCAGCCAGTCGCTGGGTATGACCATCACCGCAATCGCTCCGGGCCGCGCCACGCTGACCATGCCGGTCACCGACACCATGCTGAACGGACACGGCATCTGCCACGGCGGCTATATCTTTACGCTGGCCGACAGCGCCTTTGCCTTTTCGTGCAACACCTACAATCAGCGTACCGTGGCCCAGCAAAACCAGATCACCTATCTCGCCCCCGGACAGGCGGGCGACACTCTGACAGCCAGCGCGGTCGAAGTGTCCCGCACGGGGCGGTCGGGCATCTATGACGTCACCGTGAGCGCCAGCGATGGCACAACGCTGGCGCTGTTTCGCGGCCTGTCGCGCACAATCAAAGGCCGGATTTTCCCTGAGGAGGAGGGCACCACATGAAAGACCTGACACCGGACAAGGCGTCCCTTGATCCGATCGAGATCGCCTCGCGCGATGAAATCTCGGCCTTACAGCTTGAGCGGCTGAAGTGGTCGCTGAACCACGCCTATACGAATGTGCCGCACTACAAACAGGCTTTTGACGCCGCCGGAGTGCATCCCGACGATCTGAAAACCCTGTCGGACCTGTCAAAGTTTCCCTTCACCGTGAAACAGGATTTGCGCGACAATTATCCCTTTGGCATGTTCGCCGTGCCCCGCGAACAGGTCGCACGCATCCACGCTTCGTCGGGGACCACGGGCCAGCCCACGGTTGTCGGCTATACTCGCAACGATCTGGACGTTTGGGGCACCGTCGTCGCCCGCAGCCTGCGCGCCTCGGGGTTGCGTTCCGGCGATCTGCTGCACAATGCCTATGGCTACGGGCTGTTCACGGGCGGCTTGGGCATCCATCTGGGCGCGGACAAGCTGGGCCTGTCCACCGTGCCGATCTCGGGTGGGATGACACCGCGTCAGGTGCGCCTGATCGAAGATTTCAAACCCGACGGCATCACCGTCACACCGTCCTATGCGCTATCAATTCTGGACGAGTTCAACGCCCAAGGCCTTGATCCGCGCGACTGTTCGATGAAGGTCGGCGTCTTCGGTGCCGAGCCGTGGACAAATGCCATGCGCCGCGAGATCGAAGACGCATTCGACATGCACGCCGTCGACATATACGGTCTGTCCGAGATTATGGGCCCCGGCGTCGCCAACGAATGTATCGAGACAAAGGACGGGCTGCACATCTGGGAAGACCATTTCTACCCCGAGGTTATCAACCCCGAAACCGGTGCATTGGTGTCCGATGGCGAACAGGGCGAGTTGGTCTTTACCTCGCTGACCAAAGAGGCGTTTCCGATCATCCGCTACCGCACCCGCGACCTGACGCGCCTGCTGTCGGGCACCGCACGCAGCATGCGGCGGATGGAAAAGATCACCGGACGATCCGACGACATGATCATCCTGCGAGGCGTGAATGTCTTTCCCACACAGATCGAAGAATGCCTGATGGCCACTGCCGGGCTGGCGCCGCATTTCCAGATTGAACTGACCAAACCGGGCCGGATGGACCAGCTTTGCGTTCTGGCTGAGGCGGCGGATGCATCGGTGCAGGGCGAACTGCGCGACGCAGCGGCCAAGGCACTGTCGAGCCGGATCAAGCAGATCATCGGGATTTCGGTCAAAGTGCAGGTATCCGACGTGGGCGGCGTGACCCGCTCCGAAGGCAAAGCCGCGCGGATCATCGACAAACGCTGAGTTTCCGGCAATTGCTAACTGCCCCGCCCGATTTGATCGGAGCGGGGCAATTACGCCCCGTAGCGCGCCATGAACACATCCACTGCACCATGCACAACGCGGTTGATTTCAGCCTGTGATACGGAATCCGTCACACCAAAAACCAAACGTGGCCACAGATCGGCTTTGCACAACTCGCCAAACTGGTCGGCGGCCAGATGCATATCGTCAATCGCTAGCTCGCCCCGCGCCACGGCCCCTTCGAAATAGTGGATCAACTCACCCTTCATCACCATCGGACCCGAGGCATAGAACTGCCGCCCCAGATCGGGGAAGCGTTCGCTTTCGGCCACGCAGATCCGAAACATCTGCAACCCAAAGGTCGACGTCAGAAAGCCCAGCAGATGTCGAGCCGCCTGTTCCAGAACCTCGCGCGGGTGGCCACAGCCGTTTATCATGTCCACAGCGGCGCGCGACTGACGGCAGCATTCACTGGCGGCAACCTCCATGAACAGCAACCGCTTGTCGGGGAAATAGCTGTAAAGCGTCGCCTTGGACACGCCTGCAACTTTGGCGATCTGGTCCACGCTGGCCCCTTCAAACCCGTCGACCAGAAACACCGACCGCGCGCCTTCCAGCACCTGATCGAATTTGCGGCCTTTGCGAATTGTCGGGCGTTGGGTGTTCATGCGACTCCTCCATTGCGTTACACAGATATAAACCGGTTGGTTCAGTTCGCACAGCAGTTTCCCGCAAGTCTTCGCTTTTGCTTGTGAGTTCCCGACGAATCCATATATTAGAACCATTCTAAGTTTTCACGGAAAGACATCACATGCGTTTCAACCTTGCCCGCAAACGGTTTCGAGATCTGGACGAACAGGAAATTCTGGCTCTGGCCATTTCGTCCGAAGAAGACGACGCACAGATTTATCGCGGTTATGCCGAAAGCTTGCGGACCGACTATCCCGCCAGCGCCGCCGTATTTGATGGTATGGCGACCGAAGAAGATGCACACCGCCAGCGTCTGATCGACCTGCACAGCGCACGCTTTGGCCCGGTGATCCCGCTGATCCGACGTGAACACGTCTCGGGCTTCTACGCCCGTCGCCCCGTCTGGCTCACCCGCAACCTCGGGCTGGAACGCATCCGCGCCGAAGCCGCCGCAATGGAACATGACGCCGAACGCTTCTATCTTGCCGCCGCCGCCCGCACCCAAGACGCCGATACCCGCAAACTGCTGGGCGATCTGGCCGCCGCAGAGGCAGGCCATCAATCCACCGCAGAAGACCTGCACGACCAGCACCTGACCGAAGGCGCCCGCAACGCCGAAGAAAACGTCGAACGCCGTCAGTTCATCCTGACATGGGTACAACCGGGACTGGCGGGACTGATGGATGGTTCGGTGTCCACCCTCGCCCCGATCTTCGCCACCGCCTTTGCCACACACGATACATGGACCACCTTTCTGGTGGGGCTCGCCGCATCCATCGGCGCAGGCATCTCGATGGGCTTCACCGAGGCCGCCTCGGATGACGGGGCGCTGTCGGGGCGCGGCTCTCCGCTTAAACGCGGCATCGCGTCCGGTGTCATGACCACGCTGGGCGGATTGGGCCACGCGCTGCCCTACCTGATTACCGATTTCTGGACCGCGACAACCATCGCCATCATCGTGGTGTTCATCGAACTTTGGGCCATCGCGTGGATTCAAAACAAATACATGGAAACGCCGTTCTTTCGCGCGGCCATGCAGGTGGTCGTTGGCGGTGCTTTGGTCTTTGCAGCAGGTGTTTTGATCGGTAGCGGATAGACACCCCGCAAACTGCACGCTATCCCTATGGCGATGTTGGCCATCTTCCTCAAGACGTTGCCGTTTTTCGCGCTGATCGGCCTGGGTTACTGGGCCGGACGCGCACGTTTTTTCAGTCAGGAGGCGACGGCCTATCTGACGAAATTCGTGTTCTACTTTGCCCTCTCGGCCATGCTGTTCCGCTTTTCCGCCAATCTGGGCATCGCCGAGGTTTGGAACGGACGTCTTGTCGCCGCCTATTTATGGGGCACCTTTTTCGTCTATGGCATTGCCACGATCGTGGGCTACCTGCGTAAACAAAGCACCGAAGTCACCGCCATCGAAGCGCAATGCGCCGTGATCGGCAACACCGGCTTTCTGGGTGTGCCGATGCTGACCCTGCTGCTAGGCGAGGCCGCGATTGGACCCATAGTGCTAGCGCTGGCGGTGGATCTGATCGTGTTTTCATCGCTGATCGTGATTCTGATCACCGCCTCGCGAGAAGGCGAGATCCGTTTGGGCATCGTAAAGGCTGTCGGCATCGGGTTGCTGAAAAACCCGATGATCGTCGCCATTACGCTGGGCTTTTTCTGGTCGGCCCTGCGCATTCCGATCCCCGGTCCCTTTAATGAATTTCTGGGCATTCTGGGCGGTGCCGCCACGCCCTGCGCCCTCTTCGCCATCGGCGCGTCGCTTGCCAGCAAATCCGCCGAACGGTTGTCGGTCGCGGGTTGGCTGAGCTTTTGCAAGCTGGTGCTGCACCCGCTTTTTGTTGCCTTTGCCGCCATCTTCCTGTTTTCGGTCGATGCCTTTTCGGCCACCGTCATCATCTCGGCAGCTGCCCTGCCCGTGGCTGGCAATATCTTCATGCTGGCCCAGCACTACGGCGTCGCGCCCCAGCGTGTATCGGCCGCGATTCTGGTCTCGACCGCCATCAGCATCGTTACAGTCTCGCTGGTCATTGGCTGGTTGACCGCGGTCTAGGCTTCTTTTGGCTCCAAGTATCCCCGCCGGAGGCTCCCGTCCTTGCCGCCCGCGCCGCCACCCGATAGCCATGCGATAACCTTTGAAGGAGCAAATACATGATAACGATTTCCGAGAATGCCTGCTTTGGCGGCACCCAAGGCGTCTATTCCCACGCCTCCGATACCTGCGCTTGCGACATGACCTTTGGCCTGTTCCTCCCGCTCGAGGCACGTGACGGCCCCGTTCCCGTGCTGTGGTATCTGTCCGGCCTGACCTGTACCCACGAAAACGCAATGACCAAGGCCAGCGCCCAGACATGGGCCGCCGAACACGGCATTGCGCTGGTGTTTCCCGATACATCGCCACGCGGTGAAGATGTGGCCGACGACGATGCCTATGATTTGGGCAAAGGCGCGGGTTTCTATGTCGACGCGACCCAAGAGCCTTGGAAACCGAATTTCAGTATGTGGTCCTATATTGCAGAAGAACTGCCCAAGCTAATCGGGGAAAACTTCGCAGTGGACATGGACCGACAGGCGATCACCGGTCATTCGATGGGCGGACATGGCGCGCTGACTCTGGCGATGAATCTGCCCGGCCGCTACCGCTCGGTTTCGGCCTTTGCACCCATCTGCAATCCGGCGGGCAGCGATTGGGGCCGTAAGCAGTTGCAGGCCTATCTGGGCGATGACGAAACCACATGGGCGCGCCATGACGCCAGCCTGATGATGACCGAACGCGGTTTTGACGGCCCTGTATTGGTCGACACCGGCACGAATGACCAGTTTATCGACCTGCTCAAACCCGAAGCCTTGGCAGAAGCGGTTGCCAAACGTCGCCAACAGGCCACCTTGCGGCTGCAACCGGGTTATGATCACAGCTATTTCTTCGTCTCGACCTTCATGGAGGATCACGTGGCGTTCCACGCAGACGCGCTTTACGCAGATTAAGGACACATATGTCGCATTACGATCTCGTTATCATCGGATCCGGCCCCGCAGGCCGGTCCGCTGCAATTCAGGCGGGCAAGTTGAAACGGCGCGTTCTGGTCATTGACCGGCGCGACCGTTTGGGTGGCGTGTCGGTTCACACCGGCACGATCCCGTCCAAGACCCTGCGCGAAACCGTGCTGAACCTTAGTGGTTGGCGCGAGCGCAGCTTCTACGGACGCGCCTACCGCGCACGGCAGGACATCGGGGCAGAAGACCTTCGGGCGCGGCTGCACATGACACTGGATTACGAGGTGGACGTACTGGAACACCAGTTCGCCCGAAACCACGTTGAAACGCTGCATGGTGCCGCGCGATTTATCGACCCGCATACCATCGAGGTAGATACCGAAGCGGGCAAGAAAACCCGGATCACATCCGACAAATTCCTGATAACCACCGGAACGCGCACCTACCGGCCCGACAATGTGCCGTTCAACGGGCGCACCGTTGTAGACAGTGACGAATTCCTCGACATGCAAGAGATTCCGCGCAGTCTGATCGTCATCGGCGCAGGCGTGATCGGGGTGGAATATGCCACGATGTTCTCGGCGCTGGATGTTCGGGTCACGCTGGTCGAGCCGCGCGACAGCTTTCTTGATTTCATCGACACCGCCACCATTCAGGAGTTCATGCACGAGATTCGCGAAAACGGCGTCGATCTACGGTTGGGCTCTGCCGTCGATAGAATCGAAGACGCAGGCACCCACATCGAAGTCAGCCTGTCGAACGGTCGCCATGTGCGCGGCGAAATGCTGTTGTTTGCCGCCGGACGCATGGGCGCGACCGACCGGCTGAATACCACAGCGGCGGGGCTTGAAACAGACCATCGCGGGCGGCTGACAGTCACGCGCAAAACCTATCAGACCAATGTGCCGCATATTTATGCAGCCGGCGATGTGATTGGTCACCCCTCACTGGCTTCGACCTCGCTGCAACAGGGGCGCGTTGCCGCCTGTCATGCGCTGGATACGCCCACGTTGGAGGAAAGCCCGTGGTTTCCCTATGGTATCTATTCGGTTCCCGAAATCAGCACCTGCGGCATGTCCGAAGAAGAGATGCAGGAACGCGGCATCGCCTATGAGGTCGGCATCGCGCGGATGCGGGAAACCTCGCGCGGGCACATCATGGGGTTGGAACACGGGATGCTGAAAATGCTGGTCAGCCTGAAAACCCGTCGCGTGCTGGGCGTTCAGATCGTCGGCGAAGGTGCAACCGAACTGATCCACATCGCGCAGGCGGTGCTGAACCTGAAAGGAACGGTCGACTACTTCGTGCAGAACACCTTCAATTATCCAACTTTGGCAGAGGCTTACAAGATCGCTGGTCTTGACGCCTTTAACCGGATGCCGATACCCGAGCAATTCAAGGCACCGCGCAAGGCTGCCAAATGAGCCTGTATATCGACGCCGATGCTTGCCCCGTAAAAGCCGAATCCGAACGGGTTGCCACGCGCCATCGCCTGAAGATGTATGTCGTGTCCAACGGTGGTCTGCGCCCGTCGCAAAACCCGCTGGTGGAAACCGTGATCGTCCCCGAAGGGCCGGACATCGCCGATATGTGGATCGCAGACCGCGTAGGCCCCGGCGATGTGGTCGTAACAGGTGACATTCCACTGGCCGCCAAATGCGTCGAGGCAGGCGCGCAGGTGCTGAAACACAACGGCGAGCCGCTGACGCAGGCCAACATCGGCAACGTGCTGGCCACCCGTGACCTGATGACCGACCTGCGCAGCGCAGATCCCTTTCGCCAAGGCGGCGGCAAAGGCTTTACAAAGGCAGACCGCTCACGTTTTCTGGACGCACTGGAGCGGGCGATACGCGCCGCCGCAAAGTCATAAGGCGCCCGTGTCCGACAGCGGATACCGGCGCGAGAAAGGCAAGACCTATGACCATCAAGGCCGTCGTGTTCGACATTGGAAACGTGTTGATCGAGTGGCAACCCGAGCGGTTCTTTGACAGCGTGATCGGCGGCCAACGCCGCCGCGAAATGTTCGCAAACGTCGACCTGCACGGCATGAACGACCGTGTGGATATGGGCGAGAACTTTACCGACATGGTCATGGCAACAGCCGACGCCAATCCCGACTGGGCCCCCGAGATTCGCCTGTGGCACGACCGCTGGATCGACATGGCCGCCCCTGCCATCGACCGGTCCGTGCGACTGATGAAGGCGCTGCAGGCCAAGGGCACGCCTGTGTTTTCGCTGACAAACTTCGGCATCCAAACCTATGATATCGCAGCGCGGGTCTATCCGTTCATGCGCGAATTCGACCGCGACTTTATCTCGGGGCACATGGGTGTGATCAAACCCGACCCGCAGATTTTCCAGATGCTGGAAGACGAAAGCGGCCTGTCGGGTGACGCACTGATCTTTACCGATGATCGCGCCGACAACATCGCCTCGGCCAAGGCGCGCGGCTGGAACACGCACCTGTTCTCAGACCCCGCAGGTTGGGCCGACCGGCTGATCGCCGAAGGGTTGCTGAGCGAGGAGGAAGCGCAATGAGCCCTATTCCCATCATCCCCTTCACCGAGGGCGAGGCTTTGCTGGACTGGATCGGCCTGACCGATGCGCTGGCAGCTAGTCACAAACTACCCCCCGCCGAGATTAGCGATACGTTCCTCTACCGTGACCCCGACACGCTGCTGAACCGCGCGGCGTGGGTTGACGGGTTGGGGATTGCGGTGAAATCGGCCACGATCTTTCCGGGCAATCCGGCCAAGAGCAAACCGATGGTGAACGGCGGTGTCACGCTCTATTCCGACGCGGACGGCACGCTTGAGGCGATTGTCGATTTCCACCTTGTAACCAAGTGGAAAACCGCTGGTGACAGCCTGACCGCCGCCCGCCGTCTGGCCCGCCCCGACAGCGAAAATATCCTGATCGTCGGGGCCGGCACGGTGGGCCACAGCCTGCACGCCGCCTATTCCGCGGCCTTTCCCCATGCCCGCTTCACCGTCTGGAACCGCACCCGCGCCAATGCTGACAAAATGGCCCAAGAAATCGACGGCCTGCAAGTGGCCGACGATCTGGAGGCCGCCATCCGCGCCGCCGACATTATTACCAGCGCCACCATGTCCACCGAACCGCTGATTATGGGCGACTGGCTTCGGGCGGGCCAGCATGTCGATCTGATCGGCGCCTACCGCCCCGACATGCGCGAGGTCGACGACGCGGCCCTGCAAAAATCACGGGTCTTCGTCGACAGTTTCGACACCACCATCGGGCACATCGGTGAGATCAATATCCCGCTGGAAAGCGGCGCAATCACCCGCGACCATCTGCTTGCCGACTATTATGATATGGACGCGTTCACGCGCACATCCGACGATGAAATCACCTTGTTCAAGAACGGCGGCGGGGCGCATCTGGATCTGATGACCAGCCGTTATATCCTTGACCGCTGGAATGCAGACACCTGATGTATTGGGTGCTAATCCTGCTGGTGGCGCTGATCGCCATTCCGGTTGTGATCGAACGGATGCGCGCGCACATGGGGCCCGATGGCCGCCAGAATGCACCGGGCAAATTCGCCACTTTGTCGCGCGGTGTCGTGCATTATGCGTGGCTTGGACCTGTGCGCGGGCCGGTTTGTGTTTGCATACACGGGCTGACCACATCCTCCTATGTTTGGGGCGGGCTGTCGCGCGGGCTGGCTTTGCTGGGCTTTCGCGTGCTGATCTTCGACCACTACGGGCGCGGTTATTCCGACCGGCCCACGGGCCCGCATGACGATGCGTTCTATCTGACCGAGCTGGAAGAGTTGCTGACCCATGAAAACGTCGGCGGTGACATCACACTGATCGGCTATTCCATGGGCGGGGCGATTGCCACGCTGTTCGCTGCTGCCCACCCCGACCGCCTGCGCCAGTTGATCCTGCTTGCCCCTGCAGGCATGGGCCTTGTACGCACACGGCTTAGCCGGTTCATCGTGCAAACGCCGGTGATCGGCGATTGGTTGATGCTGGCCTTGTTCCCGCGTCAGCTGCGCAAGGGAATCAGGACCGACACGACCAGCAAAACCCAAGTGGAAAACATTGGCAAAATGCAGTTGGCCGAACTGAACCGGCGCGGCTTTGTGCCCGCCGTTCTGTCCAGCTTACGCGGCGTACTTAACCGCAGTCAGAAAGCCGAACACCAGATCATCCACCGCGCGGGCATTCCGGTGCTTGCGATCTGGGGCCGCGAGGATACCGTTATTGCAATGTCATCGGTTGGCCTGCTGGCCGAATGGAGCCGGAATGCCCACCAAGAAGTGATCGACGGCGCAACCCATGCGCTGCCCTATACTCATGCGGATCAGGTCTTGCAGATCATTTGCGACAACCCGCCAAAGCTTTAAACCGCTGGCTTTGCCATCAGGCCGTTGCCCAAAACACGCTCGCGGATTGGCAGGTGGACGATTGCGCTGAACGCACCGACACCCACGCCGATCCACCAGACCATCGTGTAATCGCCCGTGATGTCGTACATCCGACCGCCCAGCCAGACACCCAGAAAACTACCCAACTGGTGGCTAAAGAACACGATACCGTACAGCGTGCCCATATAGCGCAGGCCGTAAATATGCGCGACCAACCCCGAAGTCAGCGGAACCGTGGCAAGCCACAGCGCCCCCATCCCGACCGAAAAAAGGATCACCGACAGCGGCGTAATCGGCAGCAGGATAAACAGCGCCGCGATCACTGTGCGGCCCACATAGATGCCCGCCAGAAGGTATTTCTTGGAAAACCGTTTTCCCGCCCAACCTGCGGCCAGCGTGCCCGCAATATTGGCCATCCCGATCAGCGAAATCGCAACGGCCCCCAGCGCCGAGGTGCTGGTGATGCCGATATTATGCAGCACCCCACCCGGCAGGATCGGCCCGCACAGTTCGGTGACAAAGGCAGGAAAATGCGCCGTGATAAAGCCCAGTTGATAGCCGCAGCTGAAGAACCCCAGAAAGATCAGCGTAAAGGATGGATCACGAAAGGCTTTGAGCAGAATTTCCCCCATGCTTTCTTCCAGTTCGGCCTTGGTTGCCGTGACTGGCGCGCGCATCAGTGGCAGTGCCAGCAGCATTGCCAGAATTGTGCCCGCAAAGGTCACGAACACCATCTGCCAGCTCATCATCGTCAGCAGCCATTCCGCCACCGGCGCACCAAAAACCTGCCCCGCACTTCCCGCTGCCGTGGCAATGGCCAGCGACATCGACCGGTTGTCGTCGCTTGCCGCGCGGCCCACCACCGCAAGAATAACACCAAATCCGGTGCCTGCGATGCCAAAGCCCACCAGCCACGCATAGGCCTGATGCTCAAGCGGGGTAGTCGAACCTGCGGACAGAACCAGCCCGACGGCATAAAGCACCGCACCGAACACGATTGCTTTGCGGTCGCCGATTTTTTCCGCGATGGCCCCGAATATCGGCTGGCCGATGCCCCACGCAAGGTTCTGGATTGCAATGGCCAGCGAAAATTCGGTTCTTAACCATCCGAATTCGGCCGCAATCGGAATCTGGAACACACCAAAGGACGCGCGAACCGCAAAGCTGACCATGATGATAAAGCAGCCGACCAAAAGGACGGGCGTGAAAAGAGATGTGCGGGTAGTCACAGGGATGCTCCGGTTCCGGGTTGCGCAAACTCTAGGCATTTCCCGACAACGGTCAAATCAGCAATTTTGTTCGTCACGTCACGAAATTTGATGTGACGCGACACGCCCCTACGCTTTTCAACGGCCAAACGCTCGGCTAAGCCAAGGCATGACCAAGTTCAGCACCATTTACGCGCAGTTAACCGCCGACGGCACGCTGCAATCCGATCCCGCCCAAGTGGCGGTAATGGATGAATTTGACCGCATCCAAAAGGCGCTGAACACGCCGGTGAAAACAGGCTGGTTCCGCAAAGCACCCGAAGCGCCCAAGGGGCTGTATCTGTGGGGCGGCGTCGGACGGGGCAAGTCGATGTTGATGGACCTGTTTGTGCAGCACATCGATGACGTACCTGCGCGGCGGGTGCATTTTCACGCCTTCATGCAGGAAATCCATGCCGCGCTGCACAAGGCCCATCAAAATGGCGTCGAGGATGCCGTGGCCCCCGTCGCGAAAAAGGTGGCCGAAAGCGTACGGCTGCTGGCCTTTGACGAGATGCAGATTACCGACATCACCGATGCGATGATCGTGGGGCGGTTGTTTCGTGCGCTGTTTGAAGCAGGCGTATGCGTTATTACAACCTCCAACCGTCATCCGGACGAGTTGTACAAAAACGGGCTGAACCGGCAGTTGTTCCTGCCCGCCATCGACTTGATCAAACAAAAGACGGTGGTGCACGAAATGGTCAGCCCGCGCGACTATCGTCAGGATCGTCTGGCAGGCGAAGAGCGGTTTTTTACCCCCATCTCGGAGGAAACACGCGCCACGATGGATGCGGTCTGGCGCGATCTGACAGGCGGCGAAGCCGAGCCGCTGGTCTTGCGGATCAAAGGGCGTGAAGTCGAACTGCCCGCCTATCGCAGCGGCATCGCGCGCGCACCGTTCTATGACCTGTGCGGTAAGCCCTTGGGGCCTGGCGATTATCTGGTGATTGCCGACGCCGTGCGGGTGCTGATGATCGACAACATCCCGCGTCTGTCACGCAGCAATTTCAACGAGGCCAAGCGGTTCGTTACCCTGATCGACGCGCTCTACGAGGCTAGGGTCAAGCTGATTGCCTCTGCCGCCGCCATGCCCGAAATGCTCTATGTCGAGGGCGAAGGCACCTTTGAATTCGAACGCACCGCATCGCGCCTGCGCGAGATGATGGCCGCCGACTGGGGACAGCCCGAGACCTAATGCGGGGCAAACCCGCCGGACCGGACAGGTGTTCAGCCGTTGTCGCGCAGAATATTTCCCGCCAGATACAGCGAGCCGCAAATCAGCACACGCGCTTGGGGGTCTGCGGTCAGGATTGCGTCCAAAGCAGCGCCTACGCTGTCGGCAGTGCCGGCCCGCAATCCTGCTTTTGTTGCGGCTTCGGCGGTGGTTGCTGCGGGCAAGGTGTTCGTCTCGCCGGGGATCGACACGGCGGTCAGACTGGCGGCATGCGCCGCCAACGGACGCAGATAGCCGCCGATGTCCTTGGTGTTCAGCATGCCGCAGATCAAATGTGTGCGCCGGTCGGGCAAGTTGGCAAGCACATGCGCCAATGCCTCGCCTGCCGCCGGATTGTGTCCGCCGTCCAGCCACAATTCGGCAGCGCCTGCACGCTCGGCCAGCGGCCCCGTGCGCAGCCGCTGCATCCGCGCGGGCCATTGCGCACCGGTGACAGCGGCAGTGCAGGCAGCCTCGTCCATGCCCAGATCGCGCAACACCATCAGCGCCGCGCCTGCGTTCTGGATCTGATGCGCCCCGATCAGATTGGGCAAGGGCAGATCCAGCAGGCCGCCGTCGTCCTGAAATGCCATGCGCCCGTGATCAGGTCCGATGTGCCAGTGCTGGCCATAGACCATCAGCGGCGCGCCCAGACGGGCGGCGACGCCTTCGATCACATCCAGCGCGGCGGCGTCCTGCGGTCCAACCACGCAGGGCACGCCGCGTTTGATAATTCCCGCCTTTTCGCCCGCAATCTGGGCCAATGTGTCGCCCAGAAACTGCTGGTGATCTATGCTGACCGGCGTAATCACCGTCATCGCAGGTTTTTCGATCACATTGGTGGCGTCCAGACGTCCGCCCAGACCCACCTCAAGCAAAGTGTAATCCGCAGGGGTGCGCGCAAAGGCAAGGATCGCGGCGATGGTCGTAATCTCGAAATAAGTGATCGTTTCGCCGTTGTTGGCCGCATAACACTCGTCCAGAACCGCGCTCAGCGCGTCCTCGGAAATCAGTTCACCTGCCAGCCGGATACGTTCGTGAAATCGCGCCAGATGCGGCGAGGTATAAGCATGTACACGCTTGCCTGCCGCCTCAAGCCCTGCGCGGATCATCGCCTGAGTCGATCCTTTGCCGTTGGTGCCCGCAATGTGAATTACCGGCGGCAGATCGTTCTGCGGGTTGCCCAGCGCATCCAGCAAACGCCAGACACGGTCCAGCGTCAGGTCGATGATCTTGGGGTGCAGCGCCATCATCCGTTGCAGGATGACATCAGAACCGTCCGCGGTCATTTTTTGGATGATGTCGGCGCAGGCTGCGCCGCAGGCGTCGGGGCAGAAGTGGTTTTGGGTGCTTCGATGGCCGGTTCGGGTGCGGGCAAATCGCCTTTGACAGCGGGCGGCAGCCCCAAAAGCATACGAGTGATCGTAATCAACTCGTCACGCAACTCGGTGCGTGGGGTCACGCGATCCAGCATCCCGTGGTCCAGCAGATATTCGGCACGCTGGAACCCCTCGGGCAGTTTTTCGCGAATGGTCTGTTCAATCACACGCGGCCCTGCAAAGCAGATCAACGCATTGGGTTCGGCAATATGCACGTCGCCCAGCATCGCATATGACGCCGTCACGCCACCCGTGGTCGGGTGGGTCAGCACGACGATATAGGGCAGATTCGCCTCTTTCAGCATCTGCACGGCAACCGTGGTGCGGGGCATTTGCATCAGCGACAGGATACCTTCCTGCATGCGCGCACCACCGGCGGCGGAAAACAGAATCAGCGGCCGCTTCAGCTTTACCGCCTCTTCGGCGGCGGCAATGATCGCGTTGCCAACGTACATGCCCATAGAACCTGCCATGAAGGTAAAGTCCTGCGCGCAGGCCACAATGGGAGTGCGCCCGATCTCGCCTGTGGCGACCAACATCGCCTCGGCTTCACCGGTGGCCTTCTGGGCGGCTTTCATCCGGTCGGGGTATTTCTTTTGATCGCGAAAATGCAGCGGGTCGGTGTTGGGCGTCGGCACGCTGACCTGTGTAAAGATACCGCCATCGAACAGTGCACGAAAGCGGTCGCGCGGAGTGATATTCATGTGGTGGCCGCAATTGGTGCAGACGTTCAGATTGTCGCTAACCTCGCGGTGGAACAGCATGGTGCCGCACTCATCGCATTTGGTCCACAGATTGTCCGGTGTCTCGCGACGCGAAAAAATCGAGTTGATCCGGGGCCGGACGTAGTTGTTGATCCAGTTCATGTGTGCACTTTCTGCTGGCCTGTTGGTCCCCCAGATAATGCCCAAGACCGACAATTGCAATCAACGGCGCAGGGTAAGACGCACGGCCAGCCAGCTGGTCAGCATGATCCCGAAGTCTACCGGCAACCATTGCGCCACCGCAGCTTCATCCGCCAACGAGAACGGCATCAGATACAGCGCAAGGCCAGACAGATCATCGGGCATTGCCGTAAGCACCATAGCAATTACGTTATTGATGAAATGCACAGCAATCGCAGGGCCAAGAGTGCCGGACCGCGCGGTCAGATCGGCCATCAACAGGCCAAAGATGCCTGCCCAAGCCACGATCCAGATTGCATTGCCGCCCGCCACCGCGGGCGCATAATGGCCCAGCGCGAACAATGCCGACGGCAGCACCATCCACACCAGCGGAGACGCAAACCGCGCGGCCAGTTGCTGCTGGAGATAGCCGCGAAACAGAAGTTCTTCGGCGCTGACCTGCACCAGAACCGCCAAAAGCGACAGGGGCAGCAATCCGGCCCACAGGCCAACGGGCAGCCCTGGCAGCATCGGCGGCTCCATCCCCCAAGGCGGCAAAATCCACAACGCACCAGACAGCACCACCACTGCCACCGCAGCCTGCTGAAACTGTTTCGCAAAAGGGCGCAACGGACCCAGCAGGGTCAGGACAGAGCGGTTGTGAACCATCGCCACAACCAGCGCCAGCGTCAGGGTCATCGCGCCAAAGCTGAACAGCAGGGCAAACATGGCAAAGGGCGTGCTGCCGCTTTGCAGTTCTTCGGCAAAGGCCGTTGCATCGTCGGGTACATACAACGCAATCAGCGTGTCGTAGAAAAATTGGGCCAGCACGATATAACCGGCGCCGCCCAACACCAACCCCACGGCCAACCGCCACAGCTGGGCACGCGCCCGCGCCGGAGCGACAAACGTCTGATGCGGTGCATAGGCGGCAAGTGGACGGATCATTCTTCATCCTCCAGCGAGGGCACCACCGGCCCGCGCGGTTCGGTCAGGTCCAGCCGTGCGTCGCGTAACAGGTCTGCAGCCCCGCTCAGATGGGTGCCGACGCTTTGCAACAGTTGCAGCAGCACGCCGGTGTCATTCTCGTAAACGGCGCGGAACTCTTCGGCGCCCAGCCGCAGGAATTTGCCGTCGGTCGTGGCGGTCAAATCCATCTGGCGTGGCTCGTTCAGGATAATCGACAAATCACCGATCACCCTACCCGGATTGACGGTGGTCACCGGATGGCTTTTGCCCTCCGCGTCACGGTAACTCATCAGAGCCTGCCCGGAGACGCACAGATAAGCAGCATCCGCGGGTTCCATGGTCGAGAAAATCCGCTGACCCGCCTCTACGGGATACCATTGTGCAGCAAAGGCCAGCAGACGCTGGTTGCGCGCATCCATTTTCCCGAACAGTTCGGTACGTCCGATCACCCGCAGTTTGCGCCGCAGATCATCCGCGCCGGAACTGGTTTCGTCTTCGCTGTCGTTGGTCAGGATGCCGTCGATGCGCCCGTTCCTGATCTCGACGAACAAGTCATAAGCATCCGGGTTTTCAAAGGATTCCTCCATGAAAATCAGCGTCGACCGGGGCAGAAGGTCGCGCAAACCGCTGCGTGCAGAACGACGCTGCACGCTGTTGTGGCTGGCCAATGCGCGGTCCAGAACCAGAATGTCGGGCCGTTTGATTGCTGCACGACTGAAGGCCGCGCGTTCCTGAAACACTGTCGGAATCTTGATGCCGGCCAGACCTGTGGGAATGTCAAAGATGGTCTCGGCCACCAGCTCTTGCAGCCCTTCGTCGATCAGCAGCCCGCAGACCAGATCTTCGACCTCACTGGCCCGCGCCCCCGCCATCGCGGACACGCGGCCATACAATGCGTTTTCCAGAATCGTCAAAAGCGGTAGGTAGTTTTCCGGAGCGATGGGCACGAACATATCCGTCATCATCGTCCGCAGGGATGCGCCGTGTTCGCGGCGGATTTTCAGGATTTCATCCTTGAAGCTTTCGGGAAAAGCCGCGCCCAGCTGTTCAGCCGTCAGCGCAAAGGGCACGGTTAAAAGCAGCGCGAATTCGTCATCGCTCAGCGCCGCATCACCGCTCAAGCGGCGACGCTCGGCGATGTCGACCAACTGCTCGTACATCTCTTCTTCGATTCCCAGAGCAGTGAACAGCGGGTGGCTGGTGCCGTCCCGCCCAAATGTTTGCAGCAGAGTTTCCATCAGCGTCTGCGAAATCGCGATGCCCTGTTCGGCCAGCCCCTTCTCGGTGATCAGGCTCAGGAAACGGCCCTCGTCGACCAATGCCTGCTGGCTGATGCTGAACCTCGGGACCGCGAACAACAGGTTGCCGCCCAGCGGCAGCGACGGGTTGAACCGGTCCGGATAAAAGCGGTTGACCACTTCATCCAGACCAGAGGCGGCCAACCGGCGCTCGATCTCGGGGCGCAGGGCGACGATGGACTGGGCCAACTTCGGATGCTGGGCCAGATTGATGGCAGAAGCCATCATGCGGCGCACCATCTGGTCCTCGATGCCAACAGCATTGACCAGCTTGAACCACCATGCGCGGATCTCGCCGGGGTCGTTCAGACCAGCCAGTCCCGGATCGACCCAATCGGCACGCAGACTGTCCAGACTGTTGCCCGCCCGTCCCGCCTCGATGCCTGCGCGGTCCTTTTTGCCCGGGTCCCACAGCACTGTGCGCGGGCTGGTCATCAAGGGCATCAACAGATTGCTGCCCAACGTGCCGTCGAACAGATAGGGCCGCGAATGGGCATAGCCTATGCGCGCGGCGATCACCGCCTGATGCAGGTCTGCCAGATCGTGCCCCGACATGGTCACACGCCCCCGCGTCGGCGTCACCTCGCGCGTCAGAACTTCGGCCAGCGCGGTCCTTTCGATCTGGCTGGCAACCTGAATGGCAACCCGCGCACCCGCAGGGATGGTCAGGCTGATGTTCTCCAGCACCATGTTACTGTCCGCGTTGCGCACAGAGACCCCATCCAGCACGATGTCACCGTCCAGATGCGGAATGGTCTTGGGCGCTCCTTCGAATTTGTCGGCATCAATCAACCCTTTGGGATCAAAGCGTTCGGTCACAACCTCCCAGCGCACCGACATATCCTGCACTTGGTTGTAATAAGTCAGCAGTTCTTTCCACGGACTTGACAGGTCTTTGTAGGCGGCAAGGGCTGCAACCAGCGCCCCCACCGAAATCTGGCCTTTGATCGCCAGATAGCCGCCCACGGAATAGAAAAAGAACGGCGTCAGCTGGGTAATGAAGTTATTGAGAAACTTCATGAAAAATTTCTTTTGGTAAATCTTGTAGCGGATATCGAACAACCGCCCCAACCGGTCGGTGAACTGTGCCAACCGGTAGCGCCAGCCGCCATTGGTGCGCAGATCGGTTACACCTGCCGCACTTTCCCCGATTTCCGAGGACAGCGCGCGCACTTCGACGATCCGCGCCTTGTTCAGCACATTGATCTGCCGTTGCAGCATCGGTATCAGCCACGCCTGCAATGGAATCAGCGCAACACCGGCCAGCCCGAACCAGATGCTTTGCGCAAACAGGAACACCACGATGATCACCATCTGCCCCGCCTGAAACACCGGTTGCGCCAGCGCATCGCCCATCAGCCCGCCCATCGGCTCGGCCTCGGACGTGACCATGCTGACCATTTCACCCTGCGATGTGGTGCGGAAATAGCTGCGCGGAAACCGCATCATGCGTGCGATCAACGTATAGCGCAGGCGGCGCAACATCCGTTCGGATACGATCCCTTTCATCGTGTTCAGGCGCATTTTCAGCAGGCCATGCACCAGCACGGCCAGCAGATAGAGGCCGCACAGCAACATCAGGAATTCGACTTGCGCCAGATCGACCCCCAACAGCGGTATGGTATCGGAATCGGCACCAATGGCGTCGTTGATGATCCGTTTGGGCAGTTCCAGCGTGGCGTAAAGAAACGGAAAAGTGACCAGCGTGACCAGCAGCAATAGCACCTGTTCGCGTTTGGAATATCTCCAGATGAAACTGAAAAGTGATGGTTCCATAGACCCGCCTAGGTTTGCCGCGCGGGCGCGAGGGAATTCAGTAGACAAAAGTATGTGCCGCAACAGGTTAAATCAAGCTGCGGCGCTGTGCGTCAGCGGCCTTGCATCTGTGCAATCATACAGCACGCGCCTGTTTTACTTATCTGCCTTGCATCTTGTACCTTAAACCGCCGCCCGTTATTGCAAAGACAACGCATCATCGGGAGGCCAAAATGCTCAAGGGCAAATTCGACAAATCCAAATTGCCAAGCCGTCATGTGACCGAGGGGCCCGAACGCGCGCCGCACCGGTCATATTATTATGCCATGGGCATGACCGAGCAGGAGATTCACCAGCCTCTGGTCGGTGTCGCTACCTGCTGGAACGAAGCGGCCCCTTGCAACATTTCGTTGAACCGTCAGGCCCAAGCGGTCAAGATGGGCGTCAAATCCGCCTTTGGCACGCCGCGCGAGTTCACCACGATCACCGTCACTGACGGCATCGCCATGGGCCACGAAGGCATGCGGTCGTCGCTGGCATCGCGCGAGGCGATTGCCGACACAGTCGAGCTGACAATGCGCGGCCACTGCTATGACGCGCTGGTCGGCCTTGCGGGTTGCGACAAATCGCTTCCGGGTATGATGATGGCAATGATCCGTCTGAACGTGCCGTCGGTCTTTCTCTATGGCGGGTCGATCCTGCCGGGCAAGGCACCGAACAACCCTGCGGTTCCAGCCGATTTCGCCAACCGTGACCTGACCGTTCAGGATATGTTCGAGGCGGTTGGTCGCCACCAGAACGGCGATATGTCCGACGCGGCGCTGGACGTTCTGGAACGCGTCGCCTGCCCGTCCGCCGGTGCCTGCGGTGGCCAGTTTACCGCCAACACTATGGCCTGCGTGTCCGAGGCAATCGGCCTTGCGCTGCCTAACTCCTCGGGCATGCCTGCACCCTACGAAAGCCGCGACCAATACGCCGAAGCGTCCGGTGCAGCGGTGATGAACCTGATCGAGAAAAACATCCGTGCCCGTGACATCGTCACGCGCCAGTCGTTGGAAAACGCCGCGCGCGTTGTGGCCTGCACCGGCGGGTCGACCAACGCGGGTCTGCACCTGCCCGCAATGGCACACGAGGCAGGCATCGACTTTTTCCTTGATGACGTCTGCGACATCTTCCGCGAGACGCCCTATTTCGTCGACCTAAAACCGGGCGGCCAATATGTGGCCAAAGACCTCTACGAGGCAGGCGGCATTTTTGTCGTGATGAAGGAACTGCGCAAAGCGGGCTTGATCCACGAAGATTGCATGACCGCCACCGGCTACTCCATCGGCGAAGAGCTGGACAAGATCGACCTCGAAGCAGACGGCAAGGTGATCTATCCGATCGAGACTCCGCTGACCAAAACCGGCGGCGTTGTCGGCCTCAAGGGCAACATCGCCCCCGAGGGTGCCATCGTGAAGGTTGCGGGCATGGAAGCCCAGCACCAGATCTTTACCGGTCCTGCACGCGTCTTCGAATGTGAACAAGATGCGTTCGAATCTGTACAGAAACGCACCTATGAAGAAGGTGACGTGTTCGTCATCCGCAACGAGGGCCCTTCGGGTGGTCCGGGTATGCGTGAGATGCTGGCGACCACCGCAGCCCTGTCCGGTCAGGGCATGGGCAAAAAGGTGGCGCTGATCACCGACGGTCGTTTCTCGGGTGCGACCCGCGGGTTCTGTGTGGGTCACGTCGGACCAGAGGCCGCACATGGCGGGCCGATTGCGTTCCTGAAAGATGGCGATGTGATCACCATCAACGCCATCGAGGGCACTATCAACGTGGCGCTAAGCGATGACGAACTGGAAGAGCGCAAGGCCAACTGGAAAGGCCCGCGTGAAACGATCTATGGCGCAGGTGCGCTGTGGAAGTATGCGCAACTGGTCGGTGCGACGTACAAAGGGGCGGTCACCCATCCCGGTGCCAAGCTTGAGCGGCATGAATATTGGGACCTGTAAAGGTGCCATCCTTGCGGGGCTGATCGCCCTTGCGGGATGTGATGTGGGCGGCGGCGCGACAAACGCGCCGCTGCGCGAAACAGCGATGGCCAATGGTTCCGTGACCCTTGTGGCGCCAGACGGCTTTTGTATCGACCGGCGCAGCCTGAAAGCTGACTTTGCGCTGCTGGCCCGCTGCGACACGCTGGGCGATCCGGACGGGGCCTTTGGCGCACCCTTGGGGCTGATCACCGTCAGCCTGACCAGATCCCCCGCAGACGCCCCGCCGATCACTGCTACAGCGATGCAGGCCGCCCTGTCCGATGGCACTGTCCTGGACAAGAAAGAGACCAGAGACACTGTTTTACTACAGGTTCAGGGTACCGAACCGGCCCGCAAGGGCCTGTCGGCCACCCACTGGCGCGGCGCCGGTCAGGTTGGGCCACATCGCATCGGTTTGGCGATATACGGGACCGACGACAGCGGCGCAATTGGCAGCGAAGGTGGCCGTATTCTGGATCAATTGATGCAACGCACCCGCGTGCGTGCAGCGACCCCTGTCACAGCCCTTGCGATTGCACCGACGACGCCTGACTAAATACCACAACCGCTGAAATTCGCGCCGCGCCTGCGATTGCCGGTTTATTTGATAGAAAGCTTTTCGTTAGATAGCGAAAGAGCAGCACCAGAGGCGAAACGGCCCGTGGCAGAAAACAAGATCAGTTTACTAGAGCGTTTGTCGCATAAACGTACCATGCGCCGCTGGGCGCGTGCCGCACGCAATGCAGGCAACGTGAACCTGCACACCCTGCGTCAGTTGCGTAACAGCGCACGGCTGATGCGGGCGCATATCGACAGGTTGATTCACACCGCCGACGAACGTCTGGCGCTGCCGGTGATCGGGTCGACCAGGTTTGCGAAACCACATAATTCGGATTGGGCATGGCGACCGGAACTTTGGCGCGGGCCGCTGCACAGGCCGGGCATGTCGTCGGTTCAGACAAAATCCATGCTGGGCAGCGAAGTGACCCTGTTTCACGACTGCAAGCTAAGCGAGTTGACCCTTCGCCAACTGCGCAACACCCGCGAGGAAGACATCGCGCCCTATGGTCTGCGCATGGACGTGTTCAGCTTTGACGGATCATTTCTGTCGCTGGTGGTGGACCTGCCCGAAGCGGCGGCAGAAGGTCTGCGTCGGACGCATTTGGTGCGCATGTCATGCATCGTCGAGATGGAAAAACCGCTGGAAATCTTCGCTCGGCTCAATATCAAACACGGCCCCAACACCGAACAGATCGTACGCGAATTGCCCTTGCATGAAGAAGACATCGTGGTTGAATTCGATCTGGCCTATTCCAACCTGAACGAAAAACGGGTGGAAAAAGTCTGGGTCGATCTGATCTTTGAAGGGCCCGAGATGAATCAGGTAATTTTGCGCGACCTTACATTCTCACGCCGCCCGCGCGCTGCCCTGTAACGAAAGGCCGAACTCATGAGCATTCTGACCGTCACAGGCACCAAGATCATCAACGGCATCTGGCAGGGCATCGTCAGTTCGGAAAGCACCGAGGTGCCGAAACTGGCCGTGCACAATCTGGATAAACCAGTTGCCAACGTGCAGCTGACCGAGGACCACGAACAGGGGCACTGGCTGTTGCAAGTGCCGATCCCCGCCGAGGCCATCACCGAAGGAGTTCAGACCTTTGTTATCACCGACGCCAAAGACGGCACCAAGCTGGCGCATTTTCACCTGATTGCGGGCGAAGTGCTGGGCGACGACATCCGCGCCGAAATAGACCTGCTGCGCGCCGAGCTGGACATGCTCAAGCGCGCCTTCCGTCGTCATTGTGTCGAAACGACCTAAACGGGATCAGTCCGGGCGCACGCGCGCCGCTGTACCTTTGGCAAAAGCATCCAGCCGGTCGCGCGAGGCTTCTTGGGTGTTGACGATGCCGGCCACCACGCTTTCAGCATAGGCCGCATCCAGTGCCGACATATTCTGCATGTGGCTGATGGCCGAACAGATTGCAAAATTTGACAGCGGCGGGTTCTGTGCTGCGGTGCGCGCCAGTTCCAGCGCCTTGGTTTGGCTGTCTTTTACGCGGTATTGGGCAAGCCCCACCTGCACGGCCTCGTCCTCTTTATAGACACGGCCCGTCAGCATCATGTCGATCATCCGCGCCTTACCCACCAGATCGGCCACGCGAATCGTTGCACCACCGCCAGTGAACAAACCACGCTGGCCTTCGGGCAGGGCGAAATAGGTTGTCGGGTCCATCACGCGCACATGGGCGGCTGACGCCAATTCAAGTCCACCGCCAACCACGGCCCCCTTCAGCGCTGCGATGATTGGGACGCCGCCATATTCCATCTTGTTGAATGCTTCGTGCCAGCGCAGGCACAGGTGCATAAAATCTTCGGGACGGCGGTTTTCGGTGTGGTGTTCAACCAAATCCAATCCGGCACAAAAATGATCACCCTGTGCGTTCAGAACAACCGCGCGAGCACCTTGGCGGGGCAACTTCGAAAACACCTGGATCAGCTCTTCGATGGTCTCGGCGTTCAGCGCATTGCGTTTGGCGGGGCGCGATAGCGTGACTTCGACGACGCCGTCATCGTGGGGGGTGATGGTCAGATTTTCGACGTCGAAATCCATAGTGTGTGCTCCTCGTGCAATTTGGCCCTGTGTGACCATTTTGCGGCGCGTCTGTCCACTGCGCCGTCGCGTCGGAACGTGGATTTCGGGCAACCGGAAGCCGTTGCAAATTCCGAATGTCATCCGCACCGAATGGAAAAAGGGCGGCACACCTGCGCCGCCCCCTTTTTGGCTATCAGTCTTTCGGACCCAGTGCCGAAAGACCTTTGAGGATGTCGATAGCATAGGCTAACTGGTAGTCCTCTTCGCGCAGTTCAGCCGCCGCTTCTGCCTTGGCGCGATCTTCCTGGATCTGGCGAATCTCGTCTTCGCTCAGACTGTCGTTGGTGATCGCACCGCGCAGATCAGCCTCGGAGCGCAACAGCGGTGGGCCGTCTTCCTCCTCGGTGTCGGGTTCGCGACGCGGTTGTTGCACAATGACGTCAGGGCTGACGCCCAGCGCCTGAATAGACCGGCCCGATGGCGTGTAGTACCGTGCCGTGGTCAAGCGCATTGCTCCGTCGCCCCGCAACGGCATGATGGTCTGAACCGACCCTTTGCCAAATGACTTGGTGCCTACGATGATCGCCCGACGGTGATCTTTTAGCGCACCGGCCACGATTTCGGACGCCGAGGCTGAACCGCCGTTGATCAGCACGACAATCGGCTTGCCCTGCGCCAGATCGCCCGGTGTGGCGTTGAACCGGTCGCCATCGGCAGGATCACGGCCACGGGTCGACACAATCTCGCCTTCTTCCAGAAAGGCGTCCGAAACTTTGATCGCTTGAGTCAACAGACCGCCGGGGTTGTTACGCAGATCAAGGACAAAGCCGTTGACGCTTTCGATGCCACCCAGTTTTTCGACTTCTTCGACCAGCTTCTCTTCGAGATTGGGGAAGGTTTTGTCGTTGAAAGTGGTAACACGCAGCACAACCGTTTCACCTTGGACCCTGGCGCGCACGGCTTGCAATTCGATGGTGTCGCGGATGATCGAGACGTCAAAGGGTTCTTGTTCACCTTCACGCGCCACGGTGATGATGATCTCGGAGCCAACTGGCCCACGCATCTTTTCAACGGCAGCATCAAGGGTCAAACCCAGAACGCTTTCGCCATCGACGTGGGTGATAATGTCACCCGCTTCGATACCTGCTTCGGCGGCAGGGGTGCCGTCGATGGGCGAGACGACTTTGACGAAGCCCTCTTCTTGCGTGACCTCGATGCCCAGCCCGCCGAATTCGCCGCTTGTTTGCACGCGCATGGCGGCGGCGTCATCGGGTGACAGATAGGACGAGTGCGGGTCAAGCGATGTCAGCATCCCGTCAATCGCTGCCTCGATCAGTTCGGCGGCGTCCACTTCCTCGACGTATTGCGAGCGGATGCGTTCAAAAATGTCGCCAAACAGATCAAGCTGTTCATAAACGCTGGAATTGCGGGTCGCTTCTTGCGCCAGCAGGGGGCCTGCGATTTGCGTCGTGGCGATTGCACCCGCCAATGTGCCACCCAGCGCGGCCATTACGAATTTTCTCATCAGACTTTATCCATCCTTACCTTGGCGGAACCACGAAGCCGGGTCCTGCGGAACGTTGTCTTGCCTTACTTCTATATAGAGCGTTTCTGAACGGGCAGTGCCAGAGGCATCACCATCCTGTGACATTCCAGTTGTCTCAGTCGCGGCAGAAAGTCCACCCATCAACCCGATTGGCGCGTCGGTGGCCACCACCTCGCCGGTTTCGACATAGACCGCACCCAGCCCTGCGAAAACGAACAGCGTATCGGGCTGCGGTTCCAGAATGACCACTTGCCCCAAGTCCAGCAGGGGCCCCTGATAGCGCACTGTTGCCGCAGTTGGTGCGGTGACCAGTGCGCCGGGGCGTGTGCCCAACAAGATGCCGGGGCGCGTGATGCCTGCGGCGTCGGCCTCATTTGCGCCGCGCAGGATCAGACCGCGTGCGGGCAGCGGCAGATCGCCGATACGGGCGGACAGATCGGGCAGGCTGATCAAGCTTTCGTCATGCGCAATATTGGCCACCCCCGTGGCAAAGGCATCCAGAGTTTCCGATGATTCGAGCAAAATGGCCGTATTCACCGGATCTTCGGTAAAGCGGCGCGGAAGGTCGGTACGCTCGGCCATCGCCTGTGACAGTGCGGTGCGGGCGGTTTGGACTTCGGTCAGGCCCTGTTGCATCTGCGCGGTAGCCTGCGTTTGGATCGCGCGCAGGTTCTGCACATCCTCCAGATCGCGACGCAGTCCGGCGGCACGCGCATTCAACGCCGGCGTCAGTTCCGCCAACAGCATCCCTGCGCGTGCGGTCCCAGTCGGGCCGTCAGGATGTAAAAACGAAGTGGGCGAGGGCGCGGCCCCGATGGTCTGCAAGGTGCCCAGAAAGCCCGCAACTTCACCGTCGCGTGCCGCCAGCTGCCGCGTCAGTTGCGTTTCGCGCAACGACGCGCGGCGCAGCCCGTCGCGCATTGCGGCCAGACCGGTTTCATAGGCCCGAATGGTGGCTGTCAGCGCCTTGATCCGGTCACGCGCACTCTCTGCATCGTCCAGTTGCACCGCTGCCTCTTGCAACTGCACCCCTGCTTTGCGGGCCAGTGCCGTGCCGTCCTGCGCCACCAGCATCGCTGGCCAGAAACAAGCCAAAAGGGCAAACACGCGGATCATTTCAGCAAAACGCTCCCCGTCATCTCGGCGGGCTGCTCCAACCCCATCAGATGCAGCAACGTCGGCGCAAGGTCGGCCAGCCGACCATCACTAAGTTCACCCTGCGCGCCGACCACGGCCACTGGCACAAGGTTCAGCGTGTGCGCCGTGTGCGGCCCACCGGTTTCGGGGTCGATCATCACTTCGCAGTTTCCGTGATCCGCCGTCACGATCATCGCACCGCCCACGGCTTCAAGTGCGGCCACAACCTGCGCCAGCCCGCGATCCACCGCTTCGCAGGCGGCAATCGCGGCATCCAGATCACCTGTGTGGCCGACCATATCTGGGTTGGCATAATTCACCACAATCAGATCATAGCCGTCGCCGATCGCCTGCACCAAATGCGCTGTGACCTCTTCCGACGACATCTCGGGTTGCACGTCATAGGTGGGGACATCTGGGCTTTTGGGCATGTAGCGGTCTTCGCCGTCCGCAGGCACCTCGACGCCGCCATTCAGGAAGAATGTCACATGCGGATATTTCTCGGTTTCGGCAATGCGGTACTGGCGCAGCCCGTGTTGGGCCACCCAAGCGCCCAGCGTGTTGACGATCGCGGGTTTGGGGTAAGCGGTCTGCATATAGGCGCTGTGCTGGTCCGAATATTCGGCCATCCCCAGCAGCCCCGCCCACTCGGGCCGCGTTCCTGCTTCAAATGCGTTGAAATCCGGCGCGCCGATCGCCGCCATGATTTCGCGCGCGCGGTCGGCGCGAAAGTTCAGACAGAACACACCGTCGCCATCCTGTGCGCCCTCATAATCGCCAATCACGGTGGCAGGGATAAATTCATCTGTGGTATCAGCAGCATAGGCCTGTGCTACGGCCTCTTGTGCATCAGTGGCGGCATTGCCTTTGGCATGTACAATGGCATCAAACGCCTTTTGCACACGGTCCCAGCGATTGTCACGGTCCATCGCAAAATAGCGACCCGTGACGGTTGCAATACTTGCCCCTGCGGGCAGCGCTTTGGTCAATGTCCGGAAATACCCTTGGGCGGACTTTGGCGCCACGTCGCGGCCATCAGTCAACGCGTGGATTTTTACGGTCAGGCCCGCATCGGCACAGGCTTGGGCGGCTGCAATCATATGAATCAGGTGGCCATGCACCCCGCCATCCGACACAACACCCATCAGATGCGCCGTACCACCCGCACCTTTGACCGCGCTAATAAACGCCTTCAATGCCCCGTTTTCAAAAAAGGAACCGTCCTCGATCGCCAGATCAATCTGGCCAAGGTCCATCGCAACCACGCGGCCTGCTCCGATATTGGTATGCCCCACCTCTGAATTGCCCATCTGTCCGGACGGCAGCCCCACATCGGGGCCGTGGGTGATCAACCTCGCGTTGGGGCAAGTCGCCAAAATCCGGTCGAACGTCGGCGTTTTTGCCAGCATAGGGGCATTTCCGGCAGAGTCCTCACGCAGACCCCAGCCATCAAGAATGCACAGAACAACGGGTTTTGGGGACATGATGCAGCGCGACCTTTATGACCATTTTGTGGCGTTCTAACGCAGCACACCGTCAGGGTGAACCGTTTTGAGCCGGATTGGCGGAATTGGACCGTGCCTTGGCGCTTAGAGACCTGATTTGCGTAGAAAACAGACCGGTGCATACCACACCGCGCGGCTCGGCAGGGCCTGATCCCCCTTGCATGGGGGTGTTCTTCCGGCCCATAAAGGCGCGACTATCGGACCGATGAGGACGCCCATGACCCTGCAAGCCCCCGAGACCAAAATCGTCGAACAATACCGCGTGGCCTGTGACGGCTCGGAAGGGGCGCTGGGCCATCCGCGTGTCTGGTTGCAGATCCCGATGGATCAAGGCTGGGTCGAATGTCCCTATTGCGATTGCAAATACGTCCACGCAGACCACAGGGCCGACAGCTGAAACGGCTGTTCGTTGCGCTGATTGTCCTGATCTTAAGCTATCCCTGCGCGGCAATTGTCGGCGCATTGGTCCCGTCAGGACGCACCGCAGACACCGGCACGCCCAACCATCAGGTTCTGTTGATTGCGGGGCCCATTCATTACGATTTCATTTTGCCGCTGGACGACATGACGCGCACAACCTTTGCGGACCTGCCCGACGCGGCGCTGATGATGGATATGAACGGTGCGCAAAACCTGCTGATCGGCTGGGGCGCGCATGATTTTTACACCACAGTCGGAAACTATGGCGACGTGACCGCCCGCGCCGCATGGAACGGGCTGACCGGCGACACCTCGGTCCTACGGCTGGATGTGGTCGGCGCAGTGCCCGCCACGCTGGACCTGCGCAGCTTTGCCATGACCGATACCCAATACGCACGGTTCCTGACTGCTCTGCGCGCAACTGTCCGTGGCGACGCCCCACTGGCCAACTCCGGCTTTACCGCCACCGATCTGTTCTATCCGGCCACTGGTCATTTTAACGCCTTTCGCACCTGCAATGTCTGGATCGGCGAAATGGTGCGGGCCGCAGGTCTGCGCTTTGGCCGGTGGACCCCCTTACCCCTGTCGGTCAGCCTGTCGCACCGGTTGTATCAGTCGGCTGGCTGAGCCATGCGTGGCACCTGTGGGATTTGAGTTTATTTGGCAAGATGAAGCTGAAACGGCGGCCCGCCGCTTCTCCGGGCGAGAATACTGCGGGAAGACAGGGCAAAGCCCGAACTAATTCCACGCGCAACAAGCGCGCCATCTGGAAGCTGTGGCTTGCCTGTGGCACAAGACTGCCAAAGCCAGCAGCGAGGATCTCATGTCAGGAAAATTCGGAAAAGGGTGCCACCTGCACCTGATCGACGGCTCGGCGTTTATCTTTCGCGCCTACCATGCGCTGCCGCCGCTGACGCGCAAGTCTGACGGGCTGCCAATTGGTGCCGTCGCGGGGTTTTGCAATATGTTGCAACGCTATGTCGAGGGGAACGCTGGCGGCGATGTGACCCATGTTGCCGTGATCTTTGACAAAGGCAGCCACACCTTCCGCAACGAGATGTTCGACCAGTACAAAGCCAACCGCGAAGCGATGCCCGAAGACCTGCGCCCACAAATTCCGCTGACCCGTACCGCAACCGAGGCGTTCAACATCGCCTGCAAAGAAAAAGAAGGTTTCGAGGCCGACGACATCATCGCCACGCTGGCCGTACAGGCCCGCGCCGCAGGGGGGCGTTGCACGATTATCAGCAGCGACAAGGACCTGATGCAACTGGTCGGCGACGGCGTTGAAATGCTGGATGCAATGAAGAACAGAAGCATCGACCGTGATGGTGTGTTCGAGAAATTCGGCGTCTTTCCCGACCGCGTCGTGGACGTGCAGGCGCTGGCCGGCGACAGTGTCGACAACGTGCCCGGCGCACCCGGCATCGGGATCAAGACCGCCGCGCTGCTGATCAACGAATTCGGTGATCTGGACACGCTGCTGGCCCGCGCGTCAGAAATCAAGCAGCCCAAGCGCCGTCAGACTCTGATCGACCACGCCGACCAGATCCGCCTGAGCCGTGATCTGGTGCAACTGGACGAAAACACCCCTCTGGACTTTACGCTGGACGATCTGGAAGTGCGCGAGCCCGATCCCGATCGCTTGCTGGGCTTTCTGGCCGAGATGGAATTCCGCACCCTGTCCAAGCGCATCGCCGAGGCGCTGCACGTCGAAGCTCCGGTGATCGAGGACAAGACCCCTGCACCCGCCGACATACCCGAAATGGAGGCTGTGCCCTTCGACCCCGACGCCTATGAGCACGTCCGCGATGCCGCCGGTCTGCAAGTCTGGATCGACCGCATCCGCGAGCGCGGCTGGGTTGCCGTGGACACCGAAACCACCGGTCTGGATGAAATGGTTGCCGAACTGGTGGGCATTTCGCTGTGCGTGGACGCCGGACAAGCCTGTTATATTCCGTTGATCCACAAAGACAGCGGCACCGACGATCTGTTCGGCTCGGACGCGCTGGCCGAGGGACAGATGCCGCTGGAACAGTGTCTTGAAATGCTGACGCCCGTGCTTGAAGATCCTGCGGTTCTGAAGATCGGGCAGAACATGAAATATGACGCCAAGATTTTTGCACGGCTTGGCATCACCGTGGCCCCGATCGACGACACGATGCTGCTGTCCTATGCGATGCACGCGGGCCTGCACAATCACGGCATGGATGCGCTGTCGGAACGTTATTTGGGCCACACACCGATCCCGATCAAACCGCTGCTGGGCAGTGGCAAATCCGCGATCACCTTTGATCGTGTGCCGCTGGACAAGGCCGTGGCCTATGCCGCCGAAGATGCCGATATTACCCTGCGTCTGTGGCAAACGCTGAAACCGCAACTGCACCGCGTCGGGGTAACGACAGTTTATGAAACGCTGGAACGTCCGCTGGTGCCCGTTCTGGCCGCGATGGAGCGGTCGGGCATCAAGGTCGACCGTGATACGCTGTCGCGCATGTCCAATGCCTTTGCGCAGAAAATGGCGGGGCTGGAAGACGAGATTTACCAACTGGCAGGCCGCAAATTCAATGTTGGATCGCCTGCGCAGGTCGGCGAAGTCCTGTTCGAAGACATGGGGCTGGAGGGCGGCAAGAAGGGCACCAACGGCAAATATTCCACCGGTGCCGACATTCTGGAAGACCTTGCCACCATCCACGATTTCCCCCGCCGCATTCTGGACTGGCGGCAGTTGAGCAAGCTGAAATCGACCTATACCGATGCGTTGCAGGATCACATCAATCCCGACACGGGGCGCGTTCACACGTCCTATTCCATCGCGGGCGCGTCGACGGGGCGGTTGGCCTCGACCGATCCGAACCTGCAAAACATCCCGATCCGCAGCGAAGAGGGGCGCCGCATCCGCGAAGCATTCGTGGCCGAACAGGGCAAGACCCTGGTTGCGCTGGACTATTCCCAGATCGAGCTGCGGATTTTGGCGCATATCGCGGACATTCCCGAGCTGAAACAGGCCTTTGCCGATGGCATCGACATTCACGCACTGACGGCTTCCGAAATGTTCAACGTCTCGCTTGATGACATGACCCCCGACATCCGCCGTCAGGCCAAGGCGATCAACTTTGGCGTCATTTACGGCATCTCGGGCTTTGGTCTGGCGCGCAATCTGCGCATTCCGCGGGCCGAGGCGCAGGGGTTCATCGACCGCTATTTCGAACGCTTCCCCGGCATCCGCACGTATATGGATGACACCAAAGCTTTTGCCAAAGAGCACGGCTTTGTCCAAACGCTGTTCGGTCGCAAAATCCATACGCCCGAGATCGCCAGCAAAGGCCCGCGTGCCGGTTTCGCCGCCCGCGCTGCAATCAACGCGCCGATTCAGGGCACCGCCGCCGATGTGATCCGCCGTGCGATGATCCGGATGCCTGCGGCGATCGCCGATATTCCCGCCACGATGTTGTTGCAGGTGCATGACGAACTGCTGTTCGAGGTCGAAAACGGATCAGAAGACGCACTGATCGACGCCGCGCGCGACGTTATGGAAAACGCCGCAGATCCGGTTGTTAAACTGGATGTGAAACTGACAGTGGACGCGGGCAAAGGTGCAAACTGGGCCGAGGCGCACTAGCGCCTTAGCCCGGTAGGGTAATCCGCATCACCATCCGCCGTGCCAACGGGGCCACGAACAACACTACTGGAAAGGCCACGGCCCAGCTGGTCAGCCATGCACCCATCCAGATGCCAAAGAAGCCGTCCCAGACCTCGGTTGCGCGCAACATGCTGATGCCCGAGACAATCAGAGACATCATTCCGCTAAGGACAAAACCAAAGACGATGTGGGCATAGCGGGCGGGAATCATTGGCAGACCTCTTGGTGATACGGGCGGGAATTTCCCACGGCCTGCGGCGCGGGTCCAGCCTTGTGTTGTTCAAAATCTCGCAGACAGGCACGCACAAATGGCAGCGTCGTTTCAGCCCAACCGCATCCAGTCCAGTGTTTTACCGGTCGGCCCGCCCGGCGTGTATTCCGCCGACACCCAACCGTCATAGCCGCTGTCGTCAATGGCACGGAATAGCGTCGCAAAATCGACCGTACCCGCCCCCGGCGGGCCACGATCCGGAGCGTCGCCGATCTGGATGTGGCGGATCATCGGGCGCAGTGCCGCAAAGGACGCCAGCGCGTCGCCAGTGATCTCTTGGGCGTGGTAGCTGTCCCATTGCAGCGCCAGATTGTCGGCGCCGACCTCTTCGATGATCCCTGCGGCAAGGTCAAAGTTGTTCAAAAAATAGCCGGGCGCCGAGGCAGGGCACAACGGCTCTAATGTCAGGGTCAGCCCCTTGGGGGCCAGATCGCAGGCCCGTTTCAGGTTTTCCACCATCGTGGCTCGGGCCGTATCCCCCTGCGCCACGCCCGCCATCACGTGAATGAACGACACGCCCAGTGCCTGCGCAAACCGTGTGGCGCGGCGCATGTCATGTGCAAACCGTTCTTCACGTCCTGCAATCGCGGAAAATCCACGATCACCACCAGTGTAATTCGGTGGTGGCGCGTTGATCAAAATCATCTCAAGCGCGTTTCGCCGCAGGGCTTGCTGAATGTCACCCGCGGGAAAGTCGTAGGGAAACAGCACTTCAACCGCCTTGAATCCTGCCTCTCCTGCTGCGTCAAAGCGATCAAGGAACGGCAGGTCGGGCCAAAGATGTGTAAGGTTTGCGGCAAATCTGGGCATAGCTGCAATCTGCCGCACCGCGCACGGCGCGCCAAGTGCTAAACGCGCAGTTTCAGGGCAATTCGTCAGACGGAATGATGCCAAAGAACGCCCCTTTGGACCAAACGCCAAACCAGCCGTCATGATGCGTACCGATATCCACCAGACGGTAAAAACTCTTGCGATCAATCAAGGCCTCAAGATTGCGGCGCACAAGGACATAGGGCGACGGCTCGCCGGTGTCGGCATCGCGTTCGACGCGGATGGGTGTGTCGGGGCCTGCAACGGTGACATCGTCGGTTTTAGTGACAAAGGTCAGTTCCTGATCCTTGCCTTTGCCTTCCACGTCAAAATCGACGGCCAGAAACGGCGCATCCTCGACAGTGATCCCTACCTTTTCGACGGGGGTGACCAGAAAATAACGATCACCTTCACGCTTCAGAATCGATGCGAACATTTTAACCAGCCCGGGTCGCCCGATTGGCGTGCCCTGATAAAACCATGTGCCATCGCGTTTGATCTGCATGTCCAGATCGCCGCAAAAGGCGGGATCCCACTTATCCACGGGCGGCAAACCGCGTGTTTTTGCCGCTTTAATCGACGCAACAAGGCTGTCTGCACTGGGCGTCACGGTTTTTTGTCCACTCATGACTGGATTTTACCCCTTCCGGCTTTTGCTATTTGGCGTTTGCACGATACGTTGTCTGAAGAAGCAATGTAACATGCGAGAGTGAAAAGTCATGAGTGACGCCGAAAACATGGTGGCCGAGATCGAAGCCTTGGGCGAGAAGCTGGCCGAAGCCAAGGCGTCGATCACATGGCGGTTTATCGGGCAGCCACGGGTTGTCGACCTGACATTGACGGCGCTTTTGTGTGGTGGCCACGGTCTGTTGATCGGCTTGCCCGGTCTGGGCAAGACACGACTGGTTGAAACCCTCAGCACAGTGATGGGGCTGGATGGCAACCGCGTACAGTTCACGCCCGATCTGATGCCCGCCGACATTCTGGGGTCAGAAGTTCTGGACACCTCTGCCGACGGCAGCCGCGCATTCCGCTTTTTGCCCGGGCCGATCTTTTGCCAGTTGTTGATGGCCGACGAAATCAACCGCGCCTCGCCGCGCACGCAATCAGCGCTGTTGCAGGCGATGCAGGAAAAAACCGTTACCGTCGCGGGCAAAGATCGCCCTCTTGGCAACCCGTTCCACGTTCTGGCAACGCAAAACCCCATTGAACAAGAGGGCACCTATCCCCTGCCCGAAGCACAGCTTGACCGTTTCCTTTTGCAGATCGACGTGGACTATCCTGATCGCGCGACCGAGCGTGACATCCTGATCGCCACCACCGGCGAGACCGAGGCGCAAGTGGTGCCTGTGTTCTCGGACGGCGAATTGCTGGCGGCACAACGATTGTTGCGCCGGATGCCGGTGGGCGACAGTGTGGTCGAAATGATCCTTGATCTCGTGCGCGCGTTCCGACCAGATGCACCCGATGCGTCGCAACAAGTGCGCGACACTGTGGCATGGGGCCCCGGCCCGCGTGCGTCGCAGGCATTGATGCTGGCAGTGCGGGCCAAGGCGTTGCTGGATGGCCGTCTGGCCCCCTCTGCCGAAGATGTCGTCGATATGGCGCGGCCTGTACTCAGCCACCGTATGGCGCTGAACTTTGCTGCACGGGCGCGGGGCGACAGCCTTGTTAATCTGATCGAAACCACCGCCGCGGGCCTGTCCCGCCGGGGTGAGGCCGCCGCGTGACGCCAAACCCGATCACCTTGCGTCAGACAGCCGAGGATCAGGCCGCGCGCCTGCCCGCGCTGCTGGCCCATGCCGAGCATCTGGCCGGAGCCGTCCTGTTGGGCGACCATGGGCGCAGGCGAGCGGGCACCGGTGATGATTTCTGGCAATACCGTCCGGCGCAGATAGGCGACAGCCGACGCATGATTGATCACCGCCGAAGTGCGATGGGCGATACACAGTTCGTGCGCGAACGCGAATGGCAGATCGCGCAATCGGTTATGCTGTGGTGCGATCAAGGTGCCTCGATGCGCTTTGCCAGCGCCGACACGCTGCCGACCAAGTCCGAGCGCGCGCGC
Source organism: Pseudosulfitobacter pseudonitzschiae (assembly GCF_002222635.1). Classification (NCBI taxonomy): domain Bacteria; kingdom Pseudomonadati; phylum Pseudomonadota; class Alphaproteobacteria; order Rhodobacterales; family Roseobacteraceae; genus Pseudosulfitobacter; species Pseudosulfitobacter pseudonitzschiae. The sequence continues at coordinate 3,327,214 of NZ_CP022415.1, read as the reverse complement.
GTTCTGACGCTGGCACTGGCGATCCTGCTGGTGCGCGGCGGCGAACGTGTGGGTCTGACCGGCATCAGCCTACCGCCCCGACGCGGGCGGATGCAGGTGATACGGTTGGCCGAAATGCTGTCGGAGGATTCCGACGACGATTACAGCCCCCCCGAACACCGTGCGATGATCCCCCATGCACAGGCCGTGTTCGTATCTGATTTCATGGGCGACATAGCTGACGTGCAATTGGCCCTGACCAAAGCCGCCGACCGTGGTGTGCGCGGCGTCCTGTTGCATGTTCTGGACCCGTCGGAAGAGGCGTTCCCGTTTCGCGGACGCACCATCTTTGAAAGCGTCGGCGGCACGTTGCGTCACGAAACGCTCAAGGCGAACGACCTGCGCAATCGCTATCTAGAACGTCTGGCTGCCCGCAAGGCAGAACTTCGGCACCTGTGCGGGCTGACCGGCTGGCAATACGGCGAACATCACACTGACAGCAGTGCGCAATCGGCGCTGTTGTGGCTTTACCGTGCGATGGACCGCACCGTGGCGGTGCGCGGATGACGGTTCTGGGAGGCATCGGATTTACTGCACCATGGTTGCTGATAGCGCTGGCAGCCCTGCCTGTACTGTGGCTGATCTTGCGCGCGGTTCCGCCCGCGCCGATCCGCCGCCGGTTTCCCGGTGTGGCATTGTTGCTGGGGCTGACGGATGCCGGCGCCGTGTCGGACCGCACGCCCTGGTGGCTGATGTTACTGCGGATGCTGGCGGTGGCGCTGGTGATCCTCGGGCTTGCCGGACCGGTGATGAACCCGCAAGCCGAGCGCGCCCGCGAAACCGGCCCGCTGCTGGTGGTGCTGGACGGCACATGGGCCGGTGCCGCCCACTGGCCGCAAATGATCGAGACATTGCGAGGCGAGCTGGACCGTGCCGCCGCCGACGACCGTACGGTTGCCATACTGCAACTGACCCGTCCTGAAACACCGGTATTTCAAGCGGCCAACACATGGCCCGCGCGGCTTGCAGGTTTGCAGCCCGAGCCGTGGCAGCCTGACAGCGCGCAGATTGACGTGGCCATTGATTTAATTGCGCAGACCGATGCCGCCAGCGCCATCTGGATCGGCGACAGTCTGGCCTATGAGGGACAGGATAAGGTGCTGGCCGCACTCGAGGCGCTGGGGTCTCTGTCGGTGATCCAATCGGGACAAAATACATTGGGCATGACACCCGCGACCTATGCAGATGGTGCCGTGCAACTCTCGGTCCTGCGCGCCGCAGGTGGACCTGCCCGCGCCATCACACTGCTGGCACAGGGCCGCGATCCGGCGGGCAACCCGACCACGCTGGCCACAACGCAGGCCGCATTTTCCGATGGTGCGACGGATGCGCAAACTGAAATGGTGCTGCCCGCCGAACTGCGCGCCCGCATCACCCGTTTCGAGATTCAGGGCGGACGCAGCGCCGGTGCGCTGACCCTGACCGACGACAGCCTGCGCCGCCGCGAGGTCGCACTGATCGCTGGCCGCACCGACCGTGAAGGGCTCGAGCTGCTTTCGCCGCTACACTATCTGCGGCAGGCGCTGGCCCCGACCGCCGACCTGCTCGATGGCGCTTTGCCTGACGTGCTGCCCGCCAACCCCGATGTGATCGTGCTGGCGGATGTTGCAACCCTGACCGACAGCGAAACCGCTAACCTGACCGCGTGGACCGAGAACGGCGGACTTTTGTTGCGCTTTGCCGGACCGCGTGTTGCCGCAAGCGATGTCAGCCGCGATACGATTGACCCGCTAATGCCTGTGCGCCTGCGCAGCGGTGGCCGTGCAGTTGGTGGCGCAATGAGTTGGGGCGAGCCCAAATCGCTGGCTCCTTTCCGTGACAGTTCGCCGTTTTTCGGCCTGAACATCCCCGAAGACGTGCGTGTCAGCGCGCAAGTCATGGCACAGCCCGGCCCCGATCTGGCCGAACGGGTTATCGCTGATCTTTCCGATGGCACGCCGCTGGTCACCCGCAAACGCATTGGTCAGGGGCAGGTGGTGTTGTTCCATGTGACGGCCAATGCCGAATGGTCCACCCTGCCGCTGTCAGGTCTGTTTGTGGAAATGCTGGAACGGCTGGCCGTGTCGTCTGCCACCGCCGCACCCGATGCTGCCGATCTGCAAGGCACCGTCTGGCAACCCGAACAGGTCATGGACGGATACGGCACGCTACGCGACGCGGGCACTTTGCCTGGCATTGAAGGCCCCGCGCTGGTCGAGGCACCACTAGGCCCGCAAATGCTGCCCGGTATTTATGCTTCAGACGACCGGTTTCTGGCGCGCAACGTCTTGGGGGCAGATGCGGTTCTGACTCCCACGACCTGGCCATCGCGCATCACTGTCACCGGCTTTCGCAGCGCCCCGCCCGAAGCTTTAGGCGGCTTGCTGATGGCAATGGCGCTGCTGTTGCTGGCCGTTGACGTTGTCGCCTCTCTGGCATTGTCGGGGCGGCTGGGGTCGACCCGTGGTGCCGTGGTCGCATTGGCCTTGGTGCTTGCGCTGCCGCAAGGGGCCGATGCCCAAAGCACCGACATCCAGCGCGGCATCGAAGCCGCCTCCGAGGTTGTTCTGGCCCATGTGCTGACCGGCAACGCCGATGTGGACGAGATTGCGCAGGCCGGACTTCGCGGCCTGTCCGATACATTGTTTTTCCGCACCTCGGTCGAACCTGCCCTGCCAGTGGGCGTGAACCTCGAGACTGACGATCTGGCGTTTTTCCCATTGCTCTATTGGCCGATCACCCCCAACCAGCCGCGCCCCTCAGCAGAAGCCTATGCGCGGCTGAACGATTACCTGCGCTCTGGCGGGCTGATCCTGTTCGACACCCGCGACGCCAATGTCGCAGGCTTTGGCACAGCCAGCCCCAATGGCCGCAAGTTGCAGGATCTGGCCGCACCGCTGGACATTCCCGCCTTGGAGCCGGTGCCCGGCGATCATGTGCTAACCCGTACATTCTATCTGTTGCAGGACTTTCCAGGCCGCTACACCAGCCGCGATGTCTGGGTCGAGGCCGCGCCACCCGGTGCTGAACAGGTCGAAGGAATGCCATTTCGCAACCTCAACGACGGGGTCACACCCGTGGTGATCGGTGGTAACGACTGGGCTGGCGCATGGGCGGTTGATGCGTCGGGCAATCCGATGTTGCCTGTGGGCCGCGGCTTTGGCGGTGAACGACAGCGCGAACTGGCCTATCGGTTTGGCGTTAATCTGGTGATGCATGTGCTGACCGGGAACTACAAAAGCGATCAGGTCCATGTGCCTGCGTTGCTGGATCGGCTGGGCCAATGACCGGGTCTGTGATCTTTGACCCGCTGCTGCCATGGACGTGGCTGATCACGCTGGCAGTGGTTGCGCTGGCAGGTGTGGCACTGGCCCTGATCCGCGGATTGCGCGGCTGGGCATTGCGCGGGGCGGCGGCGCTGGTCGTACTGACTGCATTGGCCCAACCCTCCTATCTGGTCGAAGACCGCGCACCGCTCAGCGACATTGTTATTCTGGCCGAAGACACCAGCGCCTCGCAAAGCCTGCCGGGGCGCAGCGAACAGACCGCAACGGCCGCCGATGCGTTGGAGACACAGCTGGCCGCGCGCCCCAATACCGAAGTTCGCCGGATCACCGTGCCCGACGCAGAAGGTGACGGCGGCACCATGCTGATGCGCGCCCTGTCCGATGCGCTGGCAGAAGAGCCACAGGCACGGGTGGCAGGCATCATCGCACTCAGCGATGGTCAGGCGCATGACGCCGATATGGCGCTGGCCCTTCCCGCGCCGTTGCACCTACTGCAATCGGGTTTTGCCGACGACTGGGACCGCCGCCTGACCGTGGTCGGCGCACCGGCCTTTGCCATCATCGGTGAACCCGTCACGCTGACCCTGCGGGTCGAAGACATGGGGGCCGCACCCGCATCCGAACCCTTTGCCGAGCTGGATATTTCAGTCGATGGCGAACCTGCCCAACGCTTCCGTGTGCCTGTGGGTCGGGACATTGACCTGCCCGTGACCCTGCCCCACGGCGGGCGTAACGTGATCCAGTTCACCACGCCTACCCAACAGGACGAGCTGACCGCCCGCAACAATACCGCGCTGATCCAGATGAACGGCGTGCGTGACAGGCTGCGTGTGCTGCTGGTCTCGGGGGAACCGCACGCAGGCGGGCGCACATGGCGTAACCTGTTAAAATCGGACAGCTCTGTCGATCTGGTCCACTTCACCATTTTGCGTCCGCCCGACAAACAGGACGGGGTGCCAGTGGGTGAACTTAGCCTGATCGCTTTTCCCACGCGCGAGCTGTTTCTGGAAAAGGTCGACGACTTTGATCTGATCATTTTTGACCGCTACAAACGGCGCGGCATCCTGCCTGCACTCTATCTGGAAAACGTCGCCAATTATGTGCGCAATGGCGGTGCCGTTCTGGTTGCGGCGGGGCCGGATTTTGCAACCGCCGACAGCCTGTTCCGCTCGCCTTTGGGGGCAGTGATCCCCGCCGTGCCCACCGCACGCGTGCGCGAAGAGGCCTATCGCCCCAAGGTCACTGAACTGGGCGAGCGTCACCCCGTCACCACCAATCTGCCGTCGCGTGGCGACTGGGGCCGCTGGCTGCGCCAGATCGACGTTACGCCCAATTCCGGCAATGTGGTGATGTCAGGCATCAACGACAGTCCGCTTCTGGTGCTTGACCGCGTCGGCGAAGGGCGTGTGGCGTTGCTGGCCTCGGATCACGCTTGGCTGTGGTCGCGCGGCTATGAAGGCGGCGGGCCGCAACTGGAGTTGCTAAGGCGTCTGGCCCACTGGATGATGAAAGAACCCGAACTGGAAGAAGAGGCGCTGACCGCCTCCGCAACTGGCCAGTCAATGCAGATCGAACGCCGCACCTTGGGTGACACCGTGCCGCCTGTGACCATCACAGCGCCCGACGGCTCCACATCCGAATTGGCCCTACGCAATGTGGCCCCCGGCCAGTTTATCGCAGACTACCAAGGCCCTGAAATCGGACTCTACCGGTTGGAAAACGGCGATCAGACTGCGGTGATCGGTCTTGGCCCCGCTGCCCCGCGCGAGTTTATCAACACCGTTGGCACCGCCGAACTTCTGCAACCGGCTGTGGACAGTACGCGCGGCGGCGTCATGGCGTTGGAAGACGGCCTGCCCGATATCCGCAACGTACGTGAAGGCCGCCCCGCCTCCGGACGCGGCTGGATCGGCCTGACCCCGCGCAATGCGTTCGAAACACGCGATGTGCGCGCAACGGCCCTGCTGCCGGGATGGCTGGTGTTGATGCTCAGTGCATTGTTTATCGTCAGCGCATGGCTGCGCGAAGGCCGCCGCCGTTAGTGCGTTTCAGGTGTCACCCCAGACACGCGCCAATCCTTCACCTTGCCAAGTAAACTCTGTGGTGAGGCCGCAGGCCGAGGGGCAGCGCCCCTTACTGCGCAACTTCAATTTCGACCGAGGCAGACCGACCCGTCGCGTCCACCACTGAAATCCGGCTGAACCCTGCACCATCCAGCGCCAGCACCACTTCGCGGTGTTGCAGTCCGGACGCCACCGGCGCACCGTTCAGCATGACGGTCAACGGCAACTGTCCACCGCGCAACTTTACCGTCAGCCCGTCGCCGCCCACCAGCACCGCGCCGCTGGGCGGAAAGGCTACGGTCAACGTATCCGCCGACCGCACCGCGCCATAGCGGGCATCGAAACGTTGCAAGGGTTGCGGCAACCGCGCCGTGGGCACGATCAACGTCTCGGGCGGAGGTGGAGGCAGCGGGTCGCGGGCGGATTTCAAGCGGCCAAACGCCTCGAACAACACCGGCGCTGCCAGATCTCCGCCAAAAGCCCCCGGCACTGGTGTCCCATCGGGCCTGCCCATCCACACGCCAATCACATGCCGTCCGTCAAAGCCCACAGCCCAAGCGTCGCGGTGCCCATAGGATGTACCCGTCTTATAGGCCAGCCCGATCACGCCCGCACCCGCAGGCGGCGGGATGTCCGCCAGGATATCGCCCACCTGCCATGCCGCCGCGCGCCCGACCAAGCGGGTCAGCGGCGTATCAGGGGCTTCGGATTCAAGATGCAACCGCGGCCCTGCGCCTCCCTCGGCCAATGTGGCATAAAGCTGGACCAAATCCGTTAACGTCAAGCCGACACCGCCCAGCGCCACCGCAAGGCCCGGTTGTCCCTGCACCACCGGCGTGGCCCCGCTGCGGCGCAAGGCAGCCATCAGACGTGCAGGCCCCAGCGCTTCGGTCAGTGCAACAGGCGGGATGTTCAGTGACAGTTGCAAGGCCTTTCGTGCGGTGATGTCGCCCCGAAACATGCCGTCAAAGTTCTGCGGCGCATAACGGCCAAAGGCAGTCGGGCGGTCTGGCATGATGGTTTCGGGGTGGGCCAGCCCACGGTCAAAGGCCAGCGCATAGATCAGCGGTTTGAGCGTCGATCCCGGCGAGCGCAGCGCGCGGGTCATGTCGACAAACCCCTGCGCGCCGTTCCCGTCTGCATAATCCGCCGACCCGACCGAGGCGAGCACTTCGCCAGTATGATGATCCGCCACCAGAATGGCGGTTGAAACGCCGCGTGCTTGGTTACCCACTGCCCGTGCGGCCAGCGTCTCCAGAGCGTCCTGAAGGCGCGCATCCAGCGTGGTGTCATGGCGCATGGCCAGCGGATCGGCGGCCACCAGATGATCGCCCACATGCGGCGCAAGGCGTGGCATCTCGGCCATGCGCAAGGGCAGTGTCGCGTGTGTCGCAGGCAGGCCCAGACGCGCCAGAACGCGGTCGCGGGCTGCTTGGGCCGCTTGTGGATTGCGGTCAGGGCGTCGCCCTTCGGGGGCTTGGGGCAATGCGATCAGCAGCGCTGATTCCGCCGGGGTCAGACGTTTTGGCGGTTTTGCGAACCACGCGCGGGTGCCGGACTGGATGCCCTCAACCGCACCGCCATAGGGCGCGTGTTGCAGGTAAAGGGTCAGGATCGCGTCCTTTTCCAGCCGCCGTTCCAGCGCCCAAGCCACACGCATCTGGCGCAGTTTGCCCGCCCATCGCCCGGTGCCCGAGTTTTCCAGCAAACGAGCCACCTGCATCGTCAGGGTCGAGCCGCCCGAAACCACATCGCCATTCCATGCCGCCTGCCCCACCGCACGCAACAGCGCCACAGGGTCAACGCCGTTATGGCGTGCAAAGCGTTTGTCCTCGTAGGCCACCAGCATCTGCACAAAGGATGGATCGACATCGGCCAGCGTCACCGCCAACCGTTGGCGACCGTCTTCGACCGGATAGGCGCGCAAAAGCGTGCCATCGCGGCTGCGCACTTCGACCGAGGTTTCGGCCAGCACCGGTGGCAGCACGGTGGCCGAAACCCAATCGTCCCACGCATCGCGCAGGCCCGCTGTCAGGGCAAGACCCAGCGCCAGCGCGATCAGGCTGCGCCCGCCGATCATGGCGTGACGGTCACGCGACCCGTTGCCGTTACCGCGCGGTATTCGGGTCGGTACATATCCTGCACCAACGCCGCCGGGTGGTGATAATCACCCGGGCTGATCGCCCGTACCACATAGGCCAACTGGAACGGCGCGTCTCCGCGATGGTCCACCGCCGCGACAAAGCGCTCGGCGCGGAATTGCGCAGTTTCCGTCTCGGCCAACTTCAGCCAGTCCAGCGCACGGATGTCACCAGCACGCAGCAGGTTGGGATTGTCGATCTCCAATCCGGCCGGCAGCGCGTCATCGACGATCAAACGCGCGCCCACTTCCTCGAACGGTTGAATGGTCAGGACCACAACACGCCGCTCGCCAGTTGCAAACGGGCCATCCACAGGCGCGCCCTGCAGCGTATAATAGTCACGTTTTATCGCGTAGCCATATCCACCCGCATCCGGCGCGACCACAGGCACGCCATAGGTGGTCAGGGTTACGTCGGTGGCCGCGCCCGACACGTTGCGGATGCTGCGCGCCGCACCTCCGGCCTCGAGCGTTTCGATCACCGGCCCGCTGGCGGGTTGATCATCGACCGTCAGGCCGGGGTTGGCCATATCAGCGCCCAGCGCTTGGGCTGCCATCAGAACCTGCGCCGCCTCTTGCGTAGACAGGGTACGGTTGACGTTGCCGATACGCGTGGCCACGGCACTGCGGTCGATGGCGTTGCTGCCCGACAGGGCCGCCAGTTTCAGCACCGCAGCGGCGTCGCGCAGCGGAGTGCCGAAATCAGATCGCCACCGCGTCGTTTCCCGCGCGCTTTGGTCCATTTGCGCGCTGGCTTTGGCAAACAGTTGGTCGGCACGCAACTGATCCCCGTACATCGCCAGCGCAGCCCCCAGTTGGGCAGTGGCCAGCGGTGTGCCAAAATCGTCGCCCTTGGTGTCCGCGTAGTAGCGCAGGTCGCCCATCGCAGCGGCCCCGTTGCGGGCCAGAACCAGCAACGCATAAGCGATGTCTTCGCCGCCTTCGTCAAAGTCGGGGGCGTAGTTCACACGGTTTTTCAGGTTGTCGATTGCCAGATCATAGGCAAGATCCGGCACGACAAATCCCTTGGCACGCGCCTGTGTCAGGAAATCGGTTACATAGACGTCCAACCAGAATTCACCCGACTGCGCGCGCCACAGGCCGAACGCACCGTTGCTGTCCTGACGCGCCAGAACACGGCTGACAGCGCTGTTGATGCGCTGTGGCAGGTCTGTGATCCCCGCTGCGGGGGCAAAATCGGAAAGGTACAGCAAAGGCAGCGCAGACGAGGTGACCTGTTCGGTGCAGCCATATGGGTAGCGATCCAGTTGCGTCAGCAGCCCCGGCACGTCGAACCGCGCAAGCGGACCAGCCGCCAGCGTCGCCCGCGCAGCACCCGGCTTCAGCCCCACCAGCACGTTGTCGTCAAAGGTAAAAACCTCGCCCGCGCCAAGGCTGAACCGTCGCGTTGTCGCGGTTTCAGGATCCGTCACGCGCACGCCCAGCGCCAACGTTTTGGTCAACTCTTTGCCCGCGGGCGTCGTCAGCGTGACAGTGATGTTGTAATTGCCAGTCTCGGAGGCGCTCAGTGGTACGGTGATGCGCTGGGTGGCTCCGGTTGCCAGATCGAATGCGCTCGGCGCATCGCCCAGTTGCAGCCCATCGGAAGCAAGCGCGAGTTGCACAGTGCCGCCCGGCCCGTCTGCGTGAACCACATCCAGCAGCAAACGGCTGGAGTCTCCGGGAGCAAGGAACCGCGGCAGCGCCGCTGTGACCACCACGGGATCGCGGGCCAGTACTTCCGTTTGCGCCTGACCTACCGCAGAGGGGGTCCACGCTACGGCCATCAGGCGGATGGTGCCATTGAATGCAGGGCGTGGGATGGTGACCGTGGTGGTCCCGTCCGCACCCACAGTAACGGGGCCGGCAAACCACGCCATCAGTTCTTCGGTCGGCGGTGGCGCTTGCAGCCCGTCCTGACCGGCAGCGTCGCCGCCGGATCGCACGGTGCCCAAAGCACCGTTCATTCCGTCGATCAACCGGCCATAGACATCACGCATTTCGACGCCCAAACGGCGCTGGCCAAAGTAGTGCCCAGACGGATCGGGGGCCTGATGGCCGGTGAGGTTCAAGATACCCACATCGACCGCTGCCAATGTGACAAAGGCAGTTTCGCCTGCGATGATACCCTCGACCTTGATGGTTGCGTCAAATCGGCCTTTCTGTCCGTCCACCGTATCTGGCGCGGTGACGCTGACCGCCAATTGCTTGGCAGCAGGGTTCACAGCGGCATGGGCCACGCCCAACGCACGCGCGGGATTTTGCCCCGCCTGCACATCCATCGGACGGATCACTGCGGCCGTTACATATGCGCCCGTCCCCCAATCCGCGCCAACGGTCAGCGGCACGATGTTTTCGCCCGCAGTCACTTCGATCACGCGGCGTTCGATCACGCGGTTCGATGCCACGGTGATCAACGCGGTGCCATCATAACGTGGCACAAGGCGCAATTGCGCAGTATCGCCTACGGCGAAACTTTCACCGTTCAACGACACATCCAGACGATCGGGTGTGTCGGCGCCTTCACCCGCACCATACCAGCCTGCGTAGAAGTTAACAGCAGAGGCCACGTAGGGCGCGCTGGCGGATTCTACCACAAGTTCGTATTCGCCCCATTCGGTTGCCGCTTGCACTTGCGTCGGTTCCTGACCCAGCGTTGCTGACCCCGAGGCGACGCGGATGCGGCGGGTGGTCGGTTCCCAGTTCCAGTTGCCGTACATTTGATACCACTGGTAGCGCGTCTCGATCCGGTTCACGGTCCACTTCACCGGCAAGGATCCTTCGGTTGCGATCAGGTCAAAGCGGGCTTGAGACATTTCAGGCAGCACATCGTCGAAGGCGGGATTGATCCCGATCATCACCCCTTGGTGTGCGATGGGTGCTGTGATTTCGCGTTCAACCGGACGCCCCGACCCTTCGGAAACGCGCACGGTTACGCGCGCTTGCAGAAGTTGCCCTTCGGGATCGGCTTCGGGCAGGGTCAGCGGCAGGGTTGCGCGGCCGTCTGCATCGGTGCGGGCCGCATCCATATATCGGGTGCGGGGTGAAAAGCGGATGTCGTAGCGGCCAAAGCTGTAGCCGGGCCAGTCGTCCAAACCGTCGCGCCGCATCAGGCGCACATCGCCTTCGATGGCCAAATTTGCGCCCGCCGCGCCAAACAGATAGCGCGCGTCGATCTGCATGGGCGGGGTGTCCGTCAGACGCAGCGGCGCATCGGGCAGGGTCAGGTCGAAATCAATCCGTTCGGGCAGGAAATCCTCGACCAGAACGGTTTGGGTTGCCAACGGGGCGGCATCCAGATCGGATTTCAGATCCAGTCGCCAAGCGCCGCGCGGCACATCGGTGCCAAGGGGCAGATTGAACACATGCCCGCCTGCGTTCGGGTCAGTTGACAGCGTTCGACTGTATTCCACACCATCGGGGCGCGTCAGGATCGCGGTCAGCGGAAGGCCCGAAATGGCCTCTGCCTTGCCATCACGGGTCAGCGCAGTCACATTGATGACATCGCCCACACGATAGGCTCCACGGTCGGTCGCCATAAACGTGTCGATCGGCGGCGCGGGCGGTCGGCCTTCGACGCCACGATCAGACAGATCGAACGCGGGATCGGTCAGCGGCAGAAAGGCCATATCTTCAGGATTGTCATCTGCGCCGATTTGCGCCACCAGCAACGCTGGCGCCGAGGCACCGGTGCCACGCACCAGACCGGCATCAAACCTGGCAAAGCCATCCGCGCCTGATGTCGCCTGTCCTAGCACCACATTGGCACGCGAGACCAGTGTCAGCGTCACACCCGACTGCGCCTGTGCCGTGCCCAGCGAACGGGTCGCCACGGTCAGCCCGTCAACGCCCTGCCATGTGGACAGGCCCAGATCGGTCAGCACAAACCACTGGCTGGCGGTCGCAGTGTCATAGTCTTCGACATCCGGCTGGCTGGCGGTCAGAACGTAGATGCCCGTAGGTTGCCCCGCCAATGCATCCCCCAGCGGCAGACGGGTTGTTGTGTCGACGTTCAGATCGTTTTGCACCTCGGCGGTGCCGGTCCAGACCTCTTGTGCGATCTCGTCCGCGAACTGGCGATCCTGATAGTAAGACATCGGCGCGCCGAAATAGCTTTCCTGAATGGCGCGCAGCAGGTTGCGATCCGACACACGGCGCAGCGCCAGATCGACCTGTGGCATGTTCACCGTTTCGATCGGCAGCGCTGCATCGGCGCTGCGCGGCAATACATAGGCCCGTCCCGGGAACCGCACCAGCGGCGCACGGTCGCGCACATACAGGTTCAGCGTGACATCGCGGGCCAGCGTTTCACCGCTGGCAGCGGGCAAACCGCTGCGCAGGGTCACTTCGTAGCGGGCGCCATGTTCAACGCCATCCATACACAGTTGGCGGTCTTCGGCCTGCACCACTACGCCATCGGCGGCAATGCGCACAAAAGGCTCGTAATCAACCCCCGACGCAGCAAGGTCTTCGGAAAATTCGGCGCAAATGCGCGGGTTGGCGGCGTCGTTGTCCACCCGATGTTCCACCACGCGAAAGCCATATTTACGGATCGCATCTTCCAGATCCTTGTCGATGTCGTCACGCGGTTGAATGTCATAGGCCAGACGTAACGCCGGGATCATATCGCGGCCACGGTTCAAAGCTTCCAGTGCTTCGGCCATGCCTTGCAGTGCGGCGGCCTTAGCCCCTGCGCCGTCGGCCCGCAAATAAGCGTTAATGGTCGCAGGAAGGGCCTCGCGACGGGACTGACGGCGAAAATCGGATGGATCAGAAGTACCAAGCCGCAGCGCGTGATATGCCCAGTTTTCCCACAGATCGCCACGATCAGTCAGCGCAAGCGCGGCCCCCATCCAGCGCATTCCGGTAACGCGGTTGTTCTGACCGAACGCCTTGGACGCGGCATCAAGAAGCTGCTCGGCGGTGCGGTCGTTCACGGCAAAGCGGATCGCAAAGCTTTCGGCCAGCTTGCGCGCGGCATCAAGATCACTGGCATCAAGGAACTGCAAATCTGCGACACGCGCGGACTGTTGGGCAAGCACGCGCGGGTCCGCCGGCACGCGTTCGGCAGAAAAAGCCCCCTCGTAAGGTTGGCGTTGGGTCAGTGCGGATTTGGGAAAGCAGGCGTTGGAGCGGCTGTTGAAAGTAAAACCGACACAGGCGGCGTCGGCGCTGCAAGCGTTGGTGCAGGCGGACTGGGTTGTGTCAAACAGCGGCGTCAGATCGGCGCCGTAAAAGTCCACGTCGCGCGAATAGACAAAGCGATGATCGGGTATGATGTCTTGTGCGAGAGCACCAGAAACCAAGGACATGAACGTAATTGCAAATACTACAAGAATGCGCGGTACCATAATAATCTCCAACTCAATTGTCGGAAACCGTGCCACGACGCCGCCCCACTTGGCAACGATTCATCGGGGAACTGTGCTGTCACACAAAACCGTTTGGTTCATATTTTACTGAAGATACCCGTGGCCCGATTGACCCTGCACAACCTCTATCGTACCTGAATTGCAAAGGAGGTACGGAATTTAAGCACCTCTTTACCCCGTTGCGCGAAACCTGTTGGCGAACGAAAACCGACTCGGATTTTAGCGGGGGCGCCATGTCGCTGGCCAACAAACTGGCGGAAGAACGGCGCGGGCGGCTGGCCGCCGAGCGGTTGCTTGAGCTCAAGCAATCCGAACTGGCTGCTGCCCGTCGCAAGCTGGACCGCCACGCGCAAACGCTCAGCGCCGAAATCAACGAGACCCGCGCCGAGGTGGCCACGGTGCGCGACGAAAACCTGCGCGTGAAATCCGACCTCAGCGTTGCCCACCACAAGGTTGAAGTGGCCGAACGGCGGCTGTGGCATTCGATCGAAACGGTGACCGACGGGTTTGCCTTTTTTGACGACACCAACCAGATGCTGGCAGCCAACCGCGCCTATCTGGCGATTTTTGAAGGCATGGAAATGATCCGCCCCGGTGTGAACTACATCACCATTCTACAGGTTCTGACGGACGAGGGTATTGTGAACACCGGTGATATGCCCCACGACGACTGGCGTGCGATGATGACCGACCGATGGATGGCACCCTATCCCGACCCAACAACCATCCGGCTTTGGAACGATCAATACGTCAAGCTGATTGACCGTCGTGGCCCCGGTGGCGATATCGTGTCGCTGGGTTTGAATATCACCGCCACCGTCGTCTACGAAGCGCGTCTGAAAGAAGCCCGCGCCGTTGCGGAATCGGCCAACCGTGCAAAATCGGCGTTTCTGGCAAACATGAGCCACGAGATACGCACACCGATGAACGGCGTCGTGGGCATGGCCGATCTGCTGACCGACACCGGATTGAACGAAGAACAGCGGCTTTATGTGGACACCATCCGCAACTCGGGCGAGGCGCTGCTGACCATCATCAACGACGTTCTCGACTATTCCAAGATCGAGGCGGAAAAGCTGACGCTGCATACGGAACCGTTTGATCTGGAGCGCTGTATTCACGAGGTTATCATGCTGTTGCACCACGCCGCGCGTGAAAAAGACGTGAACTTGCTGCTGGATTACGATCTGTTCCTGCCCACCCGCTTTGTCGGTGATCCGGGGCGAATCAGGCAGGTGCTGACCAATCTGATCGGCAACGCGGTCAAGTTCACTTCGGAGGGGCATGTGCTGGTGCGCGTTACGGGTGTACCTGCGGATCAGGGGCGTATCAGTCAGGTGAATATCGCCATCGAAGACACCGGTATCGGCATTCCCGAAGACAAGATCGAGCATATTTTTGGCGAGTTCAACCAGGTTGAAAACGACCGCAACCGCCAGTTTGACGGCACAGGGCTGGGTCTGGCCATTTCGAAACGGCTGGTGGCCCTGATGAAGGGCAAGGTCTGGGTGACCAGTGAAGAGGGCGTAGGCTCTTGTTTCGGTTTCTTGATGCCGCTGGAAACCGCCGAGCAAGAGGTGCCACGCCACCCCACCATCCCCAAAGGTGTGCGGCGGGTGATGGTGGTGGACGATGTGGCCGCCGACCGTCTGATCCTTCAACGACAGATGGAGATGCTGGGCCTGACCGTGGTGCCATGCGAGGATGGCGCTATAGCCTTGCAGGGGTTGAACAACACGATTGATCTGGTGGTGACCGATCACAACATGCCTGGAATGGACGGGCTGGAACTGGCGCAAGCGATCCGTGACGCGGGCTATCAGGTTCCGGTAGTCCTGCTAAGCACCAACCCCGGTTACGCCGACCGTGACCCCGCCCGCAAACATCTGCACGCGCTGATGCAAAAACCGGTGCCGCGCCGAGAATTGTTTGCCATGCTGGAATCTCTGGGGCCGATTGCGGGCCCAGACGAACCAGACGGCCCTGCTGGCGGGCTGCGGCATATGCGTGTGATGGCGGCAGAGGACAACAAGACCAACCAATTGGTGCTGCGTAAGATGCTGGCGCATATGGACATTGACCTGAGATTCGCCAGCAACGGAGAGGAAGCAGTAGTGCTTTACCAAAGTTTTGCGCCGGATCTGGTCTTTATGGACATCTCGATGCCCAAGTTGGACGGCAAGGACGCCACCCGTGCGATCCGCTTGCTGGAACAGGATACGGGCAAGGCTGTGCCTGTGGTTGCCTTGACCGCCCACGCGATGGACGGCGAAGAGGATGCGATCATGGCGGCTGGTCTCAATCACTATCTGACCAAACCCCTGCGCAAGGAGGCATTGGAAAAGCAAGTACTAGCAGCCTGCCCTGTCGGCGTGCAACCGCCCCTTGTCCCGCAGTCGCGGGCTGGGTGATCCACGTCAGGTTTCGGGGTAGGGCCGGACAAAAACCGGCGCATCCGGTTTGGACAGATCGGGCTGATATGCGTAGCCGCCACTGTTGAAATCGATCAACGCGTCGGGATCGGTCAGCCGGTTTTGCACCACGAACCGCGCCATTGCACCGCGGGCTTTTTTGGCGAAGAAACTGACAATCTTTGGTCCTTTGCCCTTGTCTTCCATAAACTGCGGCGTAATCACGCGCAATTTCAACGCCTTGGGTGCGACGGCACCAAAATATTCCTGACTGGCGCAGTTCACCAGAACATCGGTGTTCATCGCGTCAGCTTGTGCATTCAGCGCCTTGGACAGGTCGTCGCCCCAATAATCATAGAGGGTCTTGCCCCGTCGCGTTTTCAGGCGGCTGCCCATCTCCAGACGGTAGGGCTGGATCGCGTCGCGTGGACGCAGCAAACCGTAAAGACCGGACAGAATCCGCAGGTGGTTTTGTGCAAAATCCATCTCGTCCGCGTCCAGCGATGCCGCATCAAGACCCTGATAGGTATCGCCCGCAAAGGCCAGCGCGGCGGGGCGCAGGGCTTCCGCCTCGGGTTCGGCGGCAAAGACCTGAAACCGGTCACGGTTCAACCGTGCCAGGTCGTCCGAAAGGTGCATCAACGCCTTGAGATCGCCCAAAGTCAGATTGCGCGCGGTTTTAGCCAGCCGCACTGCGTCTTCCTGCATTGCGGGCGCTGTCATATCCATGTCACGGGCGGCCCAGTCCAGCCGCTTGGCAGGCGAAATCACAACCAACATCTGTTCGTCTCCTTTGGTTTGTACCTGACCTAGTCTGACAGGCCATGAAGGTCCAGACGACGACGCCCGCCATTAACATACTGTCAGGAATTGTCAGCACTGTGGGCTATTCCAAGGGCAATGAAACCGAACCGGAGGAATTATCATGCTCACGCTTTATCACGGTGCCAACACCCGCTCGTCCCGCATCATCCAGTTGCTGATCGAGATGGATGTCCTCGACAGGGTCGATGTCCGTACTGTCGGTCTGGTCCGTCAGGGCAACGTCGGCGCACCCGATCCAGCCAACCCGCATCCAGAAGGCAAAGTGCCGTTTCTGGACCATGACGGCACGCTGATCCGCGAAAGCAACGCAATCGTCCAGTATCTGACTGATCATTTTGCCAGCCCGATGGGTATGCAAATCGGTGACGCCCGCCGTGGCAGTTACCTCAGCTGGCTGGCGTATTACGGCAATGTGGTCGAGCCGGTGTTGATCGGTTTGGTGGCCGAAATCGACCATCCCGTGTTTCACATTACGTTCCGGGGACCGCAAGAAATCTACACACATCTGGGCGAGACACTGTCAGAACGACCCTTTTTGCTGGGCGATGATTTCACCGCTGCCGATCTGATTATGGTCTCGCCATTCCAGTTCATGCCGGATTTTGCGCCCGATATTCCACAGGTCAAAGAGTGGATTGATCGCTGCCTGGCGCGCCCGTCCGTAAAAGCGATGAAGGAATATGACGCCAACCTGATGGAAGCGGTGGGCTAGGCTCCGGACAACACTGCCAGAAACGCCGCTCCGAATCTTTCGGCGCGGCGTTCACCCAACAGACGTTCCAACGCCACCGCATCGGCACTGCGCATCTGCGCCACTTTTGCCAGTTGCGACGCCGAACAACTCAGCGGTTTGTCGGTGCCTCCGGACCCGCGCGCCAGTTGCGCCTGCGCGTCCATCAACTGGTCATAGACGGTTCCCGCCACGCGTCCCGCCAGCTTGCGGCGCGTTGGATGCACATCGTTCACGGCACCATTGATGACCTGCAAAAACGTGTCGCCATAGCGTTCAAGTTTCTTTGCGCCAACGCCGCTGATCCCTGCCATTGCATCCAGATTGGAAGGGCGGTTTTCTGCCATTTCGATCAATGTGCGGTCGGTAAAGATGACATAGGCAGGCACCCGCGCCGCCTCGGCCAGTGCGCGGCGCTGCGCCTTAAGCGCGCTCAGCAGTGGCGTGTCTTCTTCGGATACCATTTCCTTGACGGCTGGACGGCGATTTGTGCCCGCGCTGCGGATGCTGTCACGACGCAGGTTGATCGTGGCCTCGTCGCGCAGGATAGGCAGGGCTGCGTCGGTCATGCGCAGCGCTCCGTGGCGGGCCGGATCGGGGCGAATAAGATCGTGGCCCATCATCTGCCGGAACACCGCCTGCCACTGGCGTTTGTCGTATTCTGTTCCAACGCCGTAGGTCGGCAGGCTGTCGTGGCCGCGCTGTGTGATCTTGTCGGTGCGGTTGCCCAGCAAGATGTCGATCAGGTGGCCCGCGCCAAACCATTCGTCCGTGCGCAACATCGCAGACAGCGCCTTGCGCACGGCGGTGGTACCGTCGAACACCTCGGCGGGTTTGTCGCACAGATCGCAGTTGCCACAAGTCGCGTCGGTTTCTCCAAAATAGTTCAGCAGCGATTTGCGCCGGCAGTCCAGCGCTTCGGCCAAGCCCAGAAGCGCGTTCAACCGTCCGTGATCGGCTGTGCGGCGTTCGGGCGGGGCCAGACCCTCGTCGATCTGCGAGCGGCGCAGCTTGATGTCGTCCGGCCCGAACAGGGTTAGGGTTTCGGCAGGCGCACCATCGCGCCCTGCACGACCGATTTCCTGATAGTAGGCCTCGATGCTTTTGGGCAGGTCGGCGTGGGCCACCCAGCGAATGTCGGGCTTGTCGATGCCCATGCCAAAGGCGACGGTTGCCACAACAATCAGCCCGTCTTCTTGCTGGAAACGGCGTTCGGCGATGCGGCGGTCTTCGGCCTCCATGCCGCCATGGTAGTGGATCGCGCCATGCCCGGCCTCGCGCAACGCTTGGGCCAGCGTTTCGGTCTTGGCACGAGTGCCGCAATAGACGATGCCCGACTGCCCTTTGCGCGCGGCGGCAAAGTTCAGGATTTGCGCGCGCGGCCCGTCCTTGGCGGCAAAGGCCAGATGGATGTTAGGCCGGTCAAACCCACGCAGAAAGGCACGCGGCGGCTGTCCATCGAACAGCTTTTGCACAATCTCGGCTTGGGTTTCGATGTCGGCGGTAGCGGTGAAAGCCGCCAGCGGCACGTTCAACGTGCGGCGCAACTCGCCAATGCGCAGGTAATCGGGGCGGAAATCATGACCCCACTGGCTGACGCAATGGGCCTCGTCTACGGCAATCATCGACACACCGATGCGGCGCAACATGCCCATCGCCGACCCTGCAGCCAATCGCTCGGGTGCCATATAAAGCAGCTTCAGCTCGCCGCGCTCCAACGCCTCCCATACGGCGTCGGTTTCTTCGGGTGTGTTGCCGGATGTCAGCGCCCCGGCAGAGACGCCCGCCTCTTGCAGCGCGCGCACCTGGTCGCGCATCAACGCGATCAGCGGTGAAATCACCACCGTCACGCCCTCACGCATCAACGCGGGCAGTTGGAAACACAAGGATTTGCCGCCGCCGGTCGGCATGATAGCCAAGACGTTTTCGCCCTCGGCCACGGCATGCACGATCTCTTCTTGCCCCGGGCGGAAGGCGTCAAAGCCGAATACGTCGGACAAAAGCGTGGCAGCGCCTGTCATATGGAAACCTTGATGTGAATTGTCTGCTCTTTTGATGCAGAGTCACACACTAAGAATCCGTGAACAAGGTCTGCTGCCTCTCTGGCTCAAAAAAAGACCGCAGGAGCGCTGGGAACAGCGCCCCCAAAGACCGCATTTTAATAAAACACAGCGGCGTTGTTCATCAGCACGATGCGCAGAACAGCCACCAACACCAGCAAAACCAGTGGTGCCAGATCCAGCCCGCCCATCGGAGGCAGAACTTGGCGGATGCGGCTATAGATCGGCTCTAGCAGACGGTTCAGACCGTACCAGATTTGGGCGACAATTGGTTGGCGCTGGTTAAGCACCTGAAAGTTGATAAGCCAACTCATTATCACGTGGGCGATAACGAAAAACCACACGATATTAAGCAGCAGCATCAGGATTTGGAACAGCGATTGCATCGGTCTCACCTCTTTGGTTGCACTCCAACTAGTCATGCCTTGGCAAAAGGGCAAGTCTGCCGCGAGGTGATGGTTGACAGCGTTGCCGCACTGCACTGAACAGGGCCGAAAAAGGAGCCAAACGCATGTTCCCGTTCATCCGCCTGTTCAAAGAGATCATGATCGCCCGCCGTCTGCCGCCCTTGGCCGGTTTTGGCGACATTCACACCAGCCACCACATCTGCTGGCCGTGGGATATCGATATGTTCGGCGAACTGAACAACGGGCGCACGTTGACGCTATATGATCTGGGACGTCTGGCAATGGCGCAGCGGGGCGGGTTGGTGTCGGTTCTGTTCAAGAACAAGTGGGCGCTGACGATGGCAGGCGCTTCGGTGCGGTATCGTCGCCGGATTACCATGTTCGAACGGTTTACCATGAAATCGCGGCTGGTGTGCTGGGACCAGCGGTTCATGTATCTGGAACAGTCCATGTGGAAGACCAATGGCGAATGCGCCAGCCATGTGCTGTATCGCTCTGCCTTATTGGAGAACGGCCGCGCCATCAACCCCGCCCGCGCCGCCGAAGCGTTGGGACAAAACCCGATCAGCCCGCCGGTTCCCGACTGGATTACGGCATGGATAAAAGCCGAAGGCACCCGCCCGTGGCCGCCCATGCAGGACGCGATTTTACCGCCTGCGTAAACCTTTCCTTGCCTCTGGTGGTCGCCCCTGTTTCTAATCACGCCAGCAATAGCACTGGGGCGAACATGGCGGACGTATCATTGAGTAAACGCATCTGGGGCTGGTATTTTTTCGACTGGGCCAGCCAGCCATACAATACGCTGATGCTGACCTTTATTTTTGGCCCCTATTTTGCCCAAACCGCGGCGGCGCAACTGATGGCCGACGGCATGGCCGAGACCGCCGCCAAAGCGCAGGCGCAGGCGTTGTGGGGCTATGGGTTGACCGTGGCGGGCGTGTCGATTGCCATTCTGGCGCCCATTCTGGGCGGCATTGCAGACAGTTCAGGCCGCCGGATGCCGTGGATATGGCTGTTTTCAGCGTTTTATTTCATCGGCGCCTACGCCCTCTGGTGGACAGCTCCGCAGGACTTTTCGGTGATCTGGGCACTGTTCTTCTTTGGCATCGGGCTGGTCGGGATGGAGTTCGCAACGATCTTTACCAACAGCTATCTACCGTCGCTTGGCCCCAAAGACGAGTTGGGTAAAATCTCGGGGTCGGGCTGGGGCTTTGGGTATGCGGGCGGGGTTCTGGCCTTGCTGCTGATGCTGGCGCTGTTTCAGGCCGGAGAGTCAGGTCGTACAATGGCCGGGTTTGAACCGCTGTTCGGTTTGGACCCCGCGACCAAGGCCGACACGCGCGTCGTAGGGCCGTTCAGCGCGATCTGGTTTGCGGTTTTCATGATCCCCTTCTTTTTGTGGGTCAAGGAAACACCCCCCGACGCGCCACGCCTGAGATATAAGTTCGGCAACGGGCTGAAAGAATTGAAACAAACTCTGGTGAACCTGCCAGGCAATCCCAGTCTTCTGGCCTATCTGGGGTCGTCGATGTTCTACCGCGACGCGTTGAACGGGATGTATACCTTTGGCGGCATCTATGCGCTGGGTGTGCTGAACTGGAGCATCACAGAAGTGGGCATTTTTGGCATTATCGCGGCAGCCAGCGGAGCGTTGTTCTGTTGGCTGGGGGGCTATGCCGACCGTGCGTTGGGGCCAAAGCCGCTGATTATCCTGTGCTGCCTTATCCTGATGGGCACCGCCATTCTGATTGTGTCGCTGTCACCGACATCGGCCTTTGGCATCCAGTTGGCCGAAGGATCGAGCCTGCCTGACATCCTGTTTTATGTCGCCGGTATGCTGATCGGCGCGGCTGGTGGCGTGTTGCAAAGCGCCAGCCGCAACATGCTGACCCGTCAAGGCAATTCCGAACGGATGACCGAAGCCTTTGGTCTTTATGCACTGTCGGGCAAGGCCACGACCTTTCTTGCCCCCGCCCTGATCGCTGTTGCCTCGCAAATCAGCGGAAGCCAGCGCTTTGGCGTATCGCCGCTGATCGTACTCTTTGCAATCGGGTTGATCATGTTAATCTGGGTGAAACCGGATGGAGAGGTCGAGTAATGTTTTTGCGTCGTTTTTGTATAGCCGCCCTGATGGTTGTGACCGCTGCCTGCAGCGGCCAGTCTGATACCAATATTGATGGCACGCCGTTACCCGATATCGACCCCGCCACATTGCAAGGGTCGGCCAAGGCTGTCTTTGGTGCCCAAAGAATCGGATCGCAGCAGACACCTGCACCATATGGCAGCTATTCCAAGGGCTGCGCAGCCGGCTCCGAACAGTTGGCCGAAACCGGACCAACATGGCAAGCTATGCGCCTGTCACGCAACCGCAACTGGGGGCACCCCGAACTGGTCGATTTCGTCGAAAATCTCAGCCGCAAGGCCGCACAGCAACCGGGGTGGAACGGCATCTATGTCGGCGACATGAGCCAGCCGCGCGGCGGGCCGATGCTGACCGGCCACGCCAGCCACCAGATCGGGTTGGATGCCGACATCTGGATGCTGCCTGCGGCGAACCTGAACCTCAGCGTGGCCGAGCGCGAGAATATCTCGTCGGTTTCCACGCGCCGCTCGAAAGGAGCGTATACCAACGGATCATGGACCCGCGCGCATCACGAAATCATCAAGGCCGCCGCCCAGGACAAACGTACCGCGCGGATCTTTGTGTTTCCCGGTGCCAAGGTGCAGATGTGCAAGGATGAAAAAGGCGACCGGTCATGGCTGCGCAAGGTGCGTCCGTGGTATGGTCACCACTATCACTTTCATGTCCGTCTGGCCTGTCCCAAGGGTGCGCGCGGCTGCATCGATCAGGCGGCACCGCCCCCCGGCGACGGCTGTGACGATGCGCAGCAGTGGGTCAACAACATCCTGAACCCGCCGCCGCCAGATCCCAACGCACCCAAGCCGAAACCGCGCCGCGAATACAAAGTTGCCGATCTGCCCCAACAATGCTCTGGCGTTCTGCACTCGCGCTGATCTGCGCGGCAGCCTGCGTACAAGCTGAACCGACACTGACACTGGATGGCGTGATAACGCTGCCGCGTCTGTCGGAGGGGTTTGGCGGGCTGTCGGCGATCGAAATGTCTGATGGCGGTGTCGAAGCACTGGTGCTGTCAGATCGCGGTGGTCTGTACCACCTGACGCTGGACCGGTCGGGCGAAGCGGTCGAGGTGATCAGTGCTGTCCACGATGATCGCGCTGCCAAATTGGGCGACACCGAGGGGCTGGCCGTGGATGCGAACGGCACCTTGCATCTGTCGATGGAGGGACAGTCAGGGATCGCCATCGAGCAGCCCGACGGCAGCTTGGTCCGGCATCCGGGACATCCGGATTTCAAGGGTCTGGTCGAAAACAGGGCGCTGGAGGCGTTGGCGATTGCGGCAGATGGAACGCTTGTGACAGTGCCGGAAGTCTCTGCCAGCAATACAGCACCTTTTCCGGTCTACCAATACAAAGACGGGACATGGTCAAAGGGACCATTCATTCCTCGCAAAGACACCTTTCTGGCCACAGGTGCCGATTTCGGACCCGATGGGCTGTTCTATCTGCTGGAACGCAGCCTGTCCTTGCGGGGGTTTGCCACCCGCATCCGCCGGTTCGATCTGTCGGCACCAGACCTGACCGAGACCACGCTGCTGATCACCGATCCCGGCACCTATGGCAACCTTGAAGGGTTGAGTGTCTGGCACGATGCGCAGGGTATTACCCATCTGACGTTGGTAGCTGATGACAACTTTTACCCGTTCTTCAGCAACCAGATCGTCGAATTCACCCTTACGGAATAGCTTGCACGGCTGCGCACTTGGGCCTATGGACCGCCCGTCTGCCATGATGGTGGGCCAAGTCGCCGCACCCTTGTAAAAACGGAACACATCATGAATCGCGCACATATCCCCGGCATTATCGCCATGGCCGCCATCGTCGTGGCCTCCAATATTCTTGTCCAATTCCTGTTCGGCCAATGGCTGACTTGGGGGGCATTCACCTATCCGCTAGCCTTTCTGGTCACCGACATCATGAACCGCGTCTATGGCGCCCCCGCCGCACGCAAGGTCGTGCTGGCCGGTTTTGTCGTGGGCGTAATCTGTAGCCTGATCGGCACCCAGATCATGGGCGAATTCGGTCCGCTGGTCACCGTGCGCATCGCCATCGGGTCGGGCATTGCATTCCTGACCGCACAGCTGCTGGACGTTGCGATTTTTTCGGCATTGCGCGGTGGCGCTTGGTGGCGTGCGCCACTGGCATCGACATTGGTCAGCAGCAGCGTCGATACGATCCTTTTCTTCTCGATTGCCTTTGCCGGATCGCTGGCGTTTATCCATCCTGAAACGGATGTCGCGTGGGCATCCGAAGCACTTCCGTTGCTGGGCTTTGGCCCAGTCGCACCGCTTTGGGTATCTTTGGCGATTGCAGACTGGTCGGTGAAATTATTGCTGGCTTTGTTGGCACTTATCCCGTTTCGGGCCATTACCCGTCGCCTAGTATAAAAAAATGTTTTGACAATTTGAACATACGTGCCAACCTTCAAGTATCTGAAACAATTGAAAGGAGGTGCTCTAGTGTCCAGAAAGGTATTGGAGAGAGGTGTCGGAACAGCTTGGAGGAACGCCCGGTAAGGCAGTCCTTGGCGATGTGATCCACCATGTGGACCATTTGGTCTAACCGACCCCGCCTCCTGAAACTTTCGAAGGGCCGCTGGCAAACGCCAAGCGGCCCTTTTTAACATCCGGCTCGGGCAGTCACAGCTTTGGCGCGCGGATAGCGCCAGGCGCAAACGCCGGTCACTGGCAGGGTTTTACGGGGCAATCACCCCTTCCCGCCGGATCGTTCCGATGCGATAACGGGGCCATGCTGCGTATCAATGACACCATCGCCATCGAAGATTGGGAACTGTCCGAGAACTTCGTGCGGTCCTCAGGGCCCGGTGGGCAGAATGTGAACAAGGTTTCCTCGGCGGTCGAACTGCGGTTCGAGGCTGCGCGCAGCCCCAGTTTACCCGATCCGGTGAAAACAAGGCTGAAACGATTGGCCGGACGACGCTGGACGACCGAAGGCGCATTGATCATCCAGTGCGAAGAGACGCGCAGTCAGGCCCGCAACCGCGACATTGCCCGCGAACGGCTGGTCGATTTAATCAAGGCGGCACTGGTCAGGCCCAAACGTCGCATCGCCACACGGCCCACGCTGGGATCGAAAAAGCGGCGGCTCAAAGAGAAAAAAGTACGCGGCGAGGTCAAGGCGCTGCGTGGACGGGTTGATCCAGACTAGCGGCGCTGGTCATCGTTGCCAAGGTACGCTTAGGTGATCCGCGACCCTGACAGGACTGTGTCTTTGTGAAACGCGCCACCGATAAAACCGGCCATGCCATCGTGTTGAGCCTGATTGCTCTGACCTTGTTTGATGGCATGGGGCTGATCATCAAACTGCTGTCCGATCACTATTCCGCTGCCGAACTCAGTGCATGGCGTAATATCTTTGGCCTGATCCCTGCGCTGATCGCATTGGCAACATCACGGGCGTGGCACGCAAGCGGTCGCAGTCTCAAAATCCGGCAATGGAAGCTGGCGTTGGGACGGGGTGCCATTGTCACGATGGCTCAGTTGTTTTTCTATCTGTCTCTGGGACGTATGGAATTTGCCACCGCATCCACCATCACCTATGCCAACGCCCTTTTCATGACCGCACTTGCTGTGCCGTTGCTGGGCGAAGTTGTCGGCTGGGTGCGATGGAGCGCTGTAATGATCGGTTTTGTCGGGGTGGTGCTGGTGATGCAACCGGGAAGCGACACGTTCTCGACCGACGCGCTGTATCCTTTGGGGGCGGCACTGATGTATGCGCTGGTGGCCGTGACTGCGCGGATGTTCGACGAAGAGGTGCCCAGCCCACTGGTCAGCTTCTATTCGAATACGACTGCTGTTGTGGGATCAATCGTGCTGGCACTGGCACTGGGCGGGTTCAGCGCGGTCGCCAAGGCAGACATCCTGTGGTTGATGGCAATGGGGGCCTTCGGCGGCACGGCAGTGCTGATCATCGTGGTCAGCCAGCGGATGACGGAACAGGCCAATCTAGCCCCGTTTTCGTACTTCGGCATACCCTTCGCATTCCTGCTGGGCTGGTTGTTCTTCAACGAAACCCCGTGGGACGCGCTTTTCCCCGGCGCGATCCTGATCGCGGCGGGCGGGTTGCTGATTGTCTGGCGGGAGGGGCGAGAGGTGGTCTAAACCACCACCTCGACTTTGTCCTGCTCACCCACCCCGAACACCCGTTTGTAGCGATCAATCTCGGATTGTGGGCCCATCGCCTTGTTGGGGTTGTCCGACAGTTTGACCGTGGGCCGACCGTTGGCAGAAACGGCTTTGCACACCAGCGAGAACGGCGCCAACGCATCGTTGGGCACCAATCCACGGAAATCATTGGTCAGCAAAGTGCCCCAACCGAATGACGGCTGGACGCGCCCCCTGAACTGCTGTTGCAGCGCGATAATGCTGTCCACGTCCAGCCCGTCTGAGAAGATCACACGTTTTTGCGTGGGGTCTTCACCGCGGCTTTTCCACCAGTCAATGGCCACTTCGGCAGCGGCAGCGGGATCGCCGCTGTCGATGCGGATGCCGGTCCAGCCAGCCAACCAGCCGGGAGCGTTATCAAGGAATCCTTTGGTGCCGTAGGTATCGGGCAGAATAATGCGCAGGTTACCGTCATGTTCGTCGTGCCAATCGGACAGCACGTCATAGGGCGCACGGAACAGTTCTTCGTCGCTTTCGGCAAGAGCGGCGTAGACCATCGGCAACTCGTGGGCGTTGGTGCCGATCGCTTCCATCTCGCGGTGCATGGCGATCTTGCAGTTCGAAGTACCTATGAACTTTCCGCCCATGCCCTCCTGCATCGCCTGAACGCACCAGTCCTGCCAAAGGAACGAATGCCGTCGTCGCGTGCCAAAATCAGCAATACTCAGATCGTCCACCTCGCGCAGTGCTTCGATCTTTTCCCAAACGCGGGTCATGGCACGTGCATAGAGGATTTGCAGTTCGAACCGGTCCATCCCGTCCAGCACCGCGCGTCCGCGCAGCTCCATCAAGATCGCCAACGCGGGAATTTCCCACAGCATAACCTCGTGCCATTTGCCCTCGAAGGTCAATTCGTATTGGTCGCCCTTGCGTTCCAGATGGTAGGGCGGCAGGCGCAGGCCTTCGAACCATTCCATAAAGTCGGAACGGAACATCTGGCGCTTGCCATAGAAGGTGTTACCCCGCAGCCATGTGCTTTCGCCACGCGACAGCGACAGCGACCGCACATGGTCCAGTTGTTCGCGCAATTCGCCCTCGTCGATCAGATCGGCCAGCGGAATCGATTTTGTACGATTGATCAGCGAAAATGTAACTTGCGTGTCGGGTTTGTTACGAAAGATGCTTTGGCACATCAGCAGCTTGTAAAAGTCCGTGTCGATCAGCGAGCGAATGATCGGGTCGATCTTCCACTTGTGATTCCAGACGCGCGTGGCGATGTCGACCATATTGGAGTTCCTCAGACACTTCGCACCGTTCTGCCCGCTGCGCGTGTCCGAGGCAAGGGTGTGCGCAGTGCAAAGTGCCGTGCGCAGCTTGCCATCAACTTGTGATCCTGCGGCCATTTCAGTGCATGTTGGACCAAGGCCGAGCAAATGACCAAAATCACCAGCATCGCGGAACTACACAGGGTTCTGCCGCAGATTGAAGCTATATGAGAACCAACTACGAAAAGCGGTGGGCATGGCGCGGGGCTGAGTTACCTCAGGCCAGCGTCACGCCTGCCGCGTTCATCCCGTCAACGGCTGCAATAAGCGAGCCATCCAAATCAATGGCGCGGCACAGGTCCATTTGCACGGTCACGTCAAAGCCCAGTTTCGCCGCATCCACTGCCGAGAAGTTAACGCAAAAATCCGTAGCCAGTCCGACCATCGTCAGTTTCTTTATGCCACGGGTGCGCAAATAACCTTCCAGTCCGGTCGGGGTTTGATGGTCATTCTCGAAAAACGCCGAATAACTGTCGATGGCAGGATTGAAGCCCTTGCGGATCACCATATCTGCCCGGTCGGTGTTCAGATCGGCATGGAAAGCGCCGCCCGCGCTGCCCTGAATGCAATGCTCGGGCCACAAAACCTGCGGACCATAGGGCATTTGGATCAACGCAAAGGGGTCGCGCCCTTCATGCGACGAGGCAAAGGAAGAGTGTCCCGCCGGATGCCAGTCTTGCGTCAGTATCACAGCGTCGGCATCGTCCATCAGGGCGTTGATGCCAGGCACGATCAGATCGCCCTCGTTCACGGCCAGCGCGCCCCCGGGGCAAAAGTCGTTCTGGACGTCGATTACGATCAGGGCAATTTTGGAGGGTTGCATCATCTTCTCGCTGGCTTTCACGCTTGGACACAGGCGTAGCGACCATAGGTGCAACCGTCAACAAATGGTGCTAAGATAGCGCATGGTCGCAACCGCTGACTTTGCGGCTTTGGTCAACACAATTTAGGCATAGCAGATGTATTTGAGCGTCTTGATGCGCGCCGAGCAAGGGCGTATCTGACGGACATGTATATTATCGCCGCACTCTACCACTTCACCCGATTTGACGCGCCCGCCGCGATCAAGCCTGCTTTGCTGGACCTGTGTACCGCGCAGGAAGTCAAAGGTACGCTGCTGTTGGCGGGCGAAGGTATCAACGGCACAATTGCAGGCCCGCGTGCAGGCATCGATGCGGTGCTGGCGCATATTCGTGCGCTGCCCGGTTGTGACGGGTTGGAGTGGAAGGAAAGCACCTCGACCACGCCGCCCTTTGGCAAGATGAAAGTCCGGCTTAAACGCGAGATCGTGACAATGGGGCAGCCCGACGTCGATCCGACGGCGCGGACGGGCCATTACGTAGACACCGCCGACTGGAACGCGCTGATCACCCGCGATGATGTGGCGGTGATAGACACGCGCAACGACTACGAAGTGGCGATTGGCACCTTTGATGGTGCGATTGATCCGCAGACCACCAGCTTTGGCGAATTTCCCGCATGGTGGGAGGCAAACAAAGACCGCTTTCATAACAAGAAGATCGCGATGTTCTGCACGGGCGGGATTCGCTGCGAGAAATCCACCAACTATCTTTTGGGTCAGGGGATCGAGGATGTGTTTCACCTGAAGGGCGGCATTCTGAAATACCTTGAAGATGTACCCGAGCAGGACAGCACATGGAACGGAAACTGCTTCGTTTTTGACGGGCGGGTCAGCGTTGGCCACGGGCTTCGCGTGGGGCCACACATGCTGTGCCATGCCTGCCGTCGTCCGGTGCTGCCCGCAGATCAAACGCGCGCCGAATACGAAGCTGGCGTCAGCTGTCATCTGTGCATCAACGAGACATCAGAGGCGGACAAGGCACGTTTCCGCGAACGTGAGCGGCAGATCGAATTGTCACGCGCACGTGGCGAGGATCACCTGTCAGCGCCGATGGTCTCGGGCAAAAGCAAGGCTTAGGCTGCGACCAGCCCCGCCTTGCGCGGGCGCGACCGTGACAGCAGCCAGAGCATGATGCCGACGTTCAGCAGGTTGAAGGCAATGCCATTCCAGAAGGCCATCTGATAGCTGCCAGTCACGTCATAGATCCAGCCGGACATCCAGCCACCAATCGCCATACCCGCAATCGTTGCCATCAGCACAAACCCAACCCACGAACCTGCGGCCCGCGCTGGCATGTATTCGCGCACGATCAGCGCATAGCTGGGCACGATCCCGCCCTGCGACAGGCCAAAGATCAACGACACAACGTAAAGCGAGACCAACCCATCTGACGGAAGATAGAAGAACAGCGCCAGACATTGCAGCGCCGATCCGATCAGCAATGTGCGTACGCCGCCCAGTTGGTCGGCTATCATACCCGACACCAGCCGCGACGCGACACCGCCCAGCAGCATCAGCGATAACATCTCGGCCCCTGCCACGGGGCCATAGCCCAGATCGACGCAATAGCTTACGATATGCACCTGCGGCATCGACATGGCCACACAGCACCCTATACCCGCCAGCCCCAGCAGCATCGCAAGGTGGCGGGGGGCCAAGCCCACAGATTTGGCATTGCTGTCCGATGCGAATTGGGCGGCATTCTGCGCCTCTTCTGGGACACGGCGGCGCAGCAGCAATGCCAACGGGATGACGGTTGCCAGCGTGACCACAGCCAAAAATGTGTAAACACTTCGCCAGCCACTATCTGCCAGCAGACCTGCCAGAACCATTGGCCAGATTGCCCCTGACAGATAGTTGCCACTGGCGACGATGGCGACAGCAATGCCGCGGCGGCGCATGAACCAATGCGAAATGTCGGCGATCAGCGGGCCAAAGCCCACAGCCGAAGCCAGGCCAATCAGCAATTGCGCCGCGCTGAGCATCATCACCGATGTTGCGTACATCGCCAGACCATAGCCCGCCGCAATCCCGACCGCCGCCGCAATCAGCGACCCTGTCACCCCGAACCGGTCCACCGCACGACCAATCGCAAAGTTGCCCAGCGCAAAACCGACCATCGTCAGGGTGTAGGGCATCGACGCCTGCGCGCGCGTCAGGGCAAACTCGGCCTCGACCGCAGGCATGATCACGATCACTGCCCACATGCCAACATTGGCAATCATCGCTACGCCCAGCGTGATCAGCAGCCGCGTCCACGAATATTTGCTGTCCAGAACCGTAAGCTCAGCCATGTTTATCCCCTGTTGGCGCTTTTGGAGCATCAGCGCAGATCGTGCAGCCGAGTGCAACTGCCCTTGATGGTGCGGGTATTACCTACAATTGCGTTTGTTAAGTTGCTGGAAAGAGATGGATGTTAGCTCTGTTGTCGGGTGAATGAAAAGGGTGAGTGAGATGGCTGCGCAAGGCAATGCGGCGCCAATCATCATCAAACGTAAAAAGGTTGTAAGCGGCGGCGGGCACCATGGTGGTGCCTGGAAAGTTGCTTATGCGGACTTTGTGACCGCCATGATGGCCTTTTTTATGTTGATGTGGTTGTTGAACGCGACGACTGAAAAACAACGCAAGGGGATCGCGGACTATTTTACGCCGACGATCGCTATCAATCGGGTCTCGGGGGGCGGAAACGGGTCATTCGGCGGCAACAGCACCTTCGAAGAAGAGATGCTGCCCTTTAACGGTGCGCGCCCTGTGGCGGCAGCACGCCCCGCCACAAGAGCGCAAAGTGCCGAAACCGCAGACCTCAAATTGCTCGAATCCGAATTGTTGGGATATGGCGGCGAATCTGATGTGATGGAAAACGAGATGAAACACGTCATTACCAGATTAACGGATGAGGGTTTGGTGGTGGAACTGTTCGCCCTGCCTGATGCGCCATTGTTCAACGCGCAGACCGGTCAGCCGACGCGGCTGTTGCGCAAACTGGCGGGGGTGCTGGTACAAACCGCGAAATCAGTGAAAAACGACATAGCCGTAGGGGCCCACGTTCCCTCTCAACCCGTGGTGGCCGCCGATATTCAGGTCTGGGATCGGTCCAGCCAGCAGGCGACAGTAATGCGCCAGTTGCTGGATGACGCAGGGTTGGCGGCAGGGCGCGTGCAGCGGGTCACCGGCTATGCCGACCGCGAACCTGCCACGCTGGATCCGATGGATATACGCAACAACCGGATCAAGGTGACTTTCCTTAGGTGACCGCAGGGAGTGTTCTGAGCAAATAAAACGGATTTTATCTGTTAGTGCGGTGTTAAGCCCACCACGCCTATCTGTTGCATCAACTTTGTTCTGATGCAGCAGAAAGGCGTATCTATGACAATTTCTTCTTCGCTCAACGCAGGTATTGCGGGACTGCAATCCAACGCGACCCGGCTTGGGTCAATCTCGGATAACATCGCGAATTCCAGTACCTTCGGGTACAAACGTGTTGTTACGGATTTCAATTCACTGGTGCTGTCCAACGCGGGTGCGTCCTATACTGCGGGCGGCGTACGTGCGTCATCGCAGCGGTTGATCGATGAAAGTGGTTCGCTGGTCAGTACGTCAAATGCCACCGACCTTGCGGTGCGAGGGCGCGGCATGTTGCCCGTCGCGGCAAAATCCAGCCTAATTGCCGGCGTCAACAACGCCAAGATGATGCTGACCACCACCGGATCGTTCCGCATTGACCAAGACGGTTATCTGGCCAGCGAATCCGGCCTGTTGCTGATGGGGTGGCCTGCAAACATCGACGGTTCATTTCCGTCGTTCCCACGCGATACCAGTGACGGACTGGAACCGATCCGGTTTTCGCTGAATCTTAAGGGGGATCCGACCACCGAAGTGAACATGGGCCTGAACCTGCCCGCCACTTCGACCATTGCAGGGTCAGATGGCGAGGCGCAGAACCTGTCGGTGGAATATTTTGACAACTTGGGCACATCACAAAGCATCGCGCTGGAGTTTACACCAACAGTGCCGGCCACTGGCAGTTCGAACGAGTGGACCGTGACCATGCGCGATTCTGCGCAGGACGGTGCTGTGATCGGTGAATATGTCATCACTTTCAATGACACACGTTCAGACGGCGGCACCATTGCCTCGGTGACCACAACGACAGGGGGCGCCTATGATCCGGCCACGGGCCAGGTGATTGTTGAGGTCGCCAGCGGCCCGATCTCATTCAACATTGGAGCTGTGGGCGACAATCAGGGCATCGTGCAACTGTCAGACACGTTCGCACCCATTTCCATCGTAAAAGACGGCAGTCCGGTGGGCAACATGATCTCGGTCGAAGTTGATGCCAACGGTTTTGTAAAGGCGATCTTTGATACCGGAGTGACCAGCGTTCTTTACCAGATTCCGCTGGTGGACATGCCCAATCCGGGTGGCCTGATCTCGCTGGATTCGCAAACCTACAAACCCTCGGTCGAAAGCGGCCCTTATTTCCTGTGGGACGCGGGCGATGGCCCAACAGGTGACTTAAAATCCTATGCCCGCGAGGAATCGACCGTCGATGTAGCCACCGAACTGACCGATATGATCCGCACCCAGCGGGCCTATTCGTCGAATGCCAAGGTTATCCAAACCGTCGAGTTGTCCTTGGCCATCGAAATCGACTTGCCCGTCGAAATCTCGTCCTGCGTTTTCGACAGGTTGGTGTTGATGGATTTCAACGTTTGCAGCGCAACCATTGCGCTGGTGTTGGTATTGATGCTCGACATGAACATGTTCCTTATGTCGTGACGCTTTGCGCCAGGTTACGTCCCGCCCCCCGTTGGGACGGACAAAAAACAAGTCATTCTGACATTTGCATTTTTCAGCATCGCTGAGCTGCGCCACTCATTTCCCGAGTGCATGGACACCATCGCCGCCAAGCCCTAATGGAGTGCTAATTCGGGCACACCCATTTCATCGGATTTAAGTAAAACCACCTTAAGCGCGCTTTTCCACTGACCGGTTGGGGGTCAAGGCAACAGTCTTTTTCTTGCCTCGGGAATCATAGGTATCCAAGGCGCTTTGAATACGGTGCATCGCATCCAGCCGCCGCGTCACGGCACGCACCCCTTCCAGCGCCATATTCAGCAGTGACTGATTGCGCAAAACCTTGGCGTTCAGCGCTTCAAGCGCTGCGCGATCCGGCACATCCTGACCATTCAACCGCTCGATCAGTGTCTGTTTCAGATCCAATGTGCGTGCAATTCTGTCCAGATCGCCCGCAAGCACAGAAGCACGTTCCTGATCCAGCAGATCATCCAACGCGTTTACCGCGTCCTCTATTGTTTCATCCTTCATGGATTCGACCTTTCAATGCGTTGAACAGCGATTCACCAAGGCCAATGCCGC
The DNA here is from genome assembly GCF_002222635.1 of Pseudosulfitobacter pseudonitzschiae. Lineage (NCBI taxonomy): Bacteria > Pseudomonadati > Pseudomonadota > Alphaproteobacteria > Rhodobacterales > Roseobacteraceae > Pseudosulfitobacter > Pseudosulfitobacter pseudonitzschiae. The sequence goes on along the minus strand of NZ_CP022415.1, from coordinate 3,294,072 downwards.
CTGCCGCAACCATTTTTTCGGCCTGCGCCTGCACCAGAAAGGACGAAAATTGTTCCTCGCCTGCGCCGCCGCCAAAGCTGTCGCGCGACTGGCCAAATCCTGCGGATTTCAGCATTTCGGCCAGAAAGCTTGCTTCGAGTTGGTCCGCGACAGCACGCAATTCCGTATCTGCACCGTGCGCGCGCAGTGTCGTACGACATGGCAAATCTGGTGTCACTTGCATCTTGATATCCCTTCAAATGCTTCACATTTTCCAGATCATTGCCCATGACCGGTAAAGAAGCGGTAACCATCGACAGGCATAAGACGGATACGTGGAAGAATTCCCGGAGGTCTCGTGCAGCTATTTCCCCTGATCCAGACAGACACGCCATCACAACATTGGTCCAACCCGTCAACGGTGGTTGATCCCGCTATCAGCTTCGCTGCGGCGTTTGAATTGCTTGCCAGTCCAATTACCAGAAACGAGCTCGAATTATCCGCGTTAGAGCCGAAAGAACCCACGTCAGAGACTGAAGAGCCTATTGACTCCCAGAGTCAGGAAAATCCTGCACAGCCTGAGGATCAAGCCTTTTCTGACATCGAAATGGCACCACCCGTCGCCACACACTTGCATGTGCGCGAACCCAAAGAAGCTGTGGAATCAAAAGCCGCCTTTCCCTCACAAGCGTCCCTTGGCATGCAATTGAGTGCTAATGCGACTTTGGGAGCAGCCAAAACCGCATCGACGCGCGGCAGTGATTCGATATCGCCAAATGTGGAAACAACTTTACCAGCCCGTGCCTTTGTTGCAGGAACCTCGTCTATCACCCACGCGAACCCTGCGATTGCCCAGTCGGAAACGGCAATTAAGAATTCAAAAGAGGATGCCACCGGAACGCAAGCCACCACGCTCGGCTTGGTCCGGTCTTCGGCAAATCCGATATCCGCGATTATCGCCGCTGGTCTGCGCCCGTTGGCCCAAAGCACTCAGGGTATTACTTTAACGGATGCGCAGGTTAATAACCTGACTCTATCTCCGTCGCAGGCGTCTCACTCCACGCCGCGTGACGCGACCGGCGCACACTTTCAGCAGACAAACATACCACCGGTTCAGCCCGCGTCCGGTCTGGAACCGTCAGCAGAGGTACAGATGCGTGTAGAAATTTCGCAAGCGTCCACCACTGCGACGCGCGCCTCACAGAGGTTGCAGCCTGATACGCATGCGCACAATCCGTTGCTGATGCAATTGCTTAACAAGCCAACTGCGAGCACACCCCAAACTGCTGAACAGATTACTTCAGGTACATCAACACCGCCTTCGGAAGAACATACAGCGCCGCCGCACAGAGGCACAGTCGCTGCGCTGCAACAAACGACCGCACCGCTCGACGCGCACGCCAGACGTGAACGCCATTTTGACATACATCAGGTCGAAAAGGCACGAAGTACGTCGACAGCGTTCCGGACCAATCGGGCGATTCCTGTCGCCCCTTCGCAGGCTCAGATTCAAAGCCGTATAACAGGCTCTCCTTCCCAACCGGGGGGGGTATTGGCAGAACTACATTCAACGGAGCCTGACCAGATCCTGCTTGCAGCAGAGAGTCGCCTTTCCAGTACGCATTCTGCATCGGCCAATGGCGCGCCCACGATGCCTGCGCCACAACATTTGCATGCTACAGTTGCCAAACAGATTGCGGACACACTGAAAACCAGCAGCGACCGGTCAATAGAACTTACGCTCAGCCCGGCGGAACTTGGCCGCGTCCGTATGTCTCTTTCGACCACAGACGCCGGAGTGTCGATAATCATCCATGCCGAGCGTCCTGAAACTTTGGACCTGATGCGTCGAAACATCGGCGAACTGGACCGCGAATTTACCGACATGGGTTACACGGATGTGGATTTCGCCTTTTCGGGTGGTGATGGTGCGCAAGATCAGCCGGACAACCCGTCGGGCAAAGGCTCCGGCACAACGGCCCCAGAATCGCCAATTGTTGCGACACACTCAGACGAGCGCCAAGGCGCGCTGCTTTCACCGGATTCCGCTATGGATCTCAGAATATAAGGGCCACCCGCATGAGTATTGCCTCCGTCACCGCGCAGGTCCAAGCGCAACAACAATCAAACGCCGGAGTAGTTTCTGACAAAGCCGCTTCTCTGGTGTCGTCAGATTTTGAAACATTCCTGAAAATGATGACCACTCAGGCACGTTTTCAAGACCCGCTGGAGCCGATGGACAGTTCGGATTACGCGGCCCAGTTGGCACAATTTTCGATGGTTGAACAACAGGTACAAACCAACGATCTGCTGAAGACGCTCAGTACTGCGCTGCAATTGGGTAGTACGACACAAACCAGTGTGGACGCGCTGTCTGGATGGATCGGGATGGAGGCGTTGTCATACGCCCCCGCCCACTTTGACGGCGCACCAGTGACGATCGCGCCCAACCCCTTGTCGGCTGCGGATTCTGCTTATCTGGTGGTTTACGATGCCCAAGGCAACGAAGTTCAGCGTCAGGGTATTCCAATTTCCCCTGATGGAGTGCAGTGGCACGGCGTTGCAGAGCTGAACGGGTCCACCTTCCCGCAGGGCAACTACACCTTTGAAATTGAAAGCTATCAGGGCGATCAGCTGTTGCTGACCGAACGCGCCCAAACTTATGGGCGCGTCACCGAAGCGCGGATCGAAGAAGGGCAGACGATTCTGATCCTGAAAGGTAACCTTGCCGTTCTGGCCGATGATGTAACTGGACTGCGCGCACCATCCTAGCGGTCGATACCGTAGTCCTCGCGGCCCACCGAGGTATAGGCCAGAAAACCGGCCCGCTTGGCGTCTTTTTGCGAATAGATGTTGCGCAGATCGGCCATTACCGGTGTTGTCATCCGTTTGACGATACGCTTGAGATCAAGCGCGCGGAATTCGTTCCATTCAGTCAGGATCACAACCGCATCGGCGTTCTGGGTCGCTTTATACACATCCTCGAACCAGTTGGCCCCCGGCAACAGCGCTTCGCCCTCGCGGCGACCTTGGGGGTCGACAATTCGCACCTTGGCACCCCCTCCGACCAGTGCCGGCACAATCGTCAATGAGGGGCTGTCACGCATGTCGTCCGTGTTGGGTTTAAACGTCACGCCCAGCACCGCAATGACTTTTCCATTCACACTGCCACCACACAGATCGATAACCTTGTCGATCATCCGTCGCTTGATCTCATCATTGACCTTAATCACCGTTTCGGTCAGCTGCATGGGCATCGAATGATCCTGCCCCATGCGGGCCAGCGCCTGCGTGTCCTTGGGAAAACAGCTGCCGCCATAGCCGGGGCCAGCATGCAAGAACTTGTTGCCGATGCGCCCGTCCAGCCCCATGCCCTGCGACACGGTTTTCACATCGGCGCCAGTGCGTTCGCACAGCGCAGCAATCTCGTTGATGAAAGTAATCTTGGTCGCCAAAAACGCGTTCGCCGCATATTTAATCATCTCGGCGCTTTCCAGATCAGTCGTCATGATCGGGAAGTCGCGCAGATAAAGCGGGCGGTAAATCTGGTTCATCACTTCGGCAGCACGGTCGTTCTGAACACCCACAACAACGCGGTCGGGGCGCATAAAGTCGTCAATGGCTGCACCTTCGCGCAGAAACTCAGGGTTGCTGGCGACATCGAATTCGGCGGTTGGATTGGCTTTGTGAACCGTCTTTTTAACCTGACGGTTGGTACCAACGGGCACGGTCGACTTCGTCACGATCACCGCGTAACCGGTCAACGCATCCGCAATCTCGGCCGCGGCAGCCATGACATAGGTCAGGTCTGCATGGCCATCCCCACGGCGTGTTGGCGTGCCGACGGCGATAAAGACAGCTTCGGCCCCGTCAACGGCGGTTTTCAGGTCTCCGGTAAAGGAAAGACGCCCAGCCGCCACGTTTTTGGCCATCAGATCATCAAGACCCGGCTCGTAAATGGGCACCTCGCCACGTTCCAGCAATTCGATTTTCTTGGGATCCTTGTCGACACAAACCACATCGTGCCCAAAGTCCGAGAAACACACTCCCGACACCAGTCCGACATAGCCGGTTCCGATCATTGCGATTTTCATGCTGGTTCCTCTGCTCTGCTTGTTGCGTTCGAGATGGAAGGTGCGATCCACCCTGTCAACTCTGCGGTAATTACGATCACGAAATAAGCCGCAAAAGACGCAGTTGTATCACAGATCGGCCAGCATAAAGCCCGCATAGGCGGCAGGCATGACCGCGCGTCTAAATTGACCCAACGGGAACCGTGAAAGCGGTTTCGCCATCGCCACCGGCACCTCGTCTTTGCCTGTGATCAACCTAGCCATTTTTTGGCCCGCATAGGTGCCCATCGCAACGCCATTCCCATGATAGCACAGACTGGCAAACAGACCCGGTTGGTTCGGCACAGCGCCGACAAACGGCAGCATATCGCGCGCAATGCACACCATGCCCGACCAACTGTGGGCGCTTTCGATATGGCGCCATGCGGGGAACATCGTCTCGAAATCACTGCGAACACGCCGACGGGCGCGGGCTTCGGCGGCGGGGTTCGAGGTCAGCCCACCGCGCATCCCGAACAGGAACCGCCCGTCCGGCATCTTGCGGAAATAGTGCAGCAGATTGCGCGTGTCATAGCAGGCCTGATCGCTGGTCCAGCCCGCGCAGACTTGCTCTTGCTGGGTCAGCGGGCGGGTGACGATAACGTTGGATTGGCTGGGCATATAGCGCCCGGCCAGCCAAGCGGGCAGATCATCCGAGGAATAGCCGTTGGTGGCGATCACTACCTGATCTGCTGTCACCTCACGGCCAGCAGTCAAAGACCAACGTTGCTTCTTTTTCAGTCTCTGCACAGGACTTTTGCCAAATATTCGCGCGCCCGCATCCCGAGCGGCAACAGCCAATCCGGCGACATATTTGCGCGGGTTCAAAGCAAAACCAATGGGGATAGTCAGCGCCCCATGAAATGGTCCGGCCAGGCCATGATCGGCCAAATCGTCAGCCGGAACCAGATTGCACGCTACACCGTGGTTTTCGGCTACGGCATCGGCAGCGCGACGCAGGGCATCCATATCCTTGGGCCGATGCGCCAGTTCCGTTTCACCCTGTGAATGGCGGTCGACGTGTATGCCGTGGGTCTGGGTGATCTGCTCGACCAGCGCAATAGCGTCGCGTTCAGCCTTGCGATACTCCAACCGCCCGTCGCGACCAAAGCGGCGATCCAGACCCGCGTCATCTATCCGCGCGCCCCCCAGACAGCAGAACCCACCGTTGCGACCCGACGCGCCCCAGCCAACGTATTCGGCCTCCAGAACCACGACGTCAACACCCGCTTGCGCAAGATCTAGGGCCGCCGACAGGCCGGTAAAACCGCCCCCGACGATCGCCACATCGCAGGTGATATCACCCTCTAACGCCGGAAAGTCAGGTAGATCACAGGTTTCGTCCCACCAACATCCATCACGCGGGCCGTTTCCATAGGCATAGTCTGCATAAATATGTTTCATGTGACGCGCTGCGCGGCCTGTTCTTCACGACGCACGCGCACGGCATGGCGTTTGGACATCAAAGACGCGGTAATCACACCAATCGTAACGATGCCGATCAGAATCGACGATAGAGCGTTGATCTCGGGCGATACGCCCAGCCGGACAGACGACCAGATTTTCATTGGTAGTGTGGTGGCCGACGGCCCCGTGGCAAAGGACGCGATAACCAGATCATCAAGGCTGAGCGTGAACGCAAGCAACCAACCAGATATAACCGCAGGCGCGATGATCGGTAGCGTCACCAACCGAAAGGCATTGAACTGCGATGCCCCAAGGTCCAACGCTGCCTCTTCCAACGAGCGGTCGAAGGTAGACAGGCGTGACGACACCACGACCGAAACGAAGCACATCGAAAAGGTGGTGTGCGCGAGAACGATAGTCATAACCCCACGGTCCATGCCGATGCCAATAAACAGTAACAGCAACGACAGGCCGGTGATAACTTCGGGCATTACCAATGGCGCATAGATCATGCCGGAAAACAGCGTGCGGCCCAGAAACCGACCACCACGCACCAGAACATAGGCCGCCATCGTGCCCAGAACCGTGGCGAGTGTCGACGACATCACGGCGACTTTCAGCGTAACCCAAGCGGCGTCCAGAAACGCCTCGTTCTGGATCAGGGTCCCGTACCATTTGGTCGAAAACCCCGCCCAGACTGTGACCAGCTTGGATTCGTTAAAGCTGAAGATCACCAGAATCAGCATTGGCAGGTACAAAAAGGCGAAGCCGAACGTCAGGCTGACGACATTGAACGGGCTGAGACGGTTCATTGTTCTGCCTCCTGCTGCCGCTGTTCGTTGCGCTGGAACAGGATGATCGGAATGATCAGGATCAATAGCAGTATTACAGCAACGGCGCTGGCCACGGGCCAGTCGCGGTTGGCAAAGAATTCCTCGAACAGAACCTTGCCGATCATCAATGTACCCGATCCGCCCAGCAATGACGGGATCACAAATTCGCCCAGCGCGGGGATGAACACCAGAAAACAACCCGCCACAATGCCGTTACGCGACAACGGGATCGTCACCAGCCAGAAGGCTTGCATCCGCGAACAGCCAAGGTCTTCGGCGGCTTCGATCAGGCTTTCGTCCAGCCGCTCGAGAGCGGCATAGATCGGCAGGATCATGAAGGGCAAATAGGTATAGACGATGCCGATATAGACCGCCCAGTTGGTGTTCAGGATGGTCAGCGGTTCGTTGATCACACCAATCCACAACAGCAGCTGGTTCAGGAACCCTTCGGTACTGAGGATTCCAACCCACGCGTAAACGCGGATCAGGAACGAGGTCCAGAACGGCAGGATCACCAGCATCATCAGTGTCGGGCGCCATTCTTCGGGCGCGCGAGCCATACCATAGGCCATCGGATAGCCGACCAGCAGCGTTGCAATGGTCGAGAAGAATGCGATTTGCAACGAGCTGACATAGGCTTTCCAATACAGATCATCCTGCGTCAGAAAGACGAAGTTTTCAAAATCCAGACCTGAAATCAGCGCGGCAAAGCCGTCTTTCATGGTTGGCGTGTAGGGCGGGATCGAAAGAGCGAAATCCGACAGTGAAACTTTGAAGACGATGGCGAAGGGCACCAGAAACAGTGCCAACAGCCAGAGATACGGCACCGCTATAAGGGCAAAGCGTCTCACGATACCAACAACACGCCGGCAGTGGCGCTCCAACTGAGCCAGACAGGGTCTTCCCATGTGTATGCACGGCGTGACACACGGCGTGTGTTGGCGGATTGCGCCTTAATCACCTGACCAGTGGGCAGTTCAACGTGATAGGTCGACAGATTGCCCAGATAAGCGATGTCCAGAACCTTGCCCTGCACTGCGTTTACGGCATCCGCTGGACACTCGGCGCTGATCGCGATTTTTTCGGGGCGGATCGCCAGAAATGCTTTTTGCCCGTCAGTGAAAGGCCGCACGCTGGTGGCGGTGACCGGTGCGCCGTTGCCCCAGTCAATGGCATAGCTTTCAGTGCCGTTGGGCTTGGCCGTACCTTCCAGAATGTTCACATCGCCGATGAAATCGGCAACGTAGACACTGTTTGGCACCTCGTAGATCTTCTCGGGGGTGGCCACCTGAATGATACGCCCCTCGTCCATCACGGCGACACGGCTGGCGACGGTCATCGCCTCTTCCTGATCGTGGGTCACGATGACAAAGGTGGTGCCGGTGGTTTCCTGAATGTCCATCAGTTCAAACTGGGTGTCCTGTCGCAGCTTTTTATCCAGCGCGCCCAACGGTTCGTCCAGCAGCAACAGTTTAGGCGCCTTGGCCAGCGACCGCGCCAGCGCCACTCGCTGACGTTGGCCCCCAGAAATCTGGTGTGGCTTGCGACGACCGAACTTGGAAAGACGGGTCAGCTTCAACATTTCCTCGACGCGGGCGGCAATGGCGTCTTTGGGCATGTCAGACCGGCGCAAACCAAAGGCAATATTGTCCCAGACTGTCAGGTGCGGGAACAGCGCATAAGACTGGAACATCATGTTCACGGCGCGCTTGTTCGGCGGCACACCCGCAATATCCTGCCCCGAAAGCAGGATAGAACCTTCTGTTGGTGTCTCGAAGCCCGCCAGCATCCGCATCATCGTGGTTTTACCACAACCCGAAGGGCCAAGCAGGGCAAAGAATTCTTTTTCGTAAATATCCTGAGTCAGGTTGTCGATCGCCACAAAGTCGCCAAAGCGCTTGGTCACGCCCACAAACTGAATCAGAGGCTTTTGCTGCGGATCATCCCAAGGGGCGAATACGGTCTGGGCCAAAATCATTCCTCACAGAAATCACAGAGAAGTTGGGGCGCGGTCCCGATGGCCGCGCCCCCCAATCAAGTTCAGGTGCCCGATTTGACCTTGGTCCACATGCGCGTGACGACGCGCTGGGTTTTCGCATCATACGGCGAGGTGGTGTAGAGGTTTTCCAGCGTCGCGGCGTCAGGATAGATCGCCGTATCGCCGATCACGTCCTCGACCAGATACTCCTGACTCGCCAGATTACCGTTGGCGTAGTAGACATAGTTCGATGCCGCCGCCATATTCTGCGCGTCCATGATAAAGTTCAGGAACTTGTGCGCGCCATCGGGGTTTGGCGCGTCTACGGGGATCGCCATATTGTCGAACCACATCAGCGCACCTTCTTTTGGCGCATAGTATTCGATGGTCACGCCGTTATCGGCCTCGGCAGCACGGTCGCGCGCCTGCAAAACGTCACCCGACCAGCCAACAGCCACACAAATGTCGCCATTTGCCAGTGCATTGATATATTCAGAACTGTGGAATTTCTGAACAAAGGGTGCGATGGCGGACAGAACAGGCTCGGCTTTGCTGATGGTCTCGGCGTCTTGCGCATCGGGGTTTTCGCCGATGTAATTCAGAGCGGCCGGAATGATTTCAGCCGGTGCATCAAGAAAGTGAACGCCGCAATCGGCCAGTTTTTCCATATTGGCAGGATCAAGGATCAACGCAAGCGAGTTGACGGGTGCATCCTCACCCAGCACTTCTTTGACTTTGTCGATGTTCACACCAATGCCGGTGGTGCCCCACATATAGTTGATCGCATATTCGTTGCCGGGGTCGTATTTGCCGACACGTTTGCTGATCACGTCCCACATGTTGTCCAGATTCGACAGCTTGGATTTATCCAGTTTCTGGAAAGCGCCCGCACTGATCTGGCGTTGCAAGAAGGTGCCCGACGGCACTACAACATCATAGCCGGATGATCCGGCCAGCATTTTGGTTTCCAGCACTTCATTGCTGTCAAAAACATCATAGATCAGGTCAATGCCTGTTTCTTCCTCGAACTTGGTCAGCAAGGCTTCGTCTATATAGTCAGACCAGTTGTAAACGCGCACCTCTTCGGACATTGCCGAAGTGGCAACGACAGCCAAAGCTGCAACTGTGCTAAGCATCATCTTAGTCATAATATTCTCCCGTTCATCAGACCGAGTTGATCCCGGCTTGGTGTAATTTGATCAAGTTTTGCCCTTTTCGGCAAGATGTTTTATGCTTTCATGGCAAATGGAGCCGTGCAAGCGGTTCGCCATAGAGGTGCCAGAAAGTGAGATCGCAATGAATGCAACGCTGAAAAAAGAGGCGCTTCGCAGCAAAGCCGCCCCCGCAGCGCAGATCGCCAAGACGCCTGCCCACCAAGCAGTCTATGCAAAGATGCGCGATGCAGTTCTGTTTGGTGATCTGGCCCCCGGTCAGCCGATCACGATCCAGGGTCTTACGGCCTTGCTGGACGCGGGTATGACGCCCGTGCGCGAGGCGATCCGTAAGCTGACCGCCGAAGGCGCACTGGTCATGCAGGGCAACCGCCGCGCATCGGTGCCGGTTCTGGATTTACATACCTTGGAACAACTTGAATTTATGCGGTTAAATCTGGAACCCGAGCTGGCATTTCGGGCGACAAAATATGTCTCTTCCGACAATATCGCGACACTAACCACCATAGACAACGGCCTGAACCAAGCGATCTCCGCAGGTGATATCAGCGGCTATTTACGGCTAAACCACGCCTTTCACACGACGTTTTATGCGGTTGCGAACGCCCCCATTCTGGCACAGTCAGCTGACGCACTTTGGCTACGCTTTGGGCCCTCACTACGGGTCGTGTGCGGGCGGTTCGGCACCTCGAACCTGCCGGACAAACATGCCGAACTGCTCGAGGCGCTAAAACACAGAGACGCAGACGCCGCGCGCAACGCCATTGCCGAAGACATTCGCCAAGGGATGGTACAGGTCCGAATCGCATTGTCCGAAGATCCCGCACCACGGTGATTCGGGACCAGTCGGATTGACAGTGCAATATTTGATCATATTATGCACTCAACCGCATTTCGGATAAAAAGGACACCGTCATGGCCGCAATTACCAACCATTTGCCCACCGCCGAATTGCAGGCGCTGGATGCCGCACACCACATGCACCCATTTACCACCAACAACGAACTGGCGGCCAAGGGTGCGCGTATCATCACCCGTGCCGATGGCGTCTATTTGACGGATAGTGAGGGCAACCATATCATGGATGGTATGGCCGGCTTGTGGTGCGTCAACATCGGCTATGGCCGCGGCGAACTGGCGGACGTTGCTGCGCGCCAAATGCGCGAACTGCCCTTTTATAATACCTTTTTCATGACATCGCACGCACCGGTCATCGCACTTGCCGCCAAGATTGCAGAACTGGCGCCAGCGCATCTGAACCATGTGTTCTTTGCCGGTTCGGGATCAGAAGCGAACGACACCAACATCCGCATGGTGCGCACTTATTGGACGCAAAAGGGTAAGCCGTCCAAATCCATCATCATCAGCCGCAAGAACGCCTACCACGGCTCGTCCGTCGGGTCGGGCAGCTTGGGGGGGATGACCCCCATGCACGCACAGGGCGGGCTTCCGATCCCTGATATTCACCACATCGACCAGCCCAACTGGTGGGCCGAGGGCGGCAGCGCAACGCCCGAAGATTTTGGGCTGCAACGTGCGCAAGAACTGGAAAAAGCGATTCTTGAACTGGGAGAAGACCGTGTCGCCGCCTTCATTGCCGAACCGATTCAGGGCGCGGGCGGCGTTATCGTACCGCCATCAACATACTGGCCGGAAATCCAGCGCATCTGCGACAAATACGAAATCCTGTTGATCGCCGACGAAGTGATCTGCGGCTTTGGCCGCACCGGCGAATGGTTCGGATCAACCACAGTGGGAATCAAGCCCGACATTATGACCATCGCCAAAGGTCTGTCATCCGGCTACCAGCCCATCGGCGGGTCAATCGTGTCGGACGAAGTGGCCGAGGTGATGAACGCCTGTGAGTTCAACCACGGCTATACTTATTCCGGTCACCCCGTCGCCAGCGCCGTCGCGTTGGAAAACCTGCGGATCATGGAAGACGAAAGTTTGCTGGACCACGTCCGTAACGTGGCAGCCCCGGCACTGGCCGAGATGTGGCACGGTCTGGGCGATCACCCGATGGTGGGCGAAACCAAGATTGTCGGCATGATGGCGTCGCTGGCGCTGACACCGGACAAAGACAGCCGCGCCAAATTTGCGGCCGATGCGGGCACCGCCGGTTACATGACGCGTGAACGCAGTTTTGCAAACAACCTTATCATGCGTCACGTCTATGACCGCATGGTGATCTCGCCTCCGCTGATCATCACCCCTGAAGAGATCACGGAAATGGGCAAACGTGCCCGCACCGCGCTGGATGAATCCTATGCCCAGATCAAGGAACAGGGGCTGTTTAAAGCCGCATCCTGAGGGGTCGTCAGGCGCCTGTCATTAGCGGCTCTAACATCGCCAGACAGGCTTTCATCTGGTCGATCTCGACAAATTCATCCGGTTTGTGAGCCTGGGCAATATGTCCGGGCCCGCAGACCACCACATCCATCCCCATCTCCTGAAACAACCCCGCCTCGGTCCCGAAGGGGACCAGTTCGGCGCTGTTGGTGCCCAGCAATCCGGCCAGCACATCGCGGGCGGTGTTCACCTCCATCGGTTGCAGGCCTGCTATTTCGCCAATCGTTTCGGTACGGATGTCGGCCTGTGGATAGATGGTGCGCATCATCGGCAGCATTTCGTTTTCGACAAAGGCTTCGATGCTTTGCTTTACGAAACGCGCATCGTCTTGCACCACCGGGCGCATTTCCCATTCGACCTCGGCTTTGCCCGCGATCACGTTGTGCGCCACGCCGCCTGAAACGCGACCAATGTTAATGGTGGTCCACGGCGGCTCGAACCGACTGGTGGCAGGGGCGCGTGCCATCAGATCACAGCGCAATTCCATCAGACGGATAACATAGCGTACAGCATATTCAGCGGCGTTCACACCGCGCCCCGGATCGCTGCCGTGCCCTTCGAGGCCGGTAAAGTGGGTGGTGTATTCGCAGCAGCCTTTGTGACCTTCGATCACACGCATCCCCGTCGGCTCTCCGATCACTGCCATCGCTGGCTGCAACCCGCGCGCCTGAAGTTCCGGCACCAGCGCGCGCGCGCCGATGCACCCCACCTCTTCGTCGTAGGTAAAGGCGAAATGCACAGGCTTTTGCGGCTTTACCTTGCCTGCCATCACCACAGCCGCGGCGATAAACCCCTTCATGTCGCAGGTGCCGCGCCCGTACAGACGGCTATCAGCCTCGCGCATCTCAAACGGGTCCGAGGTCCAGTCCTGATCTTCGACCGGCACCACGTCAGTGTGCCCGCTCAACAGCAAACCACCCGGTGCCTCGGGGCCAATGCTGGCCCACAGGTTCGCCTTGGTGCCACAAGGTGCCAACATCACATCTGTGCGCGCGCCCGCATCTTCCAGCCGGTGGGCCAGTTCAGCGATCATTACCATATTGCTGTCCGCTGACACCGTGGGCATCGCAATCAGCTGTTCCAGCAAATCGATAGTCTGGCGCAGGCTCACGGTTTGACAAACATCTTGCGAGGACGGTCGCAGAAACACTCGGCGGGGCCGTCCTCGGTGATACGGATACTTTCGGTGATCTCAAGCCCCCAATCGGCCATCCATAGGCCGGGCATAAAGTGAAAGGTCATATTCGGCTCCAGCACGGTTTCGTCGGTCACGCGCAGGGAAATCGTGCGCTCGCCCCAATCGGGTGGATAGCTTAGCCCGATCGGATAACCACAGCGTTCGCCGCGCTCGATCCCTGCCGCCTCAAGCGGCGCAGCCAATGCGTTGGCAATGTCACAGGCGCGATTGCCCGCGCGGGCGGCCTCCAATCCAGCCTCAAGTCCCTCGACCAGCGCGGCCTCGGCACGCTTCAGGAAATCAGGTGGCGTGCCCAGAAACAGCGAACGGCAGAACGGCGCGTGATAGCGGCGATAGCAGCCGGAAATCTCGAAAAAGGTCGCCTCGCCGGTTTCAAACGGGCGACCGTCCCATGTCAGGTGCGGCGCAGCAGCGTCCGTTCCCGACGGCAACAGTGGCACAATCGCGGGATAATCGCCCCAAGCGCCATCCACACCGCGCACCGCGTCACGATAAATTTCCGCGACGACTTCGTTCTTGGGCACGCCGGGTTCGACCCGCTCAAGCAAGCCGTCGATGATCTTTTCCGAAATCCGCGCCGCGTTGCGCATATACTCCAGCTCCGGCTCGGATTTCACGCCGCGCTTCCAGTTGACCATCGCAGTGGCATCCGAAAATCTGGCGTCCGGCAGGCTGGATTGCATCACCGCAAATGCCTTGGCCGAAAAATAATAGTTGTCCATCTCGACGCCGATGTGCTCGGCACCCAGTTCTTGCAGAATGCCCGCCAGTTCCTGCATCGGATGGCGTTCGGTGGATTGCACAAAATGGTCGGCATAGCCGCGCACGTTGTCGTCATCCATCCAGACCGTGCGCCGCGCACCACTGGCGTCCTGACGCCGTCCCCACCAGATCGGGTCGCCCTCGCCCTGCAAGATCACGCCCTGATGCACATAAAATGACCATCCGTCGTAGCCGGTCAGCCATGCCTGATTGCTGGGGTCGGTGACGAACAGCGTATCAATTCCTGCTACATCCATCGCACTTCGCACCAGTGCGATGCGACGATCGTACTCTGCAGAAGCAAAGGGCAGATTCTTTATTATCATGTGCGTACTCCGTTTTCTGGACCTTGCTTTGTGTCGTCACGGGACGCAACACCTACGTGTTTTTGCGATTCCTGCGAAAGTGCATGCTCAAAAAGCAGCCCCTCTCGCAGGCGATTGTCCTGTTTTCAAGGATTTAGCAGAAAATATGCCTGCATTGTGGGCGCAACCAACTGTTTTCTACCAATCCGGTTGCAATACTGGACCGTGGTCGCTTTACTTGGGCCAACAAGGCGGGTTCACCGTCGTCGTAAATTCAGGGAGCCGAATTTGGCTAACACATCGACTGATGCGGCGTTTGTAGAGTTCGAACGCGTGCAAAAAAGCTATGACGGCGTGAGCCTCGTCGTCAAAGACTTGAACCTTTCCATGCCACGGGGCGAGTTTCTGACGATGCTCGGCCCATCTGGATCGGGCAAGACCACTTGCCTGATGATGCTGGCGGGATTTGAAACAGCAACACATGGCGACATCCGTCTAGGCGGAACATCGATCAACAACATTCCACCGCATAAGCGTGGCATCGGCATGGTGTTCCAGAACTATGCGTTGTTCCCGCACATGACTGTGGCCGAAAATCTGGCCTTCCCTCTGGAGGTCCGCAAGATCGGCAAGTCCGACCGCGAGGAAAAAATCCATCGCGCGCTTGGCATGGTGCAGATGAACGATTTCGCCGGACGCCGCCCCACACAACTGTCGGGTGGCCAGCAACAACGGATCGCGCTGGAGCGGGCACTGGTTTTTGAACCCGAACTGGTCTTGATGGACGAACCTCTGGGTGCGCTTGACAAACAGTTGCGCGAAACCCTGCAGTTCGAGATTACCAATCTGGCGCACGAGCTGGGCATTACCGTGGTCTATGTGACACACGACCAGACAGAAGCGCTGACCATGTCCGACCGCGTTGCCGTGTTTGAAAACGGTCGCATTCAACAGCTGGCACCGCCGGATCAACTGTACGAAAAGCCTGAAAACAGTTTTGTCGCGCAGTTTATTGGCGAGAACAACACACTGATGGGCGAAATCAAGGAAATCACCAACGGCACCGCCGTTGTGCAACTGGACGGCGGCGATCTGATCGACGCTGTTCCGGTGAACGTCACCGAAGTTGGTGAACGTACCCGTGTGTCGATCCGCCCCGAACGAGTCGAGATGAACAAAGAACGCTTGATGCCCGGCGCTAGAACGCTGAAGGCCGAAGTGCTTGAATTCATCTATATGGGCGACATTTTCCGCACCCGTCTGCGTGTGGCTGGCACTGATGACTTTGTCATCAAAACCCGGAACGCACCGGATCAGGAGCGTCTGACACCTGGCACCCAGATCGAAATCGGCTGGTTGCCTGAAGATTGCCGCGCTTTGGACGCATAGCATCCAAGGCACGGCAGGCGCACCCTTTCGGGATGCGCCTTCTATGAGGCTGTGATCAAGCCCAATCATGGCCTCCGAACCCAACGGGCATACAAATGGGAGAACTATCAATGAATTTGATGAAAACGCTACTTGCGTCTTCTGCACTCACCGCCGCCGCCTCGGTCGCGGTTGCGCAGGAAATGTCCAGCGAAATGACCATCGTTTCCTGGGGCGGCGCCTATCAGAACAGCCAGCTCAAAGCCTATGCTGAGCCCTATGCCGAAATGCACCCAGAAGTTACCATCGTTTGGGATGAAAGCTCGAACGAAGCTGTGGCCAAACTGCGCGCCATGAACGAAGCCGGTAACATCACTTGGGATCTGGTCGACGTTGTGGCTGCTGACGCCATTCGCCTGTGCGACGAAGGTCTGGCGATGGAATATGATCCCGACGAACTGCTCGCCGAAGGCGATGATGGTTCCTCGGCGACGGATGACTTCGGCGACCTGATCGTTTCCGACTGCTACATCCCGCAGATTGTTTATTCGACAACATTCGGCTACCGCACAGACATGGTTCCCGAAGGCGTCGATGCACCTGACGAAATCTGCGACGTCTTTGATCTGGAAACATATCCGGGCAAACGTTCGCTGGAAAAGCGTCCCATCAACAACATGGAATGGGCTCTGCTGTGTGACGGCGTCGCAAAAGACGAAGTCTACGACGTTCTGGCAACTGCCGAAGGTCAAGAGCAGGCTCTGGCCAAGCTCGACACCATCAAAGACAGCGTAATCTGGTGGTCGGCCGGTGCTGACACACCCCAGCTGCTGGCAGATGGCGAAATCTTCATGGGTTCGACCTATAACGGTCGCCTGTATTCTGTCATCGAAGAGCAAAACCAGCCCGTCGCCATGATGTGGGACGCGCAGGTGTTCGACCTTGACGGTTGGATCATCCCGGCCGGTCTGCCTGACGACAAATTGGCACGTGTAAAAGACTTTGTGAAATTCGCAACAGACACCAAGCGTCTGGCGGATCAGGCAAATTACATTTCTTACGGCCCTGCACGTGCGTCTTCCGCACCGCTGGTCCCCGAGAACATGAAACAGCACATGCCGACTGACCCCGCGAACGCCGAGAACACGTTCCTGTACAACTACACGTTCTGGGCTGACTACCGCGACGACATCGACGCGCGCTTCCAAGCGTGGCTGGCACAATAAGCCCCGCTTGATCGCATAATTTCGGTGGGGGCCATGTCCGGCCCCCACCACCCTCCAAAGCGAGACCGATGATGAGCAACTCAAAAGATGATGACGCCGTCGCAGGCCCCGTGCCTGTTGCACCCGTAGATGCAGGACCCGTTCTTGCAGCGGATGGCACGCCACTGAAACGCAGTCTGGGGCGCGCATTGCGCCGCCAGAAGGGCCGGGCGTTGTTGTTGATCGCGCCGTTGCTGATCTTTGTTCTGGTTACCTTCATTATCCCGATCGGCTCGATGCTGTTCCGGTCGGTGGAAAATGACATTGTGGCCAACACCTTGCCCTACGCGGTGCAAGAACTGGCAAGCTGGGACGCCGCGTCGGGCGAACTGCCCTCCGAAGCTGTTTACAAAGCCATGTACGACGACCTGTTCGTCGCCACTGAGGCAAAGAAACACACCCGCCTCGGCTCGCGGCTGAACTACGAGCAAACCGGCATTTCGTCCCTGTTCCGCCAATCTGGCCGCAAGGTTGATGATCTGGCCAAGGATGCAGCCAAAGCACTGGAAGACGCCGTTCCTGCCTTCGAGAATGGCGAAACCTGGTACGCGCTGATGGACGCCGGTGACGGTGAGGGCAACACAACCCTGCTGAAAAACACACGCGGTCGCATCGGTCGTCTGAACGACGGTCCAGCCAGCGCAGACATGGACTTTGTGCCAAGCGCCGAGATTGCCGCACTTCTGCCGCGCACCGCGCGCACATATACCGAATGGGCCATCTTCGAAGTCACTGACGCAGAACGTGTTCCGACCAACCGCGCCCCGTGGGAACTGGTTTCGCTGGCGCTGCTGGAAGAGTTGAAAACCGCCGACCTGTCGGGCCTAAGCGGTGAGCGCGCCGCCTTGCTGCAACAGGCGCAGGCTGTCGATTTCGAAATCCCGTCCTATACCGATACTTTTGCCGAGATCGACCAGGACTGGGCCAATGTTACAGCGTGGGAAACCCTACAGACACATTCGGCCAAATATACCGCCGGCTATTTCCTGAATGCCATCGACGCGCAGAAGACACCCGACGGTTTTGCCTGGCAGCCGGAAGAAAAACAGATCCTGCTGACACTTTTTGGCCGCACTCTGGTCATGTCTTTGATGATCACCGGTTCGTGCATCCTGCTGGGCTATCCGGTGGCATGGCTGCTGGCGAACTTGCCTGCATCCAGAGCAAATCTGCTGATGATCCTCGTGCTGCTGCCATTCTGGACCTCACTTCTGGTGCGAACATCGGCGTGGAAGGTGATGTTGCAATCACAGGGTGTGATCAACGACGTGCTGGTGTGGATCGGCCTTGTCGATGACGCCGACCGTCTGGTCATGATCAACAACCAGTTCGGTACGATCGTCGCGATGACGCACATTCTGCTGCCGTTCATGATTCTGCCGATGTATTCCGTGATGCAGACCGTTCCGCCCACCTATCTCCGTGCAGCCAAATCGCTGGGTGCCACAAACTGGACTGCTTTCTGGCGCGTCTACTTCCCCCAGTCGATTCCGGGCATCGGCGCGG
The DNA here is from genome assembly GCF_002222635.1 of Pseudosulfitobacter pseudonitzschiae. NCBI lineage: Bacteria > Pseudomonadati > Pseudomonadota > Alphaproteobacteria > Rhodobacterales > Roseobacteraceae > Pseudosulfitobacter > Pseudosulfitobacter pseudonitzschiae. Next base: position 3,275,835 of record NZ_CP022415.1, on the reverse strand, counting down.
GCTCGATCCTCGTGTTTATCTTGTCCATCGGCTACTATATCACCCCCGAAATCGTCGGCGGAACCAAAGGCGTGTTCATCTCCAACCGCATCGCCTACCACATTTCCTCCTCGCTTAACTGGGGCCTCGCGGCCGCACTGGGGTCGATCCTGCTGGCGGTCGTTCTCGTCCTTTACTGGTGCTACGACCGGATCGTAGGCATCGACAACGTGAAACTGGGATAACTGATTATGGGCCTGCCTCCTTATGCAACGATGCCTCAGCGGATCTGGTACTACGCCTTCCGCGTGATCTGCGCGCTGATCTTCATTTTTCTGATCACTCCGATCATTGTGGTGATGCCGCTCAGCTTCAACGCCGAGAACTTCTTCACCTTCACGCCGGAAATGCTCCGACTGGATCCCGACGGCTATTCGCTGAAGCACTATGAGGACTTCTTCACCAACAACGAGTGGCAGCGTAGTCTGAAAAACTCGCTGATCATCGCACCAATTGCGACGATCATCTCGGTTTCGCTGGGCACACTGGCGGCAATCGGCCTGTCACAAAGCCACGTCCCGTTCAAAGGCACCATCATGGCGATCCTGATCTCGCCAATGATCGTTCCCCTGATCATCTCGGCCACGGGCATGTTCTTTTTCTACTCGGCCTTGGGCAACTGGCTTGAATCGTCGCTGGGCCTGGACAAAAACTTTGTCGGCTACGTCAAAGTCATTCTGGCACACGCAGTGCTTGGCATTCCCTTCGTTATCATCACGGTAACGGCGACACTTGTCGGCTTCGACCGCTCTCTGACCCGCGCGGCGGCGAATATGGGCGCAAACCCCGTCACCACTTTCTTTCGCGTGCAAATGCCTCTGATCCTGCCCGGCGTGATCTCGGGCGGCCTGTTCGCCTTTATCACCTCATTCGACGAAGTCGTGGTGGTCCTTTTCGTGGGTTCAGCCGGCCAAAAGACCCTACCTTGGCAGATGTTCACAGGCCTGCGCGAACAAATCAGCCCAACGATCCTTGCAGTTGCCACGCTTCTGGTCGGCATCTCGATCCTTTTGTTGACCGTGGTCGAACTGCTACGCCGCCGCTCTGAACGTCTGCGCGGAATCGTCGAAAGCTAAACTTCTTTTGGCTGAAAATATCTCGGGGTCCGGGGCAGCGCTCCGGTCCTGCCCCTACCCGCCGCGCAAACGCTCAAGAATGCGCAGCGACGCATAGCCATCCGGCACCAAACCTTCCGCCGATTGATACCGCCGCACCGCATCCACCGTCAGCGGTCCGATCTTGGCGTCAATCTTCTGGGTATCAAACCCCTGTGCCGTCAGCCGCTCCTGCAACTCAATCCGCTCATCAAAGGTCAGCACACGGTCCCCGCGCGGCCACTCGGCGCGAATTGCCGCGCCACCCCGAATGCGATCAGCCAGATAGCCCACGCCAATTACATAAGCGTCGGCAGTGTTATAAGCTTCTATCACTTCAAAATTGTCGAACACTAGAAATGCAGCACCCTGCGCGCCCGCAGGCAACAAAACCGCAGCGGGGCCATGATCAGGCACCGCGCCACCGACACCCGCAACACCCATGCCCGCCCAGACCGAGGGCAACCGCCTGATTTCGCGATCAGCTTGAGTGTAATCAAACCCTTCAGGCAGCGTCACCTCAACTCCCCAAGGCATGCCCGTCTTCCAACCGTGATGCTTCAGATACGCAGCTGTCGACGCCAGCGCATCTGCGGGATCATCCGACCAGATGTCGCGCTTGCCATCATCGGTGAAATCCACCGCATGGGCCAAGAAAGACGTGGGCATGAATTGCGTATGTCCCATCGCCCCCGCCCAGCTTCCATTCATCTGGCTGGCGGCAACGTCCCCGTTTTCCAAAATGGTCAGTGCCGCCATCAGTTGCTCTTCAAAGAACGCACTGCGCCGCGTGTCATAGGCCAAAGAGGCAAGGCTCTGGATCGTCTTGTTCGACCCGCGAAACCCGCCATAGGCGCTTTCAAGCCCCCAGATCGCGGCCACCACGTATTTATCAACGCCATAGGTCGCCTCGATCTTGTTCAGAGTTGCGCTATGTTTGTGCACAGCGGCCTGTCCGTTCGCGATACGGGCGTCCGACACGGCCGTGTCCAAATAATCCCAGATCGTCTTGGTAAACTCCGACTGGTTGCGGTCACGTCGCACCACGTCCGCGTCAAAGCTGACACTCGAAAAAGCGCGGTCCAGCGTGCTCTGCCGGATGCCCTGCGCCATCGCACGCGGAAAAAATTCTTTGATCCATGTCTGAAAACCCGCATTCGACAGGTTTTGCGTCTCTGATATGGGGTTTGCGGCCACGGTGGTATCACTGGCCGACGCCGCCGGTTGCGGGCGCAGCACGGGTCTTAGGGATGTATCGGCGTGTGCCAAGCCACCAAATCCGACGCTCAGTGCCGCCGCTGCTGTCAGGGAAAAATACCGCATAGTGCCTCGATTCTCGCTTGTGTGGTCCGCGTGATTACCAACAGGTTAGCGACTATTATACGGTGTCGAAAGCATCACGAGAGGGTGTGACGTTCTTGTTCGGCTCTGATCCGCTCAAGATGCTGGCGCAGCAACGGCACGCGGTGCGGACGAAAGCTGACCTCGGTCCGTTCCAGATCGGTCATCCGGTCCAGCCGGAACGACCGGAAATCCTGCCGCAGCAGGCACCACGCCAACAGCACGTTGTTGTGGTCGAAATAGACAATGCCCAGCGGACGCACGGTGCGCTCGGTCTGACGCGCGGTTGCGTCGGAATAGGCAAAACGCACGCACACTTCTTCCCACGTGGCAGCACGCAGCAGGCCCACATCAATAGTCGGTTCGGCAGGACGATGAAACCGGTGCGCATCCAGAATGGCATGTTTCAATCGGTGCGCCTGACGGGGTGGCACACGGGCCTGAATCTTGACCAGCGCAGATTGCGCTGCTTTGGACAGCGCCGGATCCCCAATCACCGCCACATCGCGCAACCCCAGAACCAGCGCTTCCAGTTCGTCATCCTCGAACCCCAGCGGCGGCAGGGTTGCGTCCTCGATCAAGGTAAAACCAAAGCCCGCCTCGCCGTCGATCACAGCGCCCAGACCGCGCAGGGCATCCATGTCGCGGTACACTGTGCGCAGCGACACTTCCATGTCATCGGCAAGCTGCTGCGCCGTCACCGGAGGTGGCAGGCGGCGCAGGTGTTGCATCAATTGGAACAGGCGATGGGTGCGGGTCATAGGCCAGTTATACCACAACTCCTGTCAAAAACTGACAGTATAGTTCCGCGCCTAGCTGCGTTTCCGGCTGACCTTGCGCTTGATCTTGTCGCTTTTGCGCTTGCCCTTGGCCGCTTTGCGTCGCGGTGCGCGGCCCGCAGGCGACCAACTGCCGCCCTGAGGCATCTTTTCCCCGTCGATCGACAACAGTTCCAGCGCAATACCACCCGTGACAGGCGCCGCTTCTGTCAGGCGGGCTGTCACCCGCTGGCCGATGCTGATGGTCAGGCCGGTGTCCGCCCCCATCAGGGTGCCTGCCTCGCGGTCAAAGTGGAAAAATTCACGCCCCAAGGTGCGGATCGGAACCAGACCGTCCGCCCCGCTGTCGTCCAGCTTAACAAAGGCCCCGAATTTGGCAATTCCGTTGATCCGACCGGTAAATTCGTCACCCACACGTTCCGACAGATACGACGCCAGATACCGGTCAGTCGTGTCCCGCTCTGCCAACATCGACCGCCGTTCGGTGTCCGAAATGTGCTGTCCGGTCTCTTCCAGCCGTTCGATATCTTCGGGCTTCAACCCGTCCTTACCCCATCCGTGGGCAGTGACCAAAGCGCGGTGCACGATCAGGTCGGAATAGCGGCGAATGGGCGAAGTGAAGTGCGCATAGTTGCGCAGCGCCAGTCCAAAGTGGCCAAAGTTCTGCGGCCCGTAATAGGCCTGCATCATCGAGCGCAGCGTCGAAATATTGATCAGTTCCGCATCCTCGGACCCGGCTGCCGCGCTCAGCAGCCGGTTCAGGTGCGCGGTCTTCAGCACTTGCCCTTTGGCCAATGTCAAACCTGCCGCCAGCGCCGTCTCGCGCAGCGATTCCAGTTTTTCAGGACTTGGCTCTTCATGCACGCGGAACAGAAGCGGCTGTTTTTTGGCAATCAGTGTCTCGGCGGCGGCAACGTTGGCCATCACCATGAACTCTTCGATCAAACGGTGCGCGTCCAGACGATCCTTGAAGTTGACCGAGCTGACGGTGCCGTTGTCTTCCAGCACAATCTGGCGTTCCGGCAGGTCCAGTTCCAGCGGTTGACGCAAGTGGCGCGCTTTGACCAGCGCAGCATAGGCATCGTAAAGCGGCTGCAACACAGGCTCTATCAACGGCCCGCAACGCTCGTTCGGAGTGCCGTCGATGGCCGCCTGCACCTCTTCATAGTTCAGTGACGCGGGCGAGCGCATCAGACCACGCACAAAGTGGTGGCTGATCTTTTCACCGTGGGCGTCGATTTGCATCCGCACGGCGATGCAGGCGCGGGGCACACCTTCGTGCAGGCTGCACAGGTCGCCGGACAACCGGTCGGGCAGCATCGGCACCACTCGATCCGGGAAATAGGTCGAGTTGCCCCGCTTGCGCGCCTCGCGGTCCAGCGCCGAACCGGGGGTGACATAGGCCGCCACATCCGCAATCGCGACCCAGATGATGTGGCCGCCTTCGTTTTTGGGATCATCATCGGGATGGGCATAGCAAGCGTCGTCATGATCGCGCGCGTCCCACGGGTCGATGGTGATCAGGGGCATGTCGCGCAGGTCTTCGCGGCCCTTCAGGCCCATCGGTTTCATCGCGTCGGCTTCTGCAATAACATCGTCGGGGAAATCATCGGGAATGCCGTGCTGGCGGATGGCGATCAGCGACACGGCCTTGGGTGCGGACGGGTCGCCCAGGCGTTCGATAATGCGGGCGCGGGGAAGGCCCATACGGGCAGGGCCGGCCAGTTCAGCCTCGACCAGTTCGCCGTCTTTGGCACCACCGGTGGCGTCGGATGGCACCTGCCATTCCTTGTCGGCGCCCTTGTCCACGGGCAGGATGCGCCCGCCTTCGGCGGTCTTGCGAAACACGCCGAGAATCTTCTTGGGGTTGGTCCCAACGCGCCGGATCATCCGCGCTTCGTAGTTGTGATCCTCTGCCGTCACCACAGTCAGACGCGCCAGAATACGGTCCCCCTCGCCCAGCGCCGGATCAGAGGTGCGCGTGATCATCAGCACAACGGGCTCTACGCCCTCCCCGTGCCATTCCAGCGGGCGGGCAAACAGGTCGCCATTGCTGCCAGGGGCAAGCACCTGCAAAACGCTGACGGGCGGCAAACGATCCGGATCCTGATAGCTCTTTTTGCGCTTTTCCAGATGACCTTCGTCTTCCAACTCGCGCAGCAGGCGTTTCAGGTCGATACGGGCAGCGCCTTTGATCCCGAAAGCCTTGGCGATATCGCGCTTGGCGGTCAGGGTCGGATTGGCGGCAATCCAGTCGAGAATCTCGGGTTTTGAAGGTATACGGCTCATAGACCCGAGTTAGCACGGGCTTGGGGCAGCGTCATCGGCTATTTATCGTATCAAGGTCGGCGACAGTGTCCACATCGCGCAGCGTGGCGGTCTGAGCAATGCGCAATCCGCGCAGGTTGGCGCGGGTATCGGCCAGTGCGTGTTCGGTGGACCAACGCACGCCTTGGAACAACCCCTGCGGCACGGGGCGCGCCCGACGCAGGCCAATCAGCCAATAGCCGCCGTCGTGTGCCGGACCGAACACCGCATCATTGTTGCCAAGTGCGGCGAACGCCGTGGCGACATGTACACGGGTGATGCCCGGAACATCGGCCCCGATCACACAGACCGGCCCACCCGCCCGTGCCATCATCCGCGCCATCCGGTCGCCCAGATCGCCCTGCCCTTGTGGCCAACGGGGCAAATGCGCGGGCCAGACGCGGCTGGCCATCCCCGCACGATCGGGCGCGACCGCCAGAACCGTGGTCCAGCGCGGGTCGTGAATTTGGCGCAACAGACGGCGCACCTGATGGCGAAACCACCATGCGGCGGCGGTCATACCGATGTCGCGCCCCAGCCGCGTTTTCACACGCCCCGCGCGCGGTTCCTTGACCATGACGACCAGCGTTGGCTTCACAAAGCCAACTCCATGTCGCGGTGGCGAATGCCTGCGTCCAGATAAACGGGGCCAAATACGGTAAAGCCCAGCTTTTCATAGAATGGAATCGCATATTCCTGCGCGCCCAGCTTGGCCCGTGTCACCCCCTGTTGTTGCCGCGCAATGTCCAACGACGCGCGGATCAATGCAGCACCAAGTCCAGTGCCGCGTTGGTCTTGCAGTACGCAAACGCGCCCGATCTTAGCGGTTTCGTCCAGCAGGATAATGCGCGCCGACCCAACTGGGCGGCCCGCATCAGTGGCCAGAACATGCAGGGCCACATCATCCAGATCGTCGATTTCGTCCGCTTCGGGCACGTGCTGTTCTTCGATGAACACGGTGCGTCGCAACGCGCGGCAGGTGGTAATGTCGCGGGTTTGTGCAATCTCGACCGTCATGCAAAGTAATCGCGCAGAATGCGGCCATAGATGGATTTCAGCTGGTGGATATGTTCGACGCGCACGTGTTCGTCCACTTGGTGCATCGACTGCCCAACCAATCCAAACTCGACCACAGGACAATGGTTTTTCACAAACCGCGCATCCGATGTGCCGCCGGTGGTGGACAGAACCGGTTTCAGCCCTGTCTCGGCCTCGACCGCCGTGCTGACCAGCGATGACAATTCACCGGGAGGTGTCAGAAAGGCCTCGCCCGAGACCTTGATTTGCATGTCGATCGTTACGCCAAACTCTTCGATCACCTGATCGACATTCTGTTGCAGCCATTGGCTGAGACTGTCGCCGGAATGGATGTCGTTAAAGCGGATGTTGACGCAGGCGGAACACCCCGCAGGGATCACGTTGGTGGCAGGGTTGCCTGTGTCCACAGTCACCACGGCCAAGGTCGAGGGATCAAAGTGATCGGTGCCCTCGTCCAGTGGATAGCTGGCCAGACGGTCCATCAGCCGCACCATCGCGGGCAACGGGTTCAGCGCACGGTGTGGATAGGCCGAATGCCCCTGTTTGCCAGTCACTTCGATCCATGCGGTCATCGACCCGCGGCGACCAATCTTGATCATCTCGCCCATTGTTTCGGGGCAGGTCGGTTCGCCCACCAGACAGACATCCATCGCTTCTCCCTGTTTGTCCATATAATCAAGCAATGCTGTGGTGCCGTCCTCGGCATCGGCTTCCTCGTCTCCGGTGATTGCCAGAATGATCGCACCGTCGGGCGGTGTGTTCTGTACAAAATCAATAGCTGCGGCAGCAAAGGCCGCAACGCCCGATTTCATGTCGGTCGTCCCGCGCCCGTACATTACGCCATCGGCAATTTCGGCGGAAAACGGCGGGTGGGTCCATGCGCCTGTGTCACCCACAGGCACCACATCGGTATGGCCGTTAAAACCAAAGGTACGCGCGTGGCCCTTGTCCCCCCAGCGGGCGAACAGGTTGCGGATGCCCCCCCGATCCGCCCAGGATACGGCAAAACCGGACTGCGACAGCGCGTCGGACAGCACATCCAGCGCCCCCGCATCGGCAGGTGTTACAGATGCGCATTTGACCAGTTCAGCGGTCAGTCGGGCGGGATCAGTGACAGGCATTTGGTTTCCTTGGATTAATGGTGCTGCACGGCGAAAACAGATTTGTGGCGAAATCGGCACGGAACCGCGCGTTTCACATGGAGATTTTGTTAACAAACTCCGAAAATACATGCTAGGCTTGCCTCAATAACATGACCCGAGGCAGGGCATTCAGCAGTACCGCCATCAACGTATGGCACAAACATGCAAAAACCGCATGGCGCAATGGGCACAGGATAACTGTGCGCTGCTGGCTGATCTGTCTCGCTTAAGGGCAAGAGGCAGACATGGTCGCAGCAAGTGAACTTCCTATCCGGACGGTGCGTGAAGGCACCGATGCCACGGATATGGCCGAAACCATTTTTGGTGATGGCGTTACAGTGGTCGGCGCAACCTACTCCGGTGACCGCGACTCGGCCGGCATCTACAGCAATGGCGACAACGTAGCACCCGGCGCCACACCCAGTGACACGGGCGTGATTCTGTCCACTGGTGATGCGCAGGATTTTACCAATCGTTGGGGCAGCTCGAACCAGTCTACCAGCACCTCTACAAACACGTCAGGCCGGTCCAACGACTCGATGTTCAACCAGCAGGCTGGCGCCAACACGTATGACGCTGCCTGGCTCGACATCGACTTTATCCCTACCGGTGACGTGATGACGATGCAGTTCGTGTTCTCGTCCGAAGAGTACCCTGAATTCCAAAACTCGGTCTATCAGGATTTTGTTGGTGTGTGGATCAACGGGCAGTTCGTCGAAATGACGATTGGTGACGGCGATACCGACCCCGGGAACGTGAACCAGACCAACAACTTGAACATGTTTCTGGACAACTCGAATGACGCGTTCAACACCGAGATGGACGGGCTGACCATCACCATGACCCTGACGATTCCGGTTATCTCGGGATCAGTGAACTCGATCCGCATCGGCATCGCGGACGTGTCCGATTCCAACTACGATTCAAACCTGCTGATCGCGGCGGATTCGATGCAAACCCTGCTGATTGCCAACACCGACGACGCGCATGTGGCACCTGATGGTTCCAAAGTCGTTGATGTTCTCGCCAACGACGTCAACAACGGCAACGGCTCGCTGACCATCACCCATATCAACAACATGGCTGTGGTCGCCGGTCAGACCATCACCTTGCCGACTGGCCAGCAGGTGATGCTGAACGCCGACGGCACGCTGACACTGATCGGTGACGGCGACTCCGAAGACTTCAATTTTACCTATCAGGTCGACAATGGTGACAACACCGACATCGGTTACGTCAATGTCAGCTCGATCCCCTGCTTTGTGGCGGGCACGATGATCGCGACGCCCACGGGCGAAGCGCGGGTCGAAGACCTGGTGCCCGGTGATCTGGTCATGACACAAGACGAAGGTGCCCAACCGTTGCGCTGGATCGGCCAGCGCACTGTGGCCGCTGCTGGAAAATTCGCGCCGGTTTGCGTGCGTGCCAACACATTTGGAACCCACCGCGAATTGCTGGTGTCGCCCGAACACCGCATCCTGATCCGCGACAGTCTGGCAGAACTGCTGTTCGGAGAGGCAGAGGTGCTGGTCGCCGCCAAAGATCTGGTGAACGACCGTTCGGTGCGCGCCCGTGCCGGCGGCGAGGTGACCTATGTCCACCTGATGTTCGACAAGCATCAGGTGGTTTTTTCGGAAGGTCTGGCTACAGAATCCTTCCTGCCCGGACCGCAGACCGAAAAGAGCTTTGAACAAGATATCCTGAACGAAATCTGCGCCCTTTTCCCCGAACTCGACCCGTCAACCGGACAGGGTTATTCCCCCGCCGCGCGCCGGACACTGAAACATTTCGAAGCGGACCTGTGGCGCCGCGCACAAAAGGTTGCCTGAAGTATGGCTTGGATTGCACTGCTCGACACCCGCGAAGGACGCTTTTGCGCCAACGGTTTGGGATTTGATCATCACGACGCACCACAATGCGACATGGCCGACGGGGGGATGCTGACAAGCGGCAGCCTGATGTTGGAAACACGAATGTCGCCCGATGGTCGTCCGCAAGAGTTGTTTGGCTTTTCCGCGGGCCACCCGTGGCCGCGCAGCCTGACGTTTCAGGCGATCCCGGGTGGCGGTATTTCGATGGTACACAGTCACGATGGTACGGTTGTGCACGGGGCCATCCGGCGCAAGACATTTGCGCGCACCGATGTGCTACGCGTGACCTATGCTTGGGACACCGAAAGCAACTGGGCGCGGTTGTCGATCGAAGAACCCGAGCAGGGCGAAGTTTTGGCAGTGCCGATCAATGACCCCAAACCGTTTCTCGTCTCGGACCTGCGCGAACTGATATTGGGCCAGACCGACCGTGTTCTGGCACAGGACGTTATCTTTGCCGCTCTGTCCACGCAGATTGAACCCATCGGCCCGATGCCGTCGCTGGACCCGTCGGTGATGGCGGCCACGCCCCACGGTTACCGACCTGTGGGCGAGTTGCAGCGCGGCGATACGGTGATGACCGAAAGTTCGGGCGTGGTGCCTGTGCTGCACCGCATTGATCGCACCGTGCCTGCGCGCGGCAGCTTTTCCCCTGTGCGTCTGCGTGCGCCCTATTTCAACTTGCAACAAGACATGGTTGTTGCTCCCGAGCAACGGCTGGTGCTGCGCGGGTCGGACGTTGAATATCTGTTCAACCAAGAGGCCGTTCTGGTCCCTGCTCGCCACCTGATGAACGGCCACGCTGCGCATCCGGCACCCTGCGGGCCGGTCATCACCTATACGCAACTGCTGTTGCCAGGGCACGAAACCCTGCTGACCGCCGGCACCTGGGTCGAAAGCCTGTATATCGGACGCTTGCGACGCAAGGTTGATCTGCTGAGCAACAGCGCACTACAGAATCTTGAGCGTTCGACCCTGCCAGAACACGGAAAACCCGCGTTTCCGGTGCTGAAGTGGTTCGAAGCGATCACACTGACGGATCAACGTGCAGCCTGACAATTGCGCGCCCTTGCGGGGCCAATACCCTTGCTTTACCTCCGATGAAAAAAATGGGGTTAGGGGATGATCCGCTATTTTCTATCGTTCCTGTTCACCTGCTGCCTTGTGACCGAGGCAGCGGCACAGGATCTGACCGTTGCCACAGTCACACGGCCGCCGTTCTCGATGGTCGCGGACGGTGAGGATACCGGCTTTTCCACAGAATTGTGGCACGAGATCGCCTCCCAGCTTGGCCGCCCCTATCAGACCGTGCGCTATGACAACTTCAGCGAGATGCTGGGAAGCATTAAAAACGGCGACTCCGATCTGGCCATCGCAAATATCTCGATCACAGCGGACCGCTTGGCTGAGATGGATTTTTCCCAACCAATTTTTGCATCGGGTCTGCAAATCATGGTGCACCGCCAAGCTGGCAGTGGCACGTCGTTCTGGTCTGCATTCCTGTCGTGGGATTTGTTGCTGGCGATTATCGGTGCCTTTGCCCTGCTGATGACGGGTGGCATGATAATGTGGCATTTCGAAAAGCGGTCACAGGACTATTTCGACAAACCGCTGCGACAGGCAATCTTTCCCTCGTTCTGGTGGGCGCTGAACCTTGTGGTTAACGGCGGGTTCGAAGAACGGATGCCGCGCAGTGTGTTCGGACGTGTGTTCGGTGTTTTGCTGGTGGTTTCGTCACTGTTTATCGTGTCGTTGTTCGTCGCCCACATTACGGCAACCATGACGGTCGAGGCGATCAACGGATCGGTCAGGTCAGTCAACGATCTGTACGGCAAACGCGTCGGCACCATCGAAGGCAGCACCGCCCAAGTGTTTATGGACGCGCGCGATATGCGCTCGGAAGGGTCGCCTGATCTGGCCCGTTTGCTGGAAAAATTCGAGTCCAACGAACTGGATGCCGTCGTTTTTGACGCACCGGTGCTGGCCTATTATGTGAACACATCCGGCGCTGGACTGGCTGAATTGACCGGTTCGGTGTTCAAAAGCGAAAACTATGGCATTGCACTGCCCACCAACAGCGCGCTGCGCGAGGACATCAACCGGGTGTTACTCAGCCTGCGCGAAGACGGCACCTATGCCACAATCCACCGCAAATGGTTCGGCAAAAACCCGTAATAGCGCAAGCCTTAAAGCTTGTCGAAGAAGGGCGTTACCTGCGCCACGATCACCGCGTTTTCATCCAGCGCCTGCTGCATCAGCGCGCGCTCTTCGTCGTCAATCTCGTGGCCTTCTTCCTCACGCTCGGCCAATGTGCCGTAGCCTGTGACATCCAGAGGCGCTGTATCCGCCTGTTTCAGGATCGCCACGGTCTCTCGAACGGCCTCGGCCTCATCCACACCGCTGGCAAAACACATCAGGGCTGCCCCTGTCGCCTTGTCCGGCAGGCCGTCGCCTTTTTTCCGGCCAATCTGAACCAACAGGGTATAGACCTGCTGACGCGAGGGTTTCTTTGGTTTTTTGGTATCAGACATAAAAAGAGCCGCCGCATGAAGTTACGGCAGCCCTAGCGTGTTATTGTCGCCCTGAAAAGGGTTCAGGCACGACCGCGGATCAACCGAGTGATCCAGATCAGCAAACATGCACCAATCACACCCACAACCAACTGGCCAATCCAGCCGCCCAGTGTCGAACCGACAATGGCAACCAACAGGAAGTTGGCAACAAGCGCACCAACGATCCCCAAGCCGATGTTGGCAAGCAGACCCATGCTGGAATTCATGATTTTCTCAGCAATCCAACCCGCAATGGCCCCTACGATAATGGCAGCAAACCAGCCTATACCTGTCATGATGTCTCTCCTAATATCTATGTTAAAGAGACAACTGGCAAAGGCGCATTTGGTTCCGTCAGTCGCGCAGCAGTTCGTTAATCGAGGTTTTAGAGCGTGTCTTGGCATCGACCTTTTTGACGATCACAGCGCAATATAGGCTGACATTGTTCTTCGACGGCAAGGTACCCGCCACAACAACCGAACCCGCAGGCACTTCACCATAGGTGACTTCACCGGTTTCGCGATCAACGATCTTGGTTGACTGGCCGATGAATACGCCCATGCCCAGAACCGACCCTTCACGCACGATGCAGCCTTCGACAACTTCGGAACGCGCGCCGATAAAGCAGTTGTCTTCGATGATGGTCGGACCCGCTTGCATCGGTTCCAGAACACCACCAATGCCGACGCCACCGGACAGGTGCACGTTCTTGCCGATCTGCGCACAGCTGCCCACGGTGGCCCACGTGTCAACCATCGTGCCTTCGTCAACATAGGCACCAAGGTTCACAAAGGATGGCATCAGCACCACACCAGGCGCGATAAAGGCGGACTTGCGGACCACGCAGTTGGGTACGGCGCGAAAGCCTGCTGCTTTCCACTGGTTGTCGCCCCAGCCTTTGAACTTGCTGTCGACCTTGTCCCACCAGCCGCCGCCTTGGGGGCCGCCGTCCTGTTGTTCCATGTCCTTGATCCGAAAGCCCAACAGAACCGCCTTTTTGGCCCACTGGTTCACATGCCACGTTCCGTCGGCCTGTTTTTCCGCGACGCGCAGCTTGCCGCTGTCCAGCGCGTTCAGCGTGTCTTCGATGGCGTCGCGGGTTTCACCTGTGGTGGCAGAGGTGATGCTGTCGCGTTCTTCCCATGCGGCTTCGATAGAGGATTCAAGTTGGGCGTTGGACATGGTGTAAATTCCAGAGTTGGGGCGTTTCAGCCCCTTTACCGTCTGACGCCCTGCCGCGCAATGCGCAGGGGAAAACCAGCCTGCCCAATATCGCGTGGTCAATGTCGCCAAACCCATGCATGTTGCCCCCAACACCACACCGGAGACACCTATGACCGAAACCGCACGTCATCCGCTGCGCCACGCTGGCGCCGACCGCTCCAAGGCGAAAGAAGTACCTGATACACCGCAAACGCGCTCGTCCGCCTATCATCTGGCCTTTACCGACGACGATTTCCTGTGTCGGGAAGAATTGCGCCCCGTCCGGTTGCAGCTTGAACTAATGAAACCCACGCTGATGCTGGACGAACAGGGGATCAAGTCCACCATCGTTCTGTTTGGCGGCGCGCGCATTCCCGCCCCTGCCAAAAAGGACAATGCCCGCACCAGGACGCTGGCCGATCTGTCGCATTTCTACGATGTCGCCCAAGAATTCGCACATCAGATGACGCGCAAGTCGATGGACGATAACGGACAGGAAAACGTCATTGTCACCGGCGGTGGCCCCGGTGTGATGGAAGCGGGCAACCGTGGCGCGATGGAGGCGGGCGGCAAATCAATCGGCCTGAATATCGTGCTCCCGCACGAACAGGCCCCGAATGAATACGTCACACCCGAACTGTGTTTCAACTTTCATTACTTTGCCATTCGCAAAATGCATTTCCTGATGCGGGCCCGCGCGATCTGTGTGTTTCCGGGCGGGTTCGGCACGATGGACGAAATGTTCGAAGCGCTGACACTGATCCAGACCGGCCGCATGGAGCGCGTGCCCTTCTTGCTGTTCGGCCGTGCCTTTTGGGAAAAAATTATCAACTGGGACGCGCTGGCCGATGCGGGCACCATCTCGGCGCAGGATTTGGACCTGTTCCGATTTGTCGAAACCGCAGACGAGGCGGTGAAAGTGATCGACAACTGGGAAACCACCCTACCCCGCGATTCAATACCCGGTCGCTAGATGGAACATGCTGTGGGGGCTGCGCGTTGTGCCGCAGAAATGAAATTCAGGAGACAATGATGGCTAGCCCCGCAGCATCGACCAAAAACAAAACAGCAGACACGTCAGACGTGTCCGCACAGCTTGAACTGATCAAATCGGATATTGCACAGTTGACCTCGCTTCTGGGTCAACTGACAGCCCACAAAAGGGACGAAGCGTCGGCGCGGGTTAAGCAATCCGTGTCGGACCTGAAAAATTCGGCCTCGGATCAGGCAACCTATGCGCGCGCGCGCGCCAACGAAGCCAGCGATCACGTTCAGGAACTGGCCGAAGAATATTATGGTCAGGCAGAAGAGGCTGTGCGCAAACAGCCGGTCATGGCTGTCGGCATTGCCGCTGGCTTGGGCTTTCTTGTGGGTCTGATGACCTCGCGCCGGAACTAAAGCATGTTTTTGGGACTGCGTTACCGCATCCACAAAGCCGTCCAGCGTTACGCGCTGGGCGGTCTGGGTGGTTTGATGGCCCTGATTGGCCTTGGGTTCCTGTGCGCTGCTGGCTTCATGCTGTTGCTGACAGTCACCGACCCAATCACAGCCTGTGCCATCGTCGGCTGCGCCTTTCTCGGCGCCGGCCTGATCTTGATGTTTTTAGCCCGCAAACCCCGCGTGCCGGTATCCAAACCCACCCTAGAGGCTACACTGGGCGTTCAAGCAGGAGCGCCGGGCACAAGCGTCATGATACCGCTGGCCGTCGCATTTGCCCAAGGGATTGCCCAAGGCATCGCAGCAGGCCGCCGCCGCTAAGAATGCGGACGGACCATCAGGCTGCGAGCTCGGGCGGAAGCGTGCAGACCGGAACATGGTGTGGCAGGGTTTCAACAATCTGGCCATGCTGCGTATCACGGATACCATAGCCGTAACCGGCAATCCGGTGCTGCCACTCGCGTTTGGACAATGCTTTTGCGCGTTCCTGTTTGATCAGATCAAGAATCTGCGCAGCAACCAGTACATCTGTCTTTGTAAATTTCGACATTATAATTCTCCTGAACTTGCTTAATTGCAGGTTCAGGATGGCCGCACTTATCGGCGTCAATCGTACACAATCAGGATTTCTTCGGGGCAACCGTGTCCGTCATAGACACAAATACCCCCAGAAGTTTAGTTCAGCCCGGTTTCTGCCGCAATTTCGCGCCGCGACTTGCGCGCCCGTTCGGTTGCCGACTTCAACTGACCACAGGCCGCCATGATGTCTTCGCCCCGCGGTTTACGCACGGGGCTGGCATAGCCAGCCTTGTAAACAATCTCGGAAAACGCACGAATCCGGTTGTTCGACGACCGTTTATAGGGTGCGCCGGGCCATTCATTGAACGGGATCAAATTGATCTTGGCCGGAATGCCCCGGATCAGTTCAATCAACCGATAGGCGTCTTCATCACTGTCGTTCACACCGTCCAGCATGACATATTCAAACGTGATCCGTTCCGAATTGCTGACCTTGGGATAGGTGCGCAACACATCAAGAAGTGCCGCGATGTTCCAGCGTTTGTTGATCGGCACCAGCTTGTTGCGCACCTCGTCAGTGGTGGCATGGAACGAAACAGCCAGTTGGCAGCCGATTTCTTCTGCGGTTCGGGCAATCTCGGGAACCACACCCGACGTCGACAATGTGATACGGCGGCGCGACAACTGGATGCCCTCGGGGTCCATCGCGATTTTCATCGCGTCGCGCACGTTTTCAAAATTATACAGCGGCTCGCCCATGCCCATCAGAACGATGTTCGACAGCAAACGGGCGTCTTCAGTGCGTTTGCCATGTTCGGGCCATTCGTCCAGATCATCGCGGGCCATCATCACCTGACCGATGATTTCACCTGCTGTCAGATTGCGTACCAGTTTTTGCGTGCCGGTGTGACAGAACGAACAGGTCAGCGTGCATCCGACTTGGGACGAAATGCACAACGTGCCACGCCCTTCTTCGGGGATATAGACCACCTCGACCTCGTGACCGCCCGCAATGCGCACCAGCCATTTGCGGGTGCCGTCGGTGCTGACCTGTTTGGAAACAACCTCGGGGATTTCGATCACAAACGCCTCGGCCAATTCGGCACGAAAGGCTTTGCTGAGGTTCGTCATCGCATCAAAGTCGCGCACGCCCCACTGGTAAATCCATTGCCAGATTTGCCCGACGCGCATCTTGGCCTGCTTTTCCGGCGTACCAAGGGCGATCAGGGCATCACGCATCGCGGGGCGCGTCATTCCCACAAGGTTCACGGGCCCCGCAGGCAGCTTGCGTGGAAGGGTCATAACATCTTGGGTAATCGGCGCATCGGCAGACATCGGGCAACTCCGCAGTTCGGGTGATGCGCCTCTATATAGGAAAGCGGGGCAGGATCAAAAGGATTCGCCCCGCGAACCGGACGCGGTCAACCGCCGCAGCGGCCTTCGGCTTCTTCCACTGCGGCCGTAAAGCCCAACAGCGAAAATGTGTCTTTGGTGGTCGTGCCCCGTCCGGACACGCCAGTAACAACCGCATCGGCCCCGCGTTTCATTGCCGTGACAATCTTGCCGTCATCAGCCGCAGTCGCAGGCCAAGCCCACTCGCCGTCGGTGAACAGTTCGAATTCGTTGCCACTGATGTTCAGGTTAACCGTGCTGCCGCTGGCAAAAGGATAACCGCCGGTAAAGGCAACCTGCCCCTTGGCCTCGGCGCTGGGGCGATAGAACACCATCAACAGAATCTGGCTGCGGGTCGCGGCGACCACGCGTCCGTCACGGGTGTTCACGGTTTCCTTCGGGGTTGACACGCTCCAGCATTCGGTCGGGTTGTCTTCGACAAAGACACTCCAGTCGGTTTTGGCTGCAACACGGTTGGTGCTTTGATCTTGCGCGGCGGCAGACTGTACAGCCAATGTAAATGCCAGTCCGGCCATGCCCAAAGCACCCGCCGTTGTTTTCATAAATCCCATCTGTCCAGCCTCCAGACTGTCCTTAGCCTCAATACGCAGGGCATTGCCGGTCACCCCTTGGTCGGGGCCTTCTCTTGCAACTGCCTCAAATCTTCTCGACAAGAAACATATTAACGCGAAAACCGCGACCCACGAAACCTAAATTGGCAGGAAATCGCCAAGTTGTGAGGTGAACTATGACAAATCCTGTTGCAATGGCCGAAGTCTGGCGTGACCCGTTTCTGGAAAGCGTGCATCACGGGCACGCGGTTGTCTGCGATGACACCGGCCAGATCGTTCAAACGTGGGGTGATCCGCACAAGATGATCCTGCCCCGATCGTCGGCCAAGATGATTCAAGCGCTGCCGCTGATCGAAAGCGGTGCGGCGGATGCCTATGGCCTTGGGACAGAACATCTGGCACTGGCCTGCGCGTCGCATAACGGTGCCGCGATTCACACGGATCGGGTGACAAAATGGCTGGATTACTTGGGCTTGAACGACAGCGATTTCCGCTGCGGCCCGCAGGAACCCGACGACCGCGACGCGCGCAATGCGCTGATCCGCGCCCATGAAAGCCCCTGCCAGATGCACAACAACTGCTCGGGCAAGCACAGCGGCTTTCTGACGCTAAACAAACATCTGGGCACGGGCCCCGACTATGTTGATCCCGACCACGCGGTGCAGCGCGCCTGCCTTGAGGCGTTCGAGCGTGTCACCGGCGAATCAAGTCCCGGATTCGGTATTGACGGATGCAGCGCGCCGAATTTTGCCACCAGCCTGCACGGTATGGCCCGCGCCATGTCCCATTTCGCTGCCGCGCCCACAGGCAGTGCCGAAGAACGGTTGCGCAGCGCCATGATGCTGCACCCCGATCTGGTGGCTGGCGAAGGTCGGGCCTGTACCAACCTGATGCGTGCGATGGGCGGCAAGGTGGCGATCAAGACCGGGGCCGAGGCGTTCTTTATCGCCATCATCCCCGAGCTGAAGATGGGCGTGGCGCTGAAAATCGACGATGGCGGCACCCGCGCCGCCGAGTGCGCCATTGCCGCAATTCTGGTCAAGCTGGGCGTGCTGGAACCAGATCACCCCGAAACGCTGAAATACCTGAACGCGCCGATCCGCAACCGGCGTGATCTGGTGACAGGTGCCGTGCGCGCGGCACCTGCGCTGGTCTAAACAAACTCGGACCGCGCATAGCCTTGGACGAACAGCAGCGCCGTCAAGTCGCTGTGGTTGATCCGCACATCGCATTCGGCAGCAACCACCGGCTTGGCGTGCAGCGCCACGCCGGTGCCTGCGCGGTGCAACATGCCCAGATCGTTGGCGCCGTCGCCCACGGCGATCACATCGGCCTCGGAAATGCCCAGCCGTGCAGTGATCTGTTCCAGCGCGTCGACCTTGGCCTGCTTGCCCAAGATTGGCTCGCCCACGGTGCCCGTCAGTTTGCCACCTTCGACGGTCAGCGTGTTGGCACGGTTCTCGTCAAAGCCCAAATGCGCCGCAACAGCGCCGGTAAAGGCTGTGAAACCGCCCGATACCAACGCCGCGTGGCCACCGTTCGCCTTCATCGTGGCCAA
Source organism: Pseudosulfitobacter pseudonitzschiae (assembly GCF_002222635.1). Lineage (NCBI taxonomy): Bacteria > Pseudomonadati > Pseudomonadota > Alphaproteobacteria > Rhodobacterales > Roseobacteraceae > Pseudosulfitobacter > Pseudosulfitobacter pseudonitzschiae. The sequence goes on along the minus strand of NZ_CP022415.1, from coordinate 3,256,991 downwards.
CAATGTCGCACCACCGGGCATATAGGTGATGCGTTCGGCCAGAACCTGATCAATCACGGCGGCATCCAGCCCTTTCAACAAGCCAACGCGTTCACGCAGGGCCGCTTCGAAATCCAGTTCGCCGTTCATCGCGCGGGCGGTAATGTCCTTCACAAAATCACCAACGCCAGCGGCATCGGCCAGCTCGTCGATGCATTCCTGCTGGATCATCGTGCTGTCCATATCGGCCAGCAACATCTTTTTGCGTCGCCCTTCGGCGGGCTGGATTACCAGATCGACGCCCAGCTTTTGCACGTCGGACCAGACATCCCATCGGTTGTCGGGCATCTGCGCCAACGTGAATTCCGCCGCCTCGTCCGGCGACAACCAGTCCACCGCACCGCCGCCCCAGGCATTGCGCAACGCCTCGGCCAGTCCGGGTTGCAGCGCGCCACGGGTCGCGATCAGCGTACAGATAAAAGTTTCCATGTTTCCGATCCGCTCCATCCATGTCGCAAAAAGCTGTTCAAGCGGCGCTATAGTCGCGTTTTCCCCATTGCGCCACCCACCAGACGCCCTTAGACGCGTCGGTGGGACACCCTTCCCCAACGAAGGGCGATTATCTGTGAGGATACCAGCAATGGCTATTGACCAACCGGCAACGCGGCCGGCCAACCCGCGTTTTTCTTCCGGCCCCTGTGCCAAACCCCCCGTATTCAATCTGAACAACCTGTCCGACGCGCCTTTGGGCCGTTCGCACCGTGCAGCCGTTGGCAAAGCCAAGCTGTTGAAGGCAATTGAGGACACCCGCGAGATTCTCGGCGTGCCTGCCGACTACCGCATCGGCATCGTTCCCGCATCCGACACCGGCGCCTTTGAAATGGCGATGTGGTCGCTGCTGGGTGAACGCCCTGCCCAGATGGTCGCTTGGGAGAGCTTTGGCGCAGGCTGGGTCACTGATGTGGTCAAACAGCTGAAAATCGACGCCACCACCCACACCGCCGAATACGGCGAGATCGTGGATATGGCCGCGCTGAACTACGACAACGACGTCTGCTTTACATGGAACGGCACCACCTCGGGCGTGCGTATGCCAAACGGCGATGCAATCCCCGCAGACCGTGCGGGCCTGACCCTATGCGACGCGACCAGCGCCGCATTCGCGATGGACCTGCCATGGGACAAACTGGATGTGACCACGTTCAGCTGGCAAAAGGTGCTGGGCGGCGAAGCGGCGCACGGCATGCTGATCCTCAGCCCCCGCGCCGTGGAACGTCTGGAAAGCTATACACCCGCTTGGCCCCTGCCGAAAATCTTTCGCATGACCAAAGGCGGCAAGCTGATCGAGGGTATCTTCAAGGGTGAAACCATCAACACCCCGTCGATGCTGTGCGTCGAGGATTACCTGCAAGCGCTCGAATGGGCGCGCACCGTTGGCGGCTTGAAGGGTTTGATCGCACGGGCCGATGCAAACACCAAAGCCATCGCCGATTTCGTCGACACGCACGACTGGATCGAATTTCTGGCCGCTGATCCCGCGATCCGCTCGAACACATCCGTCTGCCTGAAATTCAACGATGCCCGCATCACCGACGGCGCTGCCTTTGCCAAGGCTGTGGCGAGCCGGCTGGCCGACGCTGACGTGGCGCTGGACATCGGCGCCTATCGCGATGCACCTGCCGGCCTGCGCATCTGGTGCGGTGGTACAGTCGAAACTGCGGACATCGACGCGATGCTGCCCTGGCTGGAATGGGCCTTCGAGACTGAAATCAACGCATAATCCAGACGGGGTGACCACGAACCCATTTGCCCGACAGGCAAAGTACGGTCGCCCCGTCATATCCCCCGTTTATTCAATGAAGGACCACTGACATGGCTCCCAAGGTACTTATCTCCGACAAACTCAGCGACGCAGCTGTGCAAATCTTCAAAGACCGCGGCATCGAGGTCGATTTCCAGCCCGATCTGGGCAAGGATAAAGACAAGCTGGCCGAAGTGATCGGCAAATATGATGGTCTGGCAATCCGCTCGGCCACCAAGGTGACCGAAAAAATCCTTGCTGCTGCCGACAACCTGAAAGTCGTCGGGCGCGCCGGTATCGGCACCGACAACGTCGACAAGGACGCGGCATCGAAAAAGGGCGTGATCGTGATGAACACGCCGTTTGGCAACATGATCACAACCGCAGAACACGCCATCGCGATGATGTTCGCCGTTGCCCGCCAAATTCCTGAAGCATCGGCATCGACGCACGCGGGCAAATGGGAAAAGTCCAAGTTCATGGGTGTCGAGCTGACCGGCAAAACGCTGGGTGTTATCGGTGCGGGCAACATCGGTGGCATCGTCTGCGACCGTGCACGTGGACTGAAAATGAAAGTCGTGGCCTACGATCCCTACTTGAGCAACAAAAAAGCCGACAATATGGGTGTTGAAAAGGTCGAGTTAGACGAGCTGCTGGCGCGTGCCGATTTCATCACGCTGCATGTTCCCTATACCGAATCGACGGCCAACATCCTGTCGCGCGAAAATCTGGCCAAGACCAAGAAGGGCGTGCGCATCATCAACTGTGCCCGCGGTGGTCTGGTGGACGAAGAAGCTCTGGCCGACGCCCTGAAATCGGGTCATGTCGCCGGTGCCGCCTTTGACGTGTTCAAGGTCGAGCCTGCAACGGAAAACCCGCTGTTCAACCTGCCCAACGTCGTCTGCACCCCACATTTGGGGGCTGCGACATCCGAGGCACAGGAAAACGTGGCGCTGCAAGTGGCCGAGCAGATGGCAAATTATCTGCTGACCGGCGCAGTTGAAAACGCACTGAACATGCCATCGGTCACGGCAGAAGAGGCAAAGGTAATGGGTCCATGGCTGACGCTGGCCGGACATCTGGGGTCGTTCATCGGCCAGATGACCGACGAGCCGATCCGCGCGATCAACATCCTGTACGACGGCTCTGTCGGGTCGATGAACCTTGACGCGCTGAACTGTGGCGTTGTCGCGGGTATCATGAAACGCGCCAACCCCGATGTGAACATGGTTTCGGCCCCTGTGGTTGCCCGTGAAAAAGGCATCCAGATCAGCACCACCAATCAGGACAAATCGGGCGTCTTCGACGGCTATGTCAAAGTGACAGTGGTGACCGCCAAACGCGAGCGTTCGGTGGCTGGTACAGTGTTCAGCGACGGCAAGCCGCGCTTTATCCAGATCAAAGGCATCAATATCGACGCCGAGATCGGCCAGCACATGTTGTACACCACCAACAACGACGTTCCGGGGATCATTGGCCTGTTGGGCAACACAATGGGCAAGAACGGCGTGAACATCGCCAACTTTACCCTTGGCCGCAACGAAGCGGGCGGCGAGGCGATTGCCCTGCTCTATATCGACGACGCGCTGCCCCACGACGTTCTGAAAACGCTGGAAGGCACCGGTATGTTTAATCAGGTCAAACCGCTGGAATTCATGGTTTCCTGACGCACAAATTTTTGGCGGCCTTGCACGGACAGGGCCGCCAAATGCTGCTTCGACCTGAAAGAGACACGCAACTTTGCCGATCCGGTACGAGGCATGCGCCGGTCTCTTGCACCCTTGGACTGCCCCGCCTATTCCACCCTTGAACGCATTTCACAGCCTCAAGGATTTCCCATGACCCAGCCCATCTATGCCGTCGGCGACATTCACGGACAATTGGGAGAGCTGACCCGCATCCTTGACCTGATCGAGGCGGATGGCGGCGCTGATGCACGTGTTGTGTTTGTGGGCGACTATATCGACCGTGGTGCAGACAGCTGTGCCGTGCTTGATACTCTGATCGCGGGCCGTGACGCAGGCCGCGACTGGACCTTTTTGCTGGGCAACCACGACCGCATGTTCGATTGGTGGATGCAGGATTATCCCCGCCAAGAGGCCTATTTACCGGTCGAATTGTACTGGCTGCACCCGCGTCTGGGCGGTGACACGACGCTGGCGTCTTATGGCATCGAATTCACAGTCAAAAACCGTCAGACCGCAGTTCACGCCGAAGCGCTTGAATCCGTTCCGCAGGCGCACCTGGACTTCATCGCGCAGTGCAAGCTGAGCCACGAGACGGAAGACCTGTTTTTTTGCCACGCAGGCATCCGTCCCGATGTGCCGCTTGACCAGCAAACCGAACACGACCTGATCTGGATTCGTGACGAGTTTCACAAGGTCACGACCCCACATCCCAAACTAATCGTGCATGGCCACACGCCCGTTGACGTGGCCACCCATTACGGCAACCGCGTCAATCTGGATACGGGTGCCGGATATGGCAAACCGATGACCGCCGCTGTATTCGAGGGGCGCACATGCTGGACTTTGACAGCCGATGGACGCGTGCCACTTACGCCCTGATCCGGTCTTTTACGTCCAGTCCAGAACGACCTTGCCGCTTTGTCCCGATTTCATTGCGGCAAAGCCAGCCTTGAAGTCGTCCACATGAAACCGGTGCGTAATCACCCGGGACACGTCCAGACCGTTTTCCAGCATTGCAATCATCTTGTACCAAGTCTCGAAGATCTCGCGGCCATAAACGCCCTTGATGGTGATCGCCTTGAACACGATCCGGCTCCAATCGACGGGGCTTTTGCCCGGCGGGATGCCCAGCATGGCGATCCGCCCGCCCATCGTCATCGCTTCGACCATCTGGTCCAGCGCCTGCTGGTTGCCCGACATTTCCATACCCACGTCAAAGCCCTGTTTCATCTTCAGACGCGGGATCACATCCTGCAACGACTCTTGCGTCACATTCACCGGCACCACATCGGCCACCTGCGACGCCAGCGCCAACCTGTCGGGGTTCACATCCGTGATCACCACATGACGCGCCCCCGCGTGACGGGCCACGGCAGCGGCCATGATCCCGATGGGGCCGGCCCCCGTAATCAACACATCCTCGCCGATCAGATCAAAGCTCAGCGCGGTGTGAACCGCGTTGCCCAACGGATCAAGGATCGCACCGATATCGTCGCTGATTTCGTCGGGCAGCGGCACCACGTTAAACGCAGGCAGCCGCAGGTATTGGGCAAAAGCGCCCTGTTCATTCACACCGATGCCGCGTGTCGCCGGATCAAGATGGAATTTCCCCGCGCGGCTCTGGCGGCTTTGGGTGCCGATCAAGTGCCCCTCGCCACTACAGCGCTGGCCCAATTCCAACCCTTGCACATCGCGTCCGATCTCGACGATCTCGCCTGCAAATTCGTGACCGGTGATCATCGGCACCGGCACGGTTTTCTGCGCCCAGTCGTCCCAGTTCCAGATGTGAATATCGGTGCCGCAAATGCCGGTTTTGTTGATCTTGATCAGCACATCATCGGGCCCGATCTCGGGCACCGGCGCGTTCACCATCCACAGCCCTTCGCGGGCGTGCAGTTTAGACAGGGCTTTCATTTCATTGGACTTCATCAGATCACACCACAGGCTTTGCCTGCCCTTTCGAAGGCTGCCAGCGCCTGATCCAGATCGGCGCGGGTCAGGGCTGCGTTCATCTGGGTGCGAATGCGGGCCTGACCGCGCGGCACCACTGGAAAGAAAAACCCCGAGACATAGACCCCTTCATCATAGAGTTTCGTTGCCATATCCTGCGCCAGTTGCGCCTCGCCCAGCATCACGGGAATGATCGGGTGTTCGCCCGCCAGCAGATCAAAGCCGAGGCTTTCCAGACCGTCGCGCCAGTATTTAGCGTTTTCGAACAGTTGCGCGCGCAGAGCATCGCCCTCCTCGACCAGGCGCAGCGCCTCGATCCCTGCGGCGACGATCGCAGGCGGCAAGGCGTTCGAAAACAGATAGGGCCGCGCGCGTTGGCGCAGCAGGTCGATGACCGGTTGCGGACCTGCAATATAGCCACCGATCGCGCCACCCAGCGCTTTGCCCAGCGTGCCGGTCAGAATGTCGACATCAACACCGAAATGCGACGGGGTGCCCGCGCCCTTCGGCCCCATAAATCCGGTGGCGTGGCAGTCGTCGACCATGACCAAAGCGCCATAGGCCTCGGCCAGTTTAGTGATCCCGGGCAGGTTCGCCAAATACCCGTCCATGCTGAACACGCCATCAGTCGCAATCATGATGAACCGTGCGCCGTCGGCCTTGGCCTGTTTCAACTGCGCCTCAAGGTCGGCCATGTCGCTGTTGGCATAGCGATAGCGTTTGGCCTTGCACAGACGGATGCCGTCGATAATCGACGCGTGGTTCAGCGCATCCGAAATGATTGCGTCCTCGGGGCCAAGAAGCGGCTCGAACAGACCGCCATTGGCGTCGAAACAAGCGGCAAACAGGATCGAATCGTCCTTGCCCAGAAACGCCGCCAGTTTTTGTTCCAGCGTGCGGTGCATGTCCTGCGTGCCGCAAATGAACCGAACCGACGCCATGCCAAAGCCCTTGGGCTGCATCGTATCACAGGCCGTGCGGATCAGATCGGGGTGGTTGGCCAGCCCAAGGTAGTTGTTGGCACACAGATTGATCATCTCGCGGCCCGCGACCTGAATTTTACCACCCTGAGGCGAGGTGATCAAACGTTCGACCTTGGTCAATCCCTCGGCATCAATCTGGGCCAAGGTGTCGGTGATGTAGGAAAGAAATGCTTGGGTCATGGACGGCTCCTGTTTGCCATCACTTCTAGCATACCGGAATTGATTCCGAAATAGAGGATTTCTGTATCACGGATTTTTGTCCGGTATACTGGATTGTGCAATCAGGCGTTCTGTACCACCAGAAAGGCACGCGCGGCGCTGGTGGCGCTGATGCGGTGCGGTACATCGGCGGCATATCTGGCGGTGTCGCCTGCGCCAATGGTCTGCGTGGTTTCGGCGCTGGTGACCTCCAGCGTGCCGTCGATCACTGTCAGATACTCGCGCGCGCCACGGGTGTGGGGCTGGCTGTCCAACACACCGCCTTCGGCAAAGCGCAACTCGTACACCTCGTGATGACCTGCCTCTTCGGGCGGTGACAGAATGCGGATGCGGCAGCCGCTGCCACGGTTTTCGATGGTCGGAACGTCTGCACTGCGCAGCACTTCGATGCGGGCGGTGGCTGCATCGCCATCCAGAAGACCTGCAAAATCCACCTGTAACGCGCGGGTCAGGTTCCAAAGGGTTGCAATGGTGGGGCTGCTTTCGCCGCGTTCGATCTGACTGACCATCGAGCGGCTGACGCCCGACAGCTTTGCCACAGCATCCAATGACAAGCCTTGGGCGCGCCGCGCCTCTTTCAGGCGACTGGGCAGGCGGGTCAGTATTGCGTCAGTGTCATCCGTCATGGCGGAAGATATGCGCGGGGCACTGCCCGCTGTCAACTGACGGCACGTTGCGGCTGACATCGGCGGGCAAGCGCACCATAACATCAGCAAAGCAAAAGGATCAGATCATGCAAGACATCGTAATTCTGGACGGCGCGCGCACCGCAATCGGCACCTTCGGCGGATCACTGGCAGGAACACCCACAGTCGATCTTGGCGCAACAGCAGCCAAGGCGGCGCTGGAACGCTCGGGCGTCGAGGGCGCACAAATCGGTCATGTGGCATTTGGCAACGTCATCAACACCGAACCGCGCGACATGTACCTAAGCCGCGTCGCCGCAATGCAGGCAGGCGTGCCCGACACCACACCGGCGATGAACGTAAACCGGCTGTGCGGCTCGGGCGTGCAGGCAATTGTATCGGTGATGCAATCCCTGATGCTGGGCGACGCCGATTTCGGACTGGCAGGCGGCGCCGAGAATATGTCGCGCAGCCCCTACATCGTGCCGGCAACCCGATGGGGTGCAAAAATGGGCGATGTGCAAGCACTTGATATGATGCTGGGCACGCTGAACTGCCCCTTTGGCACCGGACACATGGGCGTAACGGCGGAAAACGTAGCGGACGAACATGGCGTGTCACGTTCAGCGCAAGATGCATTTGCCCTGCTCAGTCAGGAACGCGCGGCAACGGCGATTGCCGAAGGCCGGTTTGCCAGCCAGATCACGCCCGTCGAAGTGCGCGTCAAACGCGATATGGTGCCCTTCGAAGTTGACGAACATCCAAAAGCCACCAGCATCGACGCGCTGTCGGGATTGCGTACAGTTTTCCGCAAAGACGGTACAGTAACCGCAGGCAATGCCAGCGGCATCAACGACGGCGCGGCGGCGGTTGTTCTGGCAACGGCAGAAGCGGCACAAAAGGCAGGGCTAAAGCCCAAGGCCCGCATCATCGGCTATGCCCACGCGGGCGTGCGCCCCGAAGTTATGGGCATCGGCCCGATCCCTGCCGTGCGCAAACTGCTTGAAAAAACCGGCCTGTCGGTCGCCGACTTTGACGTGATCGAAAGCAACGAAGCCTTTGCCGCACAGGCGCTTGCGGTCAGCAACGATCTGGGTCTGGACCCCGACAAGGTAAACCCGAACGGCGGCGCAATCGCGTTGGGCCACCCGGTCGGGGCAACAGGTGCGATCATCACGGTCAAGGCGCTGTACGAACTGGAGCGGATTGGTGGCAAACGCGCGCTGGTAACCATGTGCATCGGTGGCGGTCAGGGCATCGCACTGGCCATCGAACGCATCGCTTGACCGGACGTCGGGGGCTTTGTGCCCCCGTCGTCTTCGGGCGTTTCACTAAAGGTGTTGGGCCAAAGTAAACAGTGCACCACCGCCAATCATACCGCAGACACCGGCCAGAACGATCCAGCGCCAAAAGGGCCGGTGCGGCGGCACCTCATCCTTGGCCTGACGCACCAACGCCGCCTCGACCAATCCGGGCAGTCGAGGACCGAAACGGGCCAGAACCATTGCCGTTTTGCCTAGATCACCCAGCACTGCGCGCGGGCCGATGGATGTCTTGATATAGTCGGTGACAATCGGGCTGGCGACTTCCCAGATGTTCATGCGCGGGTTCAGCGACCGCGCAACACCTTCGACCACCACCATCGTGCGTTGCAGCAAAATCAGTTCCGTACGGGTTTCCATGCCAAAGCGTTCGGTGACCTCGAACAGATAGCTGAGCAGCCGCGCCATCGAAATGCGGGTGGCGTCCATGCCAAAGATCGGTTCGCCCACAGCACGCAACGCGCGGGCAAATTCGTCAACATCCTTGTCGGCGGGCACATAGCCCGCTTCAAAGTGGACCTCGGCAACGCGTTTATAGTCCTTGCGGATAAAGCCAAAGAGAATCTCGGCGTAGACGCGGCGGGTGTATTCGTCGATGTGGCCCATAATGCCAAAATCATAGGCGATAATGTCACCGTTGGCCGCAACCTTGAGATTGCCCTGATGCATGTCGGCATGAAAGAAACCGTCGCGCAGGGCGTGATTCAGGAACAGTTGCAACACCCGTTCCGACAGTTCGACACGGT